>JBATRI010000001.1:0-7887 GCA_049292515.1 Geminicoccaceae bacterium
GCTCGCGCGAGGCCGCCCGTGCCGCCGGCGACGCCGTGCCGCTGCTGCAGAAGGCCACCGATGTCGTGGTGCTGGTGGTCGATGCCGCGGCGGCCGGGGTGCGTTTCAGCGACCAGCCTGGCTCCGGCCTCGCCGGCTACCTGACCCGCCACGGTGTCAAGGCGCGCGTCAAGCAGGTGGCGAGCGGCGGCGCCATCGGAGCGGCCATCCTAGCCCAAGTGCAAGAGGAACAGGCCGACCTGCTGGTCATGGGTGGGTATGGCCATTCGCGGGTCCGCGAGATGCTGTTCGGTGGTACAACCCGCCACATCCTCGAGCAGGTGCCGATCCCCGTCCTTCTTGCCCATTGAGGCAGCCCATGCGCGTCGTCGTCTGTGACACCCCCGGGACACTCCGTTTAACCGAGCGTGCGCGTCCCGAGCCTCGGGACGGCGAGGTCGTGCTGCGCATTCGCCGCATGGGCGTGTGCGGCACTGACCTGCACATCTTCCAGGGCAAGCATCCGTTCCTCGAGTACCCGCGGGTGATGGGCCACGAGCTTTCCGGCGAGGTGGCTGCCGCAGGGCGGGGCACGCGGCTGGCCGAGGGCACGATGGTCTATGTCATGCCCTACCTTACCTGCGGCACCTGTATCGCCTGCCGGCAGGGCAAGACCAACTGCTGTACCTCGCTGCAGTGCCTGGGTGTGCATTGCGACGGCGGCATGTGCGAGTTCCTGGCACTGCCCGAATCGGTGGTGTTTCACACGAACGGCCTGAGCGTGGATCAGGCCGCCTTGGTCGAGTTCCTGGCGATCGGCGCCCATGCCGCGCGCCGGGCCGCAATCCGGGGCGGCGAGCGGACCCTGGTCGTGGGTGCCGGGCCGATCGGTATCGCCACGGCATTGTTCGCTCGGGCCCGCGGCGCCGAGATCACGTTTCTCGATCCCCGCCCCGATCGGTTGGCGTTCTGTCGCGACGTGCTGGGCATCGGCGACGGCCTGCAGGTGGACGCCGATACGCGCGAGCGCCTCAGCGATCTGACCCAAGCCGATTTCTTCGACCTCGTGTTCGACGCCACCGGCAATGCGGCTGCCATGGAGCAGAGCTTCGGCTGGGTGGCACACGGCGGCACGTTGGTGTTCGTGGGCGTGGTTCGCACCGATCTCGGTTTTTCCGGGCCGGACTTCCACAAACGCGAGTTGACCTTGAAGGGCAGTCGCAACGCTACCATCGAGGACTTCGATGAAGTGCTGGCGGCGATCCGTTCAGGTAGCATCAAGGTCGAGCGCCTGATCACCCACCGGGCTCCACTCGAAGAGGCGCCGGAGCGCTTCCCCGAATGGATCCGACCGGAGACCAGGGTGGTCAAGGCAATGATCGAGATCTGAGCGTCGCGAGTCGCCATTGCTGGTCTTCGCGGCCGAGCGCACCCCACCTTCGCCGCCGGGGCCCGCACAGCCGAGGCCACGATTGACCCTCCGACAAGAGCGGCGCATGTTCGTTGATGATGGCGTGGACTGTACGGAATGTCCTGGGCGGAGGGTCGATGATGCGCCTGTTCACCAACTTGGCCGTGCGACTCGATCGGGCGATGCGGCATTCACCGAGCCGGCGCGCCGCAAGCAGCTGCAGCTTTAGCTCGAGCGTTGGCTACTCGTCCCTGCATCTGGCAGGCTTGAATGTCCGTCCCGGCAAGCTCAGCTGGCTGATCGCCCGCGCCGTCACCCTGCAATATCGCTGAAATTCCGGGGCCGTCAGCCGGCGGGCTCGGCCAGCAGCTGCTCGACCGCCGCTACCGCCGCCGGACCGTCCCAGGCGGCGATGCCGAGCACCCGCCCGGCCTCGCGGCCCTGGCGGTCGACCAGGATGGTAGCCGGCAGGCCAGGCACCTTCAGTGTCCGGGTTGCCGCGGCCTTGGGGTCGCGATAGACGTGCACCGCGTCGACGCCGATCTCGGCCAGAAACTGCCGGACGCGGTCGGGGCCGGCGCGGTCCACCGACAGTGCCAGCACGACGACATCGCGGTCGGCGAACTGTGTCTGCAGGCGGTCGAGTGACGGCATTTCCTCGCGGCAGGGTGCGCACCAGGTGGCCCATAGGTTGAGCACAACGACCTTGCCCTTGAAGTCATCCAGCGAGGCCTCGTTCCCGTCCATCGACTGAAAAACGAGCGGTGGTATCGGCTTGGCCTCGCCGGTCTGGATCGGTGCCTCGGCGGCTCTGGCCCCGCCGCCTGCCACAGCGACTAGTATGACGAGAAAGCGCAACGTGCGGCGCATGCAGGCTCCAGAACGGCTCGGGGAAAAGACGATGACGGTAGAGGTCAAGGGCGGACGCGCTCTCTGGGGCGGACATTTCGAAACCGACCCGGCCCCCCTGATGGCGCAGATAAATGCGTCGATCGGCTTCGACAAGCGGCTCCACGCTCACGACATCGCGGGATCACGGGCGCATGCGCGGATGCTGGCCGCGGTCGACGTGCTGACCGCGGCCGAGCGGGATGCCATTCTGGGCGGTCTGACGCAGATCGAGGCCGAGATCGCGGCCGGCACGTTCGAGTTCAAGACCGAGCTCGAGGACATCCATTTCAACATCGAGCAGCGGCTGACCGATCTGGTCGGCGAGCCCGGCCGCCGCCTGCACACGGCGCGGTCTCGCAACGACCAAGTGGCCACCGACTTCAAGCTGTGGGTGCGCGATGCCATCGACCGGGCCCAGGCGCGCATGCGCGAGCTGCAGCGGGTGCTGCTGGGGCTGGCGCGCGAACATGCGGCGACCGTGATGCCGGGCTTCACCCATCTGCAGGCGGCGCAGCCGGTGACCTTCGGCCATCATCTCCTGGCCTATGTGGAGATGCTCGGGCGCGACCGCTCCCGGATGGAGGATGCGCGCCGGCGCCTGAACGAATCCCCGCTCGGTGCTGCCGCCCTGGCCGGAACCAGCTTCCCGATCGACCGGGCGATGACCGCGGCCGAGCTCGGCTTCGATCGCCCGGCGGCAAACTCGATCGACGCGGTCTCCGACCGCGACTTCGCGCTGGACTATCTGGCCTCCGCCGCCATCTGCGCCGTGCACCTGTCCAGGCTCGCGGAGGAGCTGGTGCTGTGGTCGACGCCGCAGTTCGGCTTCGTGCGCATGCCCGAGGCCTTCACCTCCGGCAGCTCGATCATGCCGCAAAAGCGCAACCCCGACGCGGCCGAGCTGGTGCGCGGCAAGTCGGGCCGCATCCTGGGTGACCTGCAGGGGCTGCTGGTGGTGCTGAAAGGGCTGCCGCTGGCCTATTCCAAGGACATGCAGGAGGACAAGGAAGGCATCTTCGACGCCGCCGACAATCTGGAGCTCTGCCTCGCCGCCAGTGCAGCCATGCTCGACGGGATCACCGTCAACAGGGAGCGGATGCACGCCGCGGCCGGCGTCGGTTTCACCATCGCCACCGATCTCGCCGACTGGCTGGTGCGCGAGCGCGGCGTGCCGTTCCGCGAGGCGCACGGGATCGCGGCACGCTCGGTCAAGCTTGCCGAAGGCAAGGGCTGCGGGCTGGAGGCGCTGACGCTCGAGGAGCTGCAGGGCGTCGACCCGCGCGTCGAGGCCGGCGCCCTGGACGTGCTGGGCGTCGACCGGTCGGTCGCCAGCCGGCGCAGCTTCGGCGGGACGGCACCAGAGCGGGTGCTCGAAGCCGTGACCGCCGCGGAAGCGCGCTACCTAAAGCCCTGATCCGACGGTTCGCCTTGACCCCGGCCCAGGCGGTGCGGAAACCATCCGCTTCCAAAATAAACTCTGGGAGGAGAAGCCCCATGCATGCCCTTCGCTATCTTGCCGCGACGGCCGTCACCGTCTTTGTCGCCACGCCAGCCTTGGCGCTCGAGGTCAACAAGCAGGTCACCGTCGACGCCACCCCGGCCCAGGCCTGGGCTGCAATCGGCGATTTCTGCGCCATCGGTGGGTGGCATCCGGCGATCGAGACCTGCGTGCTGGGCGAGAAGGACGGCAAGACCATGCGCACGCTCTCGCTCAAGGGCGGCGGCGAGATCGTCGAGGAGCTGATTGAGCGCGACGAGGACGACATGAGCTACACCTACAGAATCATCGAGAGCCCGCTGCTGGTGGCCAACTATGAATCGACCATCGAGGTCGAGGACGAAGGCGGCACCACCATCGTCTGGAGCGGCGAGTTCGACGCGAAGGGCGCTCCCGATGGCGACGCGGTCGGCGTGATCGACGGCATCTACCAGAGTGGGCTCGACTCGCTGGCGGCCAAGGCCAAACCCTGACCCTCTGCCGAGGACCACTTCCTGCGATCACGTTTGCGGCGCCAGCGCGCCTCCACTAGCATCTGGCCATGACCATGAACGCCGCCCGCCATATCGCCCTCATGGCCGCTCTCGTGATCGGTCTTGCCGCCTGCGGCAAGAAAGGCCCGCCGGAGCGCCCCCAAGCCGAGCCCCCGCCGGCGGCAACCTCGGAATGAGTGCGTTTCACTACCACGAGGGCACGCTGCACGCCGACCAAGTGGCGCTGGCGGATATCGCCGCCGTGGTCGGCACGCCCACCTACGTCTATTCGGCCGGCGCCATGCGCGCCCGCGCCAAGGCATTCCTTGACGCGTTCCGAGGCGAGCGGGTGCTGTTCTGCTACGCCGTCAAGGCCAACAGCAATCTGGCCGTCATCCGGCTCTTCGCCCAGGCCGGGATGGGCGCCGACACGGTCTCCGGCGGCGAAATCGCGCGCGCCCTGGCCGCCGGTGTGGCGCCGCAGCGGATCGTCTATGCCGGAATCGCCAAGACCGACGACGAGATCCGCATGGCGCTCGCCGAAGGCATCCTCCAGTTCAACGTCGAATCAGCCCAGGAGCTGCGCCGCATCGGCGAGCTCGCCGCCGCCATGGGCCGCACGGCGCCCGTGGCGCTGCGTATCAACCCGGACGTCGATGCAGGCACCCACGAGAAGATCAGCACCGGCCGCAAGAACGACAAGTTCGGCATCCCCTGGGATGAGGCGGCCGCGGTCTTCGCCCTGGCGGCGGAGCTCGACGGCATCGAGCCTGTGGGCGTGCATCTGCACATCGGCTCGCAGATCAGCCGCCTGGAGCCGTTCGAGGCTGCCTACCGGCGTGGCATCGACCTGTTCACGAGTCTGCGGGCGGACGGCATTCCGCTGCGCCGGCTCGACTTCGGCGGCGGCTTCGGCGTGCAGTATCAAGACGAGCCACGAATCGAGGCGCCGGCCTTCGCCGCCATGGTGCACCGGCTGACCGAGGGCCTGGACTGCGAGCTGCTGTTCGAGCCCGGCCGCTCTTTGGTGGCCGAGGCGGGTGTACTTCTGTCGTCGGTGATCTATCTCAAGGAAGCGGCCGGGCGCCGGTTTCTGGTGCTGGACTCCGGCATGCATGTCCTGCTCCGGCCGGCCATGTACGGCGCGCATCATCCGGTCCTGCCGGTGGCGCAACCCGGGCCAGGCGAGGCGCTGGTGCCCATGGATGTGGTGGGGCCGATCTGCGAGAGCAGCGACGTGCTCGGCCGTGATCGGATGCTGCCCGACCTCGACGCAGGCGATCTGGTCGCCATTACGGGTGCCGGGGCGTATGGTGCGGTGATGGCCTCGGGCTACAATTCCCGCCCCAGTGCTACTGAGGTGTTGGTTGACGGGGAGCGGTTCGCGGTGATCAAGCCCAGCCGCCCACCCGAATTGCAGTTTGCCGACGAACGGATACCGGACTGGCTCACCGACTGAGGGATACGGACAGATGAGCGACGGCGACCCGCGCCAGACCCGCAGCTTTCGGATCCGACTGCTGCTGGCCCGGCTGGTCGTCAGTTTCGAGCGGCTGTGGCCGGCCATGTGGCCTAGTCTCGCGGTCGTCGGCAGTTTCGTCGTCCTTTCCCTGTTCGGCCTTTGGTTGAGCCTGCCGCTCTGGCTGCATGTACCGCTGCTCGCGATGTTTTTCGGGCTGCTCGGCTGGACCTTGTGGCGCGCACGCCTGAAGCTGCGCGTGGTCGGGCGCGATGCCGGGCTCGCCCGTCTGGAGCAGGACAGCGGTGTCACGCATCAACCGCTGCGAGCGCTCGACGATACGCTGCCGAGCGACTTCGTCGATCCGGCAACCCGTCGGCTTTGGGCGCTGCATCGCCAACGCCTGATCGACAGCCTGGAGCGGTTGCGGCTCGCACCGCCAAAATCAGACCTGCCGCGCCGCGATCCCTGGGCGCTGCGGGCTGCTCTGCTGCTGCTTTTGGTCGTGGCGCTGGTCCATGGCCGCGGAGAGGTCGGCCAGCGCCTTGCAAGCGGCTTCAGCTTCGCAGGCCGTCCCGCCGTGGCGAGCCTGCCGCCCGCCGTCGACCTGTGGATCACACCGCCGGCCTACACACGCCGGGCACCCCTGGTGAGCGAGCAGACCCGCGGTGTCGCCGCATTGGCCATACCTGCCGGTAGCGAGGCGCGGGTACAGGCGCACCATCTGGCAGACGAAACGAACGCGGCTGTCGTGGCGGGCGATCGGACGGTCGCCCTGCAGGCTCTAGGGTCGGGCAGTGGCGAAGCCAAGCTCACCGTGGACAGTTCGGCACCGCTCGCCGTCCTGGACGGCGGCCGTGAGATCGCCCGCTGGCAGATCGACGTGGCACCGGATGGCGTGCCCACCGTGGCGTTTGTCGGCGAGCCGACGGCCACCCACCGCAGCGTCCTCAAGATCGACCTCGAGGCCCACGACGATTATGGCGTGGCCGAGCTCGCATTGCTGCTGGCGCCGGTCGGGCGCGAGAGCGAGGTCGAGCGGCTGATCCTGCTCAAGCCAGGCAGCCAGCCAATGGAGCTGCGCACCGCCACCTACCAGGACCTGACCGCCCATCCGCTTGCCGGCCTGCCGGTGATGATGCGGCTGGAGGCCGTGGACGCGATCGACCAGCGCGGCCAGAGCGCCCCGTTGCAGATGGTGCTGCCGGCACGCGAGTTCCGCCATCCCCTCGCGCGCGCGATCATCGAGGAACGGCGCAACCTGGCGGCAGCGCCGGAGAAGAGCGGCGAGGTCGCCCAGCGTCTGGCGGCCTTGGGGGATACCAAGGCCGCCCAGGACCTGCCGACCACCGTCCCCCTGGGCCTGCGCGTGGGTGCCGCGCGGCTGGCGATGAACGAGGACGACGCGGCCAGCCGGCGCTCCGTCATCGACCTGCTCTGGGAACTGGCGCTGTTCATCGAGGACGGCTCACTGTCGCTAGCGGAGCGCAAGCTGCGCGACCTGCAGCAGGAGCTGCAGAAGGCGATGGACGAGGGTGCCACGGACAAGGAGCTCGAGCAGTTGATGGCCGAGCTGCAGCAGGCCATGGACGAATTCCTCGACGAGTTGACCAGGCAGGCCTTGCAGCAGGGCCAGCAAATGCAGCAGCAGCCGTCGGCACAGAATCAAAATGGCCAGACGGTCGAACGGCGTGACCTGCAGGAGATGCTCGACCGGGCACGGGAGATGATGCAGAGCGGCGCGCGCGACGCGGCTCGACAGATGTTGGCCGAGCTCCAGGAGATGCTGGAGAATCTCCGCGCCGGCACGCAGCAGGCGCAACCGTCCCAGGGCGAGCAGACCCTGAGCGATCTGCAGAAGATGATCCAGATGCAGCAGCAGCTGCTCGAGCGCAGCTTCCAGATGGATCGGGAGCAACGCCAGGGCGGGCAGCAGGAGGGCGAGCAAGGCCAACAGCAGCAGGGGCAGACGCAGCAGGGTCAGGGCCAGAACCCGTCCGAGCAGGCCGCGGCCGAGCAGGAGGCGCTGCGGCGGGCGCTGGGCGAGCTCATGCGGCGGATGGGTGAGGCCGGCATGGAGATTCCCCGTGCCCTCGGCCAGGCCGAGATGCAGATGCGCGGCGCCCGCGGCGCGCTGCAGGAGGGCTCACCCGGCGAGGCCGCCGATGCCCAGGCC
>JBATRI010000002.1:0-5783 GCA_049292515.1 Geminicoccaceae bacterium
CGCTGGAACAGGCGCATGGCCCGCACGCCGACGGCGCTGCCCAGGCGGTAGAGCCGCGGTCGCGCGGCGACGAAGCTCCATAGGCCGAGGCCCAGCCGCAACGATTGCGGCTCCAGCCCCTCGCGCCAGCTCCGCTCGCGCCAGCCGCGCAGCAATGTCGGCAGCGGGATTTCGACGGGACAGACCTCCTGGCAGCGGCCGTTCAGTGTGCAGGCCTGCGGCAGCTCGCGCGCCCTCTCGAGGCCGGCCAGCACGGGCGTGATCACCGCTCCCATCGGACCGGGATAGGTCGAGCCGTAGGCGTGGCCACCGATCTGGCGATAGACCACGCAGTGGTTCATGCAGGCGCCGCAGCGGATGCAGCGCAGCATCTCGCGCAGGCCCGAATCGCTCAGCATGCGCGTGCGGCCGTTGTCGACCAGCACGATGTGCAGCTCCTCCGGCCCGTCGGCGTCGCCCGGGCGCTTGGGGCCGTTGTAGAAACTCGTGTATTGCGTCAGCGCCGCGCCTGTGGCCGAGCGCACGAGCAGGCGCAGCAGCACGAGGCAGTGCGCCATCGACGGCACCAGCTTCTCGATGCCGGCGGTGACGATGTGCACGCGGGGCGGGGTCACGGCGAGCTCGGCATTGCCCTCGTTGGTGACCGTGCAAATGCTGCCGGTGTCCGCGATCAGGAAGTTGGCGCCGGATATGCCGACATCGGCGGTGAGAAACTTGTCGCGAAGCTCGCGCCGGGCACTCTCGACCATGGCCGCGACGTCGTCGACATCGTCGCGCGGTGGCTGGCGGTGCGCCTGCTGGAACAGCGCCGACACCTGCTCGCGGGTGCGATGCATCGCCGGCCAGACGATGTGCGAGGGCGGGTCGCCGGCGAGCTGGATGATGTGCTCGGCAAGGTCGGTCTCGACCCTTTCGATCCCGGCTTCGGCCAGCGCATGCGGCAGGCCGATCTCCTCGCCGAGCATCGACTTCACCCGCGTGGCCCGCCTGGCGCCCGCAGCCGCGCAGATGCCGACGACGATGCGGCAGGCCTCGTCGCTGGTGCGGGCCCAGTGCACCGTGGCGCCAGCCGCGGTGGCGTTGCGCTCGAACGCCTGCAGGTAGTGGCCGAGATGGGTGATCACGTGGTCCTTGATCGCCCGCCCGCGCCGGCGGGTGGCCTCGAACTCGGGAAACTCGGCGACCGCCTCGGCACGCTTGCGCTCGGCCGTGCCGGTGGTGCGGTCGATGGCGAGCTTGAGCGTGGCATCGGCCAGCGCCGATGCGGCCTGGGCCTTGAAGCGCTCCGGGGCCAGCTGCACGGGCTCAGGCCTCCTCGCCGATCGCCGGTCCCGTGGCCATGCCGGCCAGGACCTCGGCGGTGTGGTAGACGCGCACCGGCGCACCACGCCGGTGCAGCTTGCCGGCCATATTCATCAGGCAGCCGAGATCGCCACCCAGCAGCAGCTCGGCGCCGGTCCGCTCGACCGCCGCCGCCTTCTCCTCGACGATGGCGTTGGAGATCGCCGGATACTTGACGCAGAACGTGCCGCCGAAGCCGCAGCAGACGTCGTTGCCGTCGAGCTTGCGCATCTCGAGCCCGTCGACACGGGCCAGCAGCTTGCGCGGCTGGGCCAGGATGCCGAGCTCACGCAGGCCCGAGCAGCTGTCGTGGTAGGTAGCGCTGGCCGGGAGCGAGGCTCCTTCCGGCACGAAGCGCAGCACGTCGACCAGAAAGCTCAGCAGCTCGTAGGTGCGCCCGGCAAGGTCGGCCGCCCGTGCCGACCAGAGCGGATCGCCGGCGAGCAGGCTCGGGTAGTGGCGTATCATGCCGACACAAGAGCCGGAGGGGGCAACGACGTAGGTGAAGCCCGCGAAAGCGCTGATGAGCTGTCGCGCGATCACGGCTGCGTCACCGTCGTCGCCACTGTTGTAGGCCGGCTGGCCGCAGCACGTCTGCCGCTGCGGCACCTCGACCCGACAGCCGGCCGCCTCAAGCAAGCGCAGCGCCGCGAAGCCAATCTGCGGGCGCATGGCGTCGACAAGGCAGGTGACGAAAAGGCCGACATATGGGCCCTGGCATGCTGAGGATGTACTGCGCACCGGCAAGCCTCCCTCGACGGATGGTGCCGGGCCACGTGGCGATGGCATGTCACGCGGCCCGGCCCCCGGTTTACGGCGCCGGAACGACGGCCGCCGGTAGGGTTGGAACCATAGCTGTGAACGGCGATACATAGGCCTGGGCCATGACCAGAAGGCCGACCAGCACTGCGAGCGCCAGGGAGTGGAAGAAGACGTAGCGCAGGATGCTGCCTTCGTGGCCGTACCACTTGGTGGCGGTCGAGGCGACGACGATGCTCTGCGCGTCGATCATCTTGCCCATGACCCCGCCCGAGCTGTTGGCGGCGGCCATCAGTACCGGGTTCAGGCCCAGTTGCTGTGCGGTGATCTTCTGCAGCCCGCCGAACAGGACGTTGGACGCGGTGTCCGAGCCGGTGACGGCGACGCCGAGCCAGCCCAGCAGCGTGCCGAACAGCGGGTAGAACCAGCCGGCCTGCGCGAACGCCAGGCCCATGGTGGCGTCGGTGCCCGAGTAGCGGGTGACGTAGCCCAGGGCCAGCATGCAGGCGATGGTGAGCAGCGAGTAGCGGATCATGTAAATCGTGCGGCCATACATCCGCATGAGTGCAACTGGCCCGTAGCCAAGAATGAAGCCCGAAATGAGCGCCGCCAGCAGGATACCCGTACCGGTGGCGGACAGCAGGTTCAAGTTGAAGACCGCGGCTTCCAAGTGTGGCTCGGGCACGATTGGTGGAACCTTCTGCACCAGGTTGTCCAAACCGGCGACGGGAAGCTTCGCGAGCCAAATGCCGTCAAGAAACGTCTTTACCTGCGGAATACCCCAGAGAAAGACGAAGACGCTCAGAATCGCCCAAGGCAGCCAAGCCTTCCTCACTGCCGCGGGTGAATCGAGATCTGTCGGGTGCTCGTGCTCGGTGTCGACCAGATCCTTGGACGACCAATCGCGCGGTGCCTCGGTCATAACGTGCCTGGGGTGCCAGACCCGCAGAAAGAGGGCGAGACAGACCATTGAGACGATGGCCGCCACGACGTCCACCAGCCAGGGGCCGTGAAAGTTGGAGACGAGATATTGCGGGATCGCGAAGGACACGCCGGCCACGAGCAGCGCCGGCCAGACCTCGAGCATTCGGCGAAAACCTACGAAGGCCCAAATCAGCCAGAACGGCACGATCACAGAGAAGAAAGGCAGCTGGCGGCCGATCATGCCGCTGATCTCATGCAGGTCGAGCCCAGTGACGGCGGCAAGTGCGATTACCGGCGAGCCGAGGGCGCCATAGGCTACAGGTGCCGTGTTGGCGATCAAGGACAGGCCGGCTGCCGCCAGGGGTGAGAAGCCGAGCCCAATCAGCATGGCGGCGGAAACGGCAACCGGTGTGCCGAAGCCCGCCGCGCCCTCGAAAAAGGCGCCGAAGCAGAAGGCGATGAACAGCAGCTGCAGCCGCCGATCATCCGAGATGTTGCGGATACTGCGCTGCAGGACGTCGAACTCGCCCTTCTCGTTGGTGAGTTGGTAAAGAAAAATAACGTTGAGAATGATCCAGCCGATCGGCCACAAGCCGAAGCCAGCGCCATAGACGGCTGCCATCCCTGCCATCCCTGCCGGCATGCCGAAGACCAGGATGGCGATGAGCAAGGCACTGACGAGTCCGAGCAGAGCCGCTAGATGGGCCTTCATCTCGAAGATACCGATGGCACCCAGAAGAACAATCACGGGCAGCGCCGCCAGGATTGTCGACAAGAGCATGTTACCAGTCGGATCATAAACTTGCGACCAAGTCATAGGCTATCTCAAACCTCCTGCCCTTTACTGGAGCTGGGACCATCCCTGCTCTTTTGATTGTTCTACTTGGTGCTCATATCGAGAATGCCGTGCGCTCCTGCTCACGAGTAGTTTGTTGTCACTTCCCTGGCTCCTCATCTCATCGGTCGCCGTTACCGCATTCCTTCTCCACACGGCCGCTTGTGGCCGGCGGCTTGGACGCTGCTTCCCTGCCGTCCGTTCGGCTATTGGAATCGTCGCAGGGCGTCGGCCCAGCCCTGCTGCAGCTGCTCGAACGCCTTGCCCGAGGCGGTCTGGATGTCCTTCCAGGCGGCCTCGCTGGCGGTGCGGGTCTCGGCCAGCAGCTTGCCCGCCTGCTCGGCCTGCTCGCGCAGGGCCGCGATCGACTTCTCATAGCCGGCCTTGGCCTCGGCCGTGGCCTGGGCACCGGCCTGCGCCATCTTTTCCTGGTGCTCCTTGATCTGCGCCTGCCAGACGGCGATCTGGCTCTCGAGCTGCTTGGCGAAGTCCTGCTTGACGGCCATGGCGAGTTCCTTCCGTTCAGTGTTTCTTTTTGGGTGGGATGAGGTCGGTGATGGTGCCTTCGTACATTTCGGCGGCCATGCCGATGGATTCGGACAGAGTGGGGTGGGCGTGGATGGTGAGGCCAATGTCGGTGGCGTCGGCGCCGAGCTCGATGGCGAGGCCGGCCTCGGCGACCAGCTCGCCCGCACCCGGGCCGACGATGCCGCAGCCCAAGACGCGGTGCGTCGTCTCGTCGAAGAGGAGCTTGGTCAGGCCCTCGTCGCGCCCCAGCGCCAGCGAGCGGCCCGAGGCGGCCCAGGGGAACACGCCCTTGCCGTACTTGATGCCCTTGGCCTTGGCCTCGTTCTCGGTGAGCCCGACCCAGGCCACCTCCGGGTCGGTGTAGGCCACGGACGGGATGACCTCGGCGTCGAAGAAGCTCTTCTGGCCACTGGCCGCCTCGGCCGCGACCTTGCCCTCGTGCACCGCCTTGTGCGCCAGCATCGGCTGGCCGACCACGTCGCCGATGGCGAAGATGTGCGGCACGTTGGTGCGCATCTGCTTGTCCACGGGCACGAACCCGCGCTCGTCGACGATGACCCCGGCATTCTCGGCCCCGATCGCCTTGCCGTTGGGCCGCCGGCCCACCGCCACCAGGATGCGGTCGAACGTGTCGGTGGCGGGTGCCGAGCCGCCCTCGAAGCTGACCACCAGCCCCTCCGGCCTGGCCTCGACCCTGGTCACCTTGGCTTTCAGGAAGATGTTCTCGTACTGCTTGGTGAGCCGCTTGTGGAGCGGGGTCACGATGTCCTTGTCCGCACCGGGGATGATCTGGTCCATCAGCTCGACGATGGTCACACGTGCGCCGAGCTCGTGGTAGACCGTGGCCATCTCCAGCCCGATGATGCCGCCGCCGACGACGAGCAGCCGCGCCGGAATGCCGGCCAGCTCGAGCGCCCCGGTGGAATCGATCACCCGCGGGTCGGCGTGCGGGATGAAGGGCAGCTGCACCACCTCCGAGCCCGCGGCGATGATCGCCTGCTCGAAGCTCACCGTCTTGGTACTGCCGTCCGCCTGGGTCACTTCCAGCTGGTTGAGCGAGGTGAACCGGCCCACCCCTTGGACGACGGTCACCTTCCTGGCCTTGGCGAGGCCGGCAAGGCCGCCGGTCAGCTTCTTGACGACGCTGTCCTTCCAGCCGCGCAGCGCGTCGATGTCGACCGTGGGCGGGGCGAAGGCCAGCCCGTGCGCGCCCATCTCCTTGCTCTCGGCGATCACCTTGGCCGCGTGCAGGAGCGCCTTGGACGGGATGCAGCCGACATTCAGGCAGACGCCGCCCAGGGTCGGCCAGCGCTCGACCAGCACCACCTTGCGCCCCAGATCGGCGGCGCGGAAGGCCGCGGTGTAGCCGCCGGGGCCGGCGCCCAGCACCACGACC
>JBATRI010000003.1:0-16762 GCA_049292515.1 Geminicoccaceae bacterium
CGCATGGACCGCGGAGCGGCTTGCGGCCGGCCAGCCACCGCTCGCCATCGGCGCCGCCCTTGCTGCCGGGCCGGTCATGTTCGGCACGGTCGGCGACGCCGAGCGGCTGGAATACACGGTGATCGGCGAGCCCGTGAACCTCGCGGCCAAGCTCGAGAAGCACTGCAAGACCGAGCTGGCGACGGCGGCGCTGCCGGCGGCGACGCTGCAGCTGGCCAGGTTCCAGGGGGCGAGCACGCAACTGTCCTGGCAGATGCGAGAGCAACGGACGGTGGCGGGACTGGCGATGCCGTGTGATCTGGCGGTACTGGCGATCGCGGCCTGACGGCCGAGGTGAGGGTTCGATGTTCGAAGGTTTCCAGCAGCAGCGGATCGCGACCGGCGGGACGGAGATTGCATTGCGCATCATGGGGCAGGGGCCGCCCTTGCTGCTGCTGCACGGCTATCCGCAGACCCACGTGATCTGGCACCGGATGGCACCGGTACTGGCCGAGCGATTCACGGTCGTCTGCGCCGACCTGCGCGGCTACGGCGACAGTGGCAAGCCCGGCTCCGATGCGACGCACGCGCCCTACGCCAAGCGGGCGATGGCGCAGGACATGGTCGAGGTCATGGCGGCGCTGGGATTCGACCGGTTCATGGTGGCCGGCCACGACCGAGGCGGGCGCGTGGTGCACCGGCTGTGCCTCGACCACCCGCAGCGGGTGGCGCGGGCCGCGGTGCTCGACATCGTGCCGACGCGGACGCTGTTTCGAGCTACCAATCAGGCTCTGGCGACCGGCTACTATCACTGGTTCTTCCTGATCCAGCCCGAGCCCCTGCCGGAGCGGATGATCGGTGCCGACCCCGTGTTCTACCTGCACCGCAAGCTCGGCCAGTGGTCAGCGGCCAAGGATCTGGGCTGGCTGGCGCCCGAGGCACTGGACGAGTATGAGCGCTGCTTTGCCGACCCCGCCACCATCCATGGCAGCTGCGAGGACTATCGCGCCGCGGCGACGATCGACCTGGAGCATGACGAGGCCGATCTGGAGCACCGGGTGGGCTGCCCGCTGCTGGTGCTGTGGGGGGAGCAGGGGCTGATGCACCGTCATTTCGACGTGCTCGCGACCTGGCGGGAGAAATGTGCCGGCCCGGTCGAGGGCAGGGCGCTGCCCTGCGGCCATTTCCTGCCCGAGGAGCAGCCGGATACGACCGGCGCCGAGTTGATGCGGTTCTTTTCGGCCTAGCCGCCCGCGGCGTCCAACTCGTTCTGCACGCGCGCCTCGTCCAGAATGGTCTGCCGGAGGTTCGCGTCGCCCGCCAGCAGGCGGTGGAATTCGCCGGCCCGCAGCTCCAGTAGTCTGCAGGCGGTCAGCGTGATGATGCTGGCCTGGCGCGGGCGGCCCTCGAGCAGCGCCACCTCGCCGAAGAACGAGCCCGGCCCGCGGACCATCCTGCGGTCACTGGCCTGGATCACCACGCGGCCGTCGTCGATGAAGTACATCGCATCGGGATGCTCGCCGCGGCGGATCACGGTGTAGCGCGCTGGCAGCAGCCGCGGCTTCAGCAGGGCGGTCAGCTCGGCCAGCTGCGCCGGCTTGAGGTGATGGAACAGTGGCACCCGGGCGACCATCGCCGCCGTGGCCGCGAAGTTCCGTTTTTGCAGCTCGCTGGCAAAGCCGGCGCCCAGGATGGCCGTCGGCAGCGCGAACATGCCGATGCCGATGACCGCGCAGAAGCCCGCGGCCACCCGCCCGGCCGCGGTCACCGGAACCACGTCGCCATAGCCCACCGTCGTCAGCGTCGCGATCGCCCACCACATCGAGGCCGGGATGGAGCCGAAGGCCTCCGGCTGGGCCTCACCCTCCAGGTGATGCAGCACACCTGACGCCAGCAGCAGCGCCACACCCAGGATGGTGGCGGCGGCGCCGAGCGAACGCCGCTCGTTGACCAGCACGACCTCGAAGGTCGCCAGGGCCGGCGAATAGCGGGTGATCTTGAGGATGCGCAGGATCCGCAAGGTCCGCAGCAGCAGAAAGTCGCCGGGTAGGATGACGGCCATGTAGGTGGGCAGGATGGCCAGCAGGTCGACGATCGCCATGGGCGTCGCCATGTAGCGCAGCCGACCCCAGAGTGGGTGCTCGTAGCGGCCGGCGCGATCCTCGACCGCCACCCAGACACGAGCCATGTACTCCAGGGTGAACAGCCCGACGCAGACGATCTCGATCGCCAGCAGCCAGAAGTCCCAGCGGTGGCGGATGTCGGCCACGGTCTCGAGCACCGCGGCGACAACACTGACGACGATGAAGAACACGAGGCCACGATACAGCCACCGACTGGCGGGGTGCGACCACTCCTCGTCGTCCAGGAGCTGGAAGACGGTCTGCCGGAGCGTCAGCGGGGTGCCGGGCGGCCGTGGCATGGATTCAGGGATGGATCGGCCGGGGCGAAATCTGCCCGGCGCCGGTCAGCTGCGGGTGAGCACGAGCTCGCGTTTGCAGGGGGAGCCCGACTCGGTGAGCTCGATGCGGTCGTCGACCCGCGTGCCGCGCCACACCGCATAGGGGCGCGCACGGAAGAAAGCCGGCCGCTGCATGCGAGTCTCGAACTCGACGAAATTCGCCGGCGTCATATAGCCCTGGACCCACCAGGTCGTGACCGTATCCACGCCCGCGCTCGACCCCTGCGGATAGGCGCGACCATCGATGGTGTCGAAGCTGTAAAGGGATTGCGCGAAGAGAGCGACATTGAGCGAGAAGGGGCGGCATTCGGGCAGGTCGGTAGCACCGGCGGTTGTCACGCCGCTCCACCGGGTGGCATCCGGCGCCGGGGTCGGCCCGAACATGTCGACACACCCGCCCAACGCCAGCATGGCCGCGACTAGTGCCGGGAAAAGCGTCGCGCTGGTTCGTGTCATCGGAATCCCTCGTCCATCCCGCATCACACCTAGAGTCGCCGGAGCTGCGAGGCAAGCGGCAGGGGTACCGGCCACTGCGCCGCGGCCACGCTTTATGGCAGGGATGCCACGCGGAGCTAGGGGCCACCCTGCAGGCAGCTCGGCTCGCCTGCGGTGAAGTTGCCGCAACAGCCGACGCTGCAATAGTCGAGGCGGCCGCTGGCGGTGTCGATCCGCCAGACCCACAGCGTCCCGACCGGGCCGGAATTCTCCGCGTTGATCGCGTAGGGCCCGCCGGGCGCGGCCGGCGCCGACCAGCGCGAGCAGCTCAGCTCCTCGGTGCCCTGGCGCAGGCAGACCGACACCCGACCATCGGTCCGGTCCAGCCGCCAGGCGGCGAACCGGCCGCCCTGCTGGGCGGCGCTCAGCGCATAACGCTCGTCGGCGGAGCCCGGACGCTCGTCCCGTTCGGAGGCCACGGCCGACCCGGCCATCGCCAGCAGGGCCAAGCCAAGGTACACTGTCGGGCTCGGAGGCCGTAACCAGCGGGACAGATACATCATGTCGACCTATGTGGCCCTCGCCAACTACACCGAGCGCGGCATCCAGCACATCCGCGACTCGCCCAAGCGCCTCGACGCCGTGCGCCGGCAGCTCGAGGAGATGGGCGGCGCCTTCAGGTCCTTCTACCTGACGCTCGGCGAGTACGACATCGTGTTCGTCTACGATGCTCCCGACGATGCGATCTCCAGCCGCTTCCTGCTGCTGCTCGGCGCGTCCGGGTTCATCCGCACCAAGACGATGAAGGCGTTCCCGGAGAGCGCCTACCGGGAGATCATCGCCTCGCTCGGCTGAGCCGGCCGCCGGATCAGGCGACCTTCAGCGGCTTGTACTTGATCCGATGCGGCTGGTCCGCGTCGGTGCCCAGACGCTTGTGCCGGTCGACTTCGTAATCCTGGTAGTTGCCCTCGAACCAGGTGACCTGCGAATCGCCCTCGAAGGCCAGGATGTGGGTGCAGATCCGGTCCAGGAACCAGCGATCATGGCTGATGATCAAGGCACAGCCGGCAAAGTCGAGCAGCGCGTCCTCGAGTGCTCTGAGCGTGTCGACGTCGAGATCGTTGGTCGGCTCGTCGAGCAGGATGACGTTGGCGCTGGACTTCAGCAGCTTGGCCAGGTGCACGCGGTTGCGCTCACCACCGGAGAGCTGGCCGACCTTCTTCTGCTGGTCCGAGCCCTTGAAATTGAAAGCACCGACATAGGCGCGGGCCGGGAGCGTGCGCTTGCCGACCTCGATCAGCTCGACGCCGCCCGAGATCTCCTCGTAGACCGTCTTGTTGGGTGCCAGGGCGTCGCGGCTCTGGTCGACATACCCGAGCTTGACCGTGTCGCCGACGCGGATGCTGCCGCTGTCCGGCTGCTCCAGGCCCATGATCATCCGAAACAGGGTGGTCTTGCCGGCACCGTTGGGGCCGATGATGCCGACGATGCCGCCAGGCGGCAGCAGGAAGCTCAAATCCTCGATCAGCAGCCGGTCGCCGAACGACTTGCTCACATGCTCGGCCTCGATCACCAGGTCGCCCAGGCGCGGGCCCGGCGGGATGACGATCTGGCCGGACTCCGGTGCCCGGTCGCGCGACTGCGCCAGCAGGTCGTCATAGGCCGAGATGCGGGCCTTGGACTTGGCGCGGCGGGCCTGCGGGCTCTGCCCGATCCAGTCGGCCTCGCGCTCGAGCGTACGCTGCCGGGACTTGTCCTCGCGCTCCTCCTGGGCCAGCCGCTTCTTCTTCTGCTCGAGCCAGCCGGAGTAGTTGCCCTCATAGGGAATGCCGCGGCCGCGATCGAGCTCGAGAATCCAGCCCGCCACATTGTCGAGGAAATAGCGGTCGTGGGTGACGGCCACCACGGTGCTCTTGTACTCGGCCAGGAACCGCTCCAGCCAGGCCACCGATTCGGCGTCCAGATGGTTGGTGGGCTCGTCGAGCAGCAGCATGTCGGGATTGGACAGCAGCAGGCGGCACAGGGCGACGCGGCGGCGCTCACCGCCCGACAGCGTGCTCACGTCGGCGTCGCCGGGCGGGCAGCGCAGCGCATCCATGGCAATCTCGAGCGTACGCTCCAGGTCCCAGCCGTTGCAGGCGTCGATCTTCTCCTGCAGGTCCGCCTGCTCGGTCAGCAGCGCGTCCATGTCCGCATCGGGGTCGCTGAACCCCATCGACACCTCGTTGAACCGGTCGAGCAGCGCCTTGGTCTCGGCCACGCCTTCCATGACGTTGCCCAGCACGTCCTTCTCGGGGTCGAGCTGCGGCTCCTGCGACAGGTAGCCCACCTGTACGCCGTTGGCGGCCCGCGCCTCGCCGCCGATGTCCTGGTCCAGGCCGGCCATGATCTTGAGCAGCGTCGACTTGCCGGCGCCGTTGATGCCGAGCACCCCGATCTTGGCCCCAGGCAGGAACGCCAGCGTGATGTTCTTCATGATCTCCCGGCCACCCGGGTAGATCTTGGCGACATTCTTCATCGTGTAGATATATTGATAAGCGGCCATGCTGGGTCGTCCCGGGCGTCGCGCTCGGCGATGCCCTGCTCCTGCGATATGTGGGGTGATCCTTGCTGGCGCGCTGACTAGCATGCGCGCCCGGGTGATGTCACCGCCGAACGGTGGGCCTTAGGGTTGGCTGGATGCAACGTTGCCCGCGTGCAGGTCGGCCGGGAATTCGACCGTGGCCTCGAAGCCCGGTCCGGCGCCGATCACGAGGCAGCCCTTGATCCGCCGGACCAGGCCCTCGATCAGCTGCTGCCCCAAGCCCTGCTGCAGGATGGCGGTGCCGCTCATGGCGCTGCCCGGCCCCTCGTCCCACACCCGCAGCCGATAGACGCCGTCGATGCGATGGAAGCGGACCTCGACCGAGCCCTGCCGGTTATCGGCGAACCCGTGCTTGGTGGCGTTGCTGACCAGCTCGTTGACGATCAGCCCCAGCGGCACGGCGCGGTCGAGATCGACCGGCCCGGCCTCCGCCTCGACGTGAATTTGCACGGCGCCGGACTGCACATCGGCCAGCGTCGCTTCCAGACGCCGACAGAGCTCGTGCAGATAGGTGCCGAAATCCAGGGTGCCGACCTGTGCGCCGTGAAACATGCCGACGTGCAGCTCGGTGATCGTGCTCACGCGCCCGCAGGCCTCCTCGAACGCATCCCGGATCTCCTGGCTGGCGCCGCGGCTGGCCTGCAGCCGCAGCAGGCTGGTCATCACCTGCAGATTGTTCTTCACGCGATGATTGATTTCCCGCAGCATCAGCTCACGCTCGGCCAGGGTGCGCTCGCGCTCCTTCTCGATCGCTTTCCAGACGGTGATGTCGCGGCAGATCCCGCCGGCCCGGATGATGGCGCCGGTATCGTCGCGGATCGGGAAGCCGCTGTCGCGGACCCAGCGGACCGCGCCGTCGGGCCGCTGCACCCGATAGGTGACGACGACTTGCTCGCCGGCGAGGATCGCGGGGCGGGCCGCCGCCGCCCGCTCCCGGTCGTTGGGGTGCAGGGTCGCGAGAAAATCAACGTCGCCGGCCAGCACCTCTTCTGCCGGTCGGCCCCAGATCTCGGCAAAGGCGGGGCTGAGATAGTCGAGTCGTGCCGCCCGGCGGTCGAAGATCCACAAGACGTCGTGGCTGTTCTCCGCAAACTGCCGAAACCGCGCCTCGCTCACCTGCAAGGCCGCCGTGGCGGCCCGCATCTCCAGCTCATGGGCCTCGAAGCTGGCTGCCATGCCGTCGAACGCATCGCCCAGTCGGCTGAACTCGGAGCGCTGGCCGATAAGATGCACGCGAGCCGAGAAATCGCCCGCCCGCCAACGTGCGGCGGCGCGTAGCAGAGCTTCGATGGGTCTCAGGATGAAGAGCCTGCCGGCCACCCGGGCTGCCGCCAGGGCCAGCAGCAGGCCCACCGCGATCAGCGCGAACCCGCGCCGCTGGGCAGCGTCGGTCGCCTGCATGGCGCTCTGCGGGGAGAGGCCGACGCTCACCCCTAGGGAATGGCCGACCATTGCGGCGGGGGGCACGTAGCCGACGATGCGGTCGACGTCGTCCGGTCCCGGCCCCATGAGCGTTCCCGCGCGATCGGCGTTCAATATCCAGCGCGAGCTGTCTCGCATGGGTTGGCCGATCAGCTCGGCATTGGGCACCCGGACGATCAGCGTCCCCTCGCGATCGACGACGCTGATGGAGGCACCGGGTGGCATCGGGCGGCGCAGGTACTGGAGCTGAAGATATTGCAGATCCAGGCCCAGGCCGACGTAGCCGGTCACTCGTCCCGAGGGGTCACGGACGGGCAGGGTGATCGGCAGCAAGGCACGCCCTCCGGCGCCGCTATGGGCAAACGACCCGACCAGGAGATCGGAGCCGTCATCGGCACCCGACGTGCGTTCTGCCGTGGGCGTGATCGTCTGGGACGGCAGAGCGCCGGTGGCACAGAACCATGTCCCGTCCGCCTTGGCTGCACCGAGGGCTGCATATTGCGGCAGGCGTGGGTCGAGCTCCTCCATGAGGGTCTGGCACGCCACCGCATCCTGATCGAGCACGGCCGCTGTACTGGAAAGCGACACCAAAAGGGTCCGCGCTCCAGCCAGAACCCCGTTCAGCTCGCTCGCGCTGAACTCGGCCAAGCGCAGCGCCTCGTCGCGCACCTGGGCTTCCCGATGCTCCCGCAGCGTCAACTCGTTGTATAGTTGAATCCCTATTGCTGGCAGCACCGCCAGGGCAACGAGTAGATATAGGCGTGCCACCAGGCTCACGCGGTTGCTCCAAGTGATAGGATCTTACGTTCGCCTGGCCTGTCCTGGCCTCACCAGGGGAACAAGTCCGTTCTACCGATTCGTGCAGCCAAGTCCGCTTTCATGGCCCGCATGTTGGGCCGCCGTGTGAGACAAAAGGTATATTGGGCCGTCGGAGTTCCTTGAACTAAGCTTACGACGAGAAGTCTTGCCGGAACTGCGTTGCATCCGGTGACAATGGGAGGCCGGGATGAGCAAGCGCGTGCTGGTGGTCGACGACGAGCCGAATATCGTGATGTCGCTCGAATTCCTGATGCGCCGGGCCGGCTTCGAGGTGGCCGTGGCGCGCAATGGCCGCGAGGCGCTGGACGCGCTGGACGGCACGCCGCCGGATCTGTTGCTGCTCGACGTGATGATGCCGGAGTTCGACGGCTACGAGGTCTGCGAGCGGGTGCGCAGCCGCGCCGAGTGGAACCAGACCAAGATCATCATGCTCACCGCCCGCGGGCGCGACATCGAGCGGGAGCGCGGGCTGTCGCTGGGCGCCGATGCCTATGTCACCAAGCCGTTCTCGACCCGTGACTTGGTCGAGCAGGTCAAGCGCATGCTCGGCGTCGGCTAGAGGCGGCCGGGATGAAGGACCCTCGCCGGCGCAACCGACAGCTCTCCGTCTTTCTCGGCAGCCTGCTGCTGGTGAATTTCCCGGCCCTGGCGATCGTCGATCGGCTGCGGCTGCCAGATGGCGTCCCGCTGACACCATTCTACCTGTTTTTCGTCTGGCTCGGCATGATTGCACTCAGCGCCCTGTCCGTGGCCCGACCCCGGAGCTGAGCCCGTGCTGACCGCAGGCACGGTGCTGCTCGTGTCACTGCTTTACCTGGGCGTGCTGTTCGCCATCGCTTCTTATGGCGACCGGCGGGCCGACCAGGGCCGCAGCCTGATCCGCAACCCCTATGTCTACACGCTGTCGCTGGGCGTCTACTGCACCGCCTGGACCTTCTACGGCAGCGTCGGCCTGGCCGCGCGCCACGGGCTGGACTTCCTGCCGATCTACCTGGGCCCGACCCTGGCGGCCCTGCTGTTCGGCTTTCTGGTCCAGAAGATGCTGCGCATCACCAAGGTGCAGGGCATCACCTCGATCGCCGATTTCGTCGGTGCCCGCTACGGCAAGAGCGCCATGCTGGCAGGCCTGGTCACGATCGTCGCGGTGCTGGGGGCGATCCCTTACATCGCGCTGCAGATCAAGGCCGTGGCCGCCAGCGTCACCGCCCTGATCGGCGGCAGCGACGGGGCCGCCGAGGTGGGCGGCACCGACACCGCGCTTCTGGTCCTGCTGCTGCTGGCGCTGTTCGGTGTGTTGTTCGGCACCCGCCACATCGACGCCACCGAGCACCATGAGGGCATGGTGCTGACCGTGGCGTTCGAGAGCATCGTCAAGCTGGTCAGCTTCCTGATCGTGGGGGCCTACGTCACCTACGTGATGTATGACGGCATGGGCGACGTGCTGGGCCGTGCCGCTGCCAGCCCCGAGGCACCGCCACTCACCGTCAGCGGTGGCTCGTCGGGTTATGCCGACTGGTTCCTGATCACCGGCGTCTCCGGGCTCGCTTTCCTGTTCCTCGATCGGCAGTTCCAGGTCGCCGTGATCGAGAACGTCGACGAGGCGCACCTGCGCACGGCGGCCTGGGCGCTGCCGGCCTATCTCCTGGCCATCAACCTGTTCGTTCTCCCGATCGCGGCGGCCGGCGTCCTGCGCCAGGTGGGGGACGGCGACCTGTTCGTGCTGCTGCTGCCGATCGCCTCGGGACAGGGCTGGCTCGCTCTGATCGCCTACCTGGGCGGGCTGTCCGCCGCCGCCGCCATGATCATCGTCGCCACCGTGGCGCTCAGCACGATGATCTCCAACGACCTGATCATGCCGGTGCTGCTGCGCACGCCGTTCCTCCGGCTGGCCGAGCGCCGCGACCTGTCGCGGCTGATCCTATTCGTCCGCCGCCTGGGCATCCTGGTGCTGCTGCTGCTGGGCTACGTGTTCTTCCGGGTCGTCGGCGAGTATGCGTCGCTGGTCAGCATCGGGCTGATCTCGTTCTGCGGCGTTGCCCAGTTCGCGCCGCCGATTGTGGCCGGGATGTACTGGAAGCAGGCCAATCTCACCGGCGCCATGGCCGGCCTGCTGGGGGGCGTGGCCATCTGGCTGTACACGCTGGTGCTGCCGACGCTGGCCAGTGCCGGGGTGATCGGTGCGAGCTTTGTGGCCGACGGGCCATTCGGCATGGGTCTGCTGCGCCCCCAGGCGCTGTTCGGGCTCACCGGGCTCGGAGCGGTGAGCCACACGGTCATCTGGAGCCTTGGGCTCAACGTGACGCTGATCCTGTTCTGCGGCCTGCTCGGCCGCCAGAGCAATGTCGAGCGGCTGCAGGCGATCCTGTTCGTCGAGGTCGGCGGGCGCGAAGGTGTGGTCGATCTGTGGCGCGGCGAAGCCAAGGTGGCGGCCGTGCGCGGGCTGCTCATTCGGTTCTTGGGCACGGACCGCGCCGATCGGGTGTTCGCGGCCGATCTGCGCCGCCGCGGCCTGGTGCTGTCGCCGGATGCACCCGTCGACGCGCCTTTGGTCCAGCTCGCCGAGCGCCAGCTGGCACGGGCGATCGGCTCGGCCAGTGCCCGCGTGATGATCGGCTCGGTGGTGCGTGGTGAGGTCATCGGCCCCGATGATCTGATGCGGATCCTGGACGAGACCTCGCAGGCGATCGAGTACAGCAAGCGCCTGGAGCAGAAGTCGGCGGCGCTGGAGCATGCCACCGCCGAGCTGCGCGACGCCAATGAGCGGCTGCGTCACCTCGATCATCTCAAGGACGATTTTCTGGCCACGGTCAGCCACGAGCTGCGCACGCCGCTGACCTCGATCCGCTCGTTCTCGGAGATCCTGCTCGACACGCCCGATCTCGATCCGGCCGAGCGCGCGCAGTTCCTGCAGATCATCGTGCGTGAATCGGAGCGCCTGACCCGCCTGATCAACGACTTTCTCGACCTGTCCAAGATCGAGTCCGGCAAGATGGAGTGGAATCTCTGTGCCTGCGAGCTGTCCGCGGTGGTCGGGGATGCCATCGGCGCGACGCATGGGCTTTACGCCGAGCGTCGCGTCCAGCTCAGCCAGAGCCTGGCGCCCGGTGCGGCCAGTGCCTTCTGCGACCGCGATCGCCTCGTCCAGGTCATGGTCAATCTGCTGTCCAATGCCGCCAAGTTCGTTCCTGAGGGCCAAGGTCGGGTCAATGTCGAGCTGCTGCCGCATCCCGACGGGTTTTTGGTGCGCGTCGAGGACAACGGCCCGGGGGTGCCCAAGCCTTATCGTGAGGCCATTTTCGAGAAGTTCCGCCAGGTTTCGAGCAGCGGCAGCCTGAACAAGGACAAGCCCAAGGGAACCGGCCTCGGCCTCGCCATCTGCCGGCAGATCGTCGAGCATTTCGGCGGCCGCATCTGGGTGGAGGACGCGGCGCTGGGCGGGGCCGCCATCTGCTTCACCCTGCCGGCCAAGGAGCCGGAGCGCGTGGCCGCATAGCGCCGACCGGCGATTTGGGTTACCCAGGGCACATACCACGCGGACGGCACCGGCGAATCGCGCCGACCCGAACCGTGTGGCACCCGAGGGCGCTCCGTCGATGCAAGATCTCACCCCCGAAGGCCGCAGGGCCGTCGACGATTTGGCGCAACGCTACGGCGTGAGCTCCGACGCCGTGAGCACGCTCCTGCGTGCGCTCGTCGCCGGCAACGGCACGATGGCCCAGTTCAGTCACCCCGAACTGGGCGGCATGGGCCAGTGGTCGCAGGGCGGGATGACCATGGTCGGCGACATGTTCAACCAGGGCCTGAAGGCTCGGGTCGACGGGCTGTGCTCCGAGCTCGCGACCCTGCTGCGTGGGCAGCAACTGACCTTTGCCGGCAGTTTCCAGTCGCAGAGCCAGGGCGGCTCGGGCGGGCAAGGCAATGCCAGCCTGTTCGTGCAGTCGTCGGGCGGCATGTACTCGAACTGGTGGCCGAGCGAGCTCGGCACGCCGGCGGCCACAGGCGCGCAGAACAACGTACGCTACGCGTGGTTTCCCGGGACCCGGCGCCTGGCGATCGATCTCGGCGGCAATCTGAGCGTCTACGACACGCTCGATCATCAGATCGGCGGCTTCTCGCAGCAACAGGGCTCTGGTGGCTCGCTGACCTTCACCAGCCAGAGAGGGCTGGTCCGCGTGCTCGACCTGCCGATCATCTCCGGTGCCGATGCGCTGCCGCAGCCGGCCCCCGAGCCCGTGGCTGTGGCCCCGATCGCCAGCTACGTTCCCGAGCCTGTTGCGCCGCCGCCCCCCGTGATGGAGCCGATGTCGCCGCCACCACCGCCTCCCGTGATGGAGCAGGTGCCACAACAGGCCCCGTCCGCTCCCCAGCCCGCGGCACAGCCGAGTGGCTCGATGGACGACATCCTGAGCAAGATCGAGCGGCTGGCCGATCTCCGGCAGAAGGGCATCCTCACCGACGAGGAGTTTTCCGCCAAGAAGGGCGAGCTGCTGGCCCGGCTCTGAGCCCGGGCCGAAGCTACGTGGCGGCGAGGCCGTTGCGCTTGGCGAGGCGGGCGCGAAGATCCGCCAGCAGGCCGTCCACGCCGCGCTGGCTGATCACCTCGGCGGCCTCGGAGCGCTGGGTGACGACGAGGCTGACCCCCTCGGCCAGGATGTCGATCAGCAGGTAGCCACTGTCGCTCTGCCGGACCCGCCACTCGACCAGGATGGGCGGCTTGCCGGACGGGCGCAGGATGCGCGTGGCCACCATCGTGTCGCGATCGTCGACGGGCTTGGCGCTCGTGATCTCGAAGGTCTCGCCGGTATACCAGCTGAAGCGCTCGGCCATGGTCTGCATGACCAGCTCCTTGAAGAGCCGGACATACTCCTCCCGCTGGCTGGCATTGGCTTCGCGCCAGTAACGGCCCAGCACCAGTCGGGCGATCAGCTCGAGGTCCGTCGATTGGTCGAGCAGCTGCTTCAG
The DNA here is from genome assembly GCA_049292515.1 of Geminicoccaceae bacterium. Lineage (GTDB taxonomy): Bacteria > Pseudomonadota > Alphaproteobacteria > Geminicoccales > Geminicoccaceae > Benzoatithermus. The sequence goes on from JBATRI010000003.1 coordinate 12,663, forward strand.
GCCCTGGAGCCGCTGTTCGGGCGTCACCGGCTCGTCCAGGATCGCCAGGGTCTGGTTGCCCAGGCGCTGGATGAACGCCTGCGCCGAGCCGTCGACGGCGGTGGCCCCAGCGGTGCCGCCGCGGAAGGTCAGCAGCAGTGCGGTCAGTCCGAGCACATATCGGCGGCCGCAGCGGCCGACGCTCCCGTATTCGGCATTGCGCGTGTTCATGGGCTATTCCTCGTCCTTGAAGATGTCGTCGTAGTTCTCCTGATTGGTCGGCGCGGCGCCGTTCCTGATCTCGGAGGCGCGCCGTTGCGTGTAGACGGTGCGCAGGGTGGCGTAGAGGTCGAGACTGTTGGTTCGCAGATCGTCGAACAGCTCGATATTGGCTTCCCGCTCGCTCACCGCCGTGGTGCCGAAGATGGTGTAGCGCTCGTCCGGGGTGAGGCAGCAGCTGTTCAGCGGGTTGATGAAGAAGTCGCCGACCCGCCCGACCGTGTCGCGCGCGTTGGACGGCCCCAGCAGGGGCAGCATGAGGTAAGGTCCGTCGGGGACGCCGTAGGAGCCCAGCGTCTGACCCATATCCTCGTAATGGCCATGGTAGCCGAATCCGGCGGCGGCGTCGAACAGGCCGAACACGCCCAGGGTCGAGTTGATCATGAAGCGGCCGAGCGTGATCCCGGCACGATCGCGCTCGCCCTGCAGCAGGTCGTTGGCGAAGACCACCGGCGAGCGCAGGTTCGAGAGAAAATTGCCGACCGAGCGGCGCACCGGCTGCGGCGCCACGAACCGGTAAGCCCGGGCGACCGGCTCGAGCACCCAGGTGTCGACGAACAGGTTGAAGCCGAACACGGCCCGATTGACCGGCTCCAGCGGGTCCGAGACCTCCTGCGCCCGCGGTGCCAGCGGCAGGAGAATTCCCGCCAGTATGGCGCCGACGGCAATCCAGGCGCGAGCCTGCGCCCTCGTCCCCGCCTGCTGCCTGACAGCCATCATCTCGAGACGCCCCACTCGCTTGCCGCAGGCCCGTGGCGCAGCGCCCCCTCGAAGCCGTAGCGCTACAAATAGTGTGCCGCGCGGCGGCCGGCGAGCCCGGGACCGTGGTTGCCGTGCATCATCCTGGTGCCGAGCAGCAGGTACGCCCCGTTCAATTCTCGTTGACCGATGGATATAAAGACATCTACATATGTGCGGCAAGGCATGGACTGGAACCAATGGCTGCATCGTCGCTTGACACGCTGCTCGACGGGATCCGCTCCGCGGCAGATCCGTCGCGGCTGCGGCTGTTGGCGATCTGCTCGCAGGGCGAGTGGACGGTGAGCGAGCTGGTGCAGATCCTGGGACAGAGCCAGCCGCGCATTTCCCGGCACCTGAAGATCCTGGCCGATGCCGGGCTGCTCGATCGTTTTCGCGAGGGCAGCTGGGCGTTCTACCGCCGGGCGCAGGCGGGCGACGGCGCCCGGCTGGCGCGTTCGCTGTGCCGCCTGCTGCCGGACGACGATGCGGACATGCTGCTCGACCAGCGCCGGCTCGAGACGGTGCGCGCTGCCCGGCGGCGCCAGGCCGAGAAGTTCTTCGACGGCCATGCCGGCGCCTGGGACAGCGAGCGCGACCTCGCCATCGACGGTACCCTGGTCGAGGCGGAGCTGCACGAGCTGTTCGCCGCCCAGCGGCCGGCGAGCCTGCTCGACATCGGCACCGGGACCGGGCGGATCCTGCAGGTGCTGGCCGGTCAGATCGGTTTCGGCCTGGGCATCGATCTCAGCCACGACATGCTGACCGTGGCCCGCGCCAATCTCGACCAGCGCGAAGCCCGCAACTGCCAGGTGCGGCACGGCGACATGTACCAGCTGCCGCTGCCCGATGCCTCGTTCGATGCCGCGACCCTGCACCAGGTCCTGCATTTCGCCGACGACCCGTTCGCCGCGTTGAGCGAGGCCAGCCGGGTGCTGGCGCCGGGTGGACGGCTGGTCGTGGTCGATCTGGCCCGCCACGGGCTGGAGCGGCTGCGCGAGCACAGCCGGCATCGCCGGCTGGGGTTCACCGATGACGAGATCGGCCTTTGGTTTCGTGAGTTGGGCCTGGTTCAGGAGGAGCCGCGTCGCTTGGCCGGCCCCGAGCTCACCGTGGTGATTTGGGCTGCCCGGCACGACCGGGCCATCGACAGCGACACGACAAAGCTTACCCGGAGGAATGCTGCATGATCGCCATCGCGACCAGCGCTGGGATTGCCAGAACGGCTGCATGGCTGGACGTGCCACTGCCCAAGGTGGAACTGTCGATCGAGGTATTTCCGCCCAAGGGCCCCGACGCCGCCGCCAGGCTGTGGGCCAATCTCGAGCAGTTCGTGGCCGTGCAGCCGCGCTTCATCTCGGTGACCTGTGGCGCCGGCGGTGCCGGGGTGGACGGCACCAGCCCGCTCGCCAGCGCCATCCAGGACCGCTTCGGCGTGCCGGTAGCGGCCCACATGACCTGTGCCTGGTCGAGCCGCGACGAGATCGACGCTCTGGCACGCGATTACTGGACCCGAGGTATCCGCCGGATCGTGGCCCTGCGCGGCGACCCGCCCAAGGGCAGCGAGCGCTACGTGCCGCGGCCCGACGGCTACGCCTTCGGCGCCGACCTGATCGCCGGGCTCAAGCGCGTGGCCGATTTCGAGATCAACGCCGGCTGCTACCCGGAAGTGCATCCCGAGGCCGCCAGTGCCGAGGCCGATATCGACAATGTGCGCCGCAAGGTCGAGGCGGGGGCCACGAGGCTGGTCACCCAGTATTGCTTCGACACCGATCTCATCCTGCGCTTTCGCGACCGCCTGCAGGCGGTCGGCATCGAGGCCGAGTATGTGCCGGGCATCATGCCGATCCACAACTTCACCCAGATCAAGCGCTTCTCTCGCGGTTGCGGCGCTGGCATCCCGGCCTGGCTCGAGCAGCTGTTCGACGGGGTGGAGGAGGGGTCGCCGATGCAGGGGATGATCGCCGCCAGCATCGCCACCGAACAATGCCGCCGGCTGGCCGCGGAGGGCCTGACCAAGATGCACGTCTATGCCCTGAACCGGGCCGAACTGCCGCTGGCGATCCGGCACATGCTGGGCACCCAGTCCGTCGCGGCGGCGGCCTGAGCATGGCGGATTTTCTCGACTTCGCCCGCCGCCACGTGGTGCTGCTCGACGGTGCCATGGGCAGCCAGATCCAGGCCCGCGAGCTGACGCTGGACGATTTCTGGGGGCAGGAGAACTGCTCGGAGATCTTGAGCCTCAGCCGCCCTGACCTGATCCGCGAGATCCACAAGGGCTATCTCGACTCGGGTGCCGATGCGGTCGAGACCAACAGCTTCGGCGGCTCGCCGATCACGCTGGCCGAGTTCGGCCTCGAGGAGCGCGCGTTCGAGCTCAACGAGGTTGCGGCTAGGCTTGCCCGCGAGGCGGTGGAATCGTGCGCCGGAGACGGCCGCCAGCGCTTCGTCGTCGGTGCCATCGGCCCCGGCACCAAGCTGCCGAGCCTGGGCCATATCGGCTACCGCGACCTGGAGGCGGCCTTCGCGCTGCAGGCTGAGGGCCTGATCGCCGGCGGCGCCGACGTGCTGCTGGTCGAGACCTGCCAGGACCCGCTGCAGATCAAGGCCGCGGTCAACGGCAGCCGCCATGCGTTCGTGCGCCGCGGCCGCGAACTGCCGATCATGGTGCAGGTGACGATCGAGACCACCGGCACCATGCTGGTCGGCACCGACATCGCGGCGGCGACCGCCATCGTCGATGCGCTGGGCGTGCAGGTGATGGGCCTCAACTGCGCCACCGGCCCCAAGGAGATGGGCGAGCACGTCCGCCATCTGGCGCAGACCTGGCGGGGCCTGATCTCGTGCCTGCCCAATGCCGGCCTGCCCGAGCTGCGCTGCGGCCACACCCATTACCCGCTGTCACCGGACGAGCTGGCGTCGTGGACCCGGCGCTTCATCCAGGAAGACGGCATCAATATCGTCGGCGGCTGCTGCGGCACCACCAACGAGCATATCGCGGCCCTAGATGCCATGCTCCGGGCCACAGCCGCGGACGGCTACCGGCCGGCGCCGCGGCCGCGGGCGCCGCAGCACACGCCGTCGCTGGCCTCGCTGTTCTCGGC
>JBATRI010000004.1:0-32438 GCA_049292515.1 Geminicoccaceae bacterium
GGCTGTCGAGCGGCTGCTCGGGGTCGGCGAGCAGGCCCGCCAGCAGGGTGAGGAAGTGCGCCCGCAGCCGCTCGATGGTGGCGGGTGTGAACAGGGCCCGGGCATAGCTCAGCCGGCACTCCACCCCCCCACCCGCCAGCTCCGCCGTCGTCAGGCTCAGGTCGAATTGGGTCGTGGTGTGCAGCTGGGGTAACGGTTCGATCTGCAGGCCCGTGACGGCCTGCGCCTCGCCGAGCCTGTTCGCCTCGGCATGATTGTACATCACCTGGAACAAGGGATTGTGGCTGAGACTGCGCTCGGGCCGCATGGCCTCGACCAGCCGCTCGAACGGCAGGTCCTGATGTGCCTGGGCGCCGAGGGCGGCGTCCCGTACCTGCTCCAGCAGGCTCGTGAAGCCCTGCCGGCCGTCGACTTGGGTACGCAGCACCTGCGTGTTGACGAAGAAACCGACCAGATCCTCGATCTCGGACCGGTAGCGGTTGGCAATCGGCACGCCGACGCGCAGGTCGTCCTGACCGCTCCAGCGGTAGAGCAGCGCCTTGAACGCCGCCAGCAGCACCATGAACAAGGTAGCGCGGTGGCTTTGCGTCAGGGCCCGCAGGCCACTTACCTGCGCCTTAGGGATGGTGAAGGCGATGCTGGAGCCATCATAGCTCCAGATTGCCGGGCGCGGCCGATCGGTCGGCAGCTCCAGCACGGCATCGCACTTACCGAGCTGTGCCGTCCAGTAGGCGAGCTGGCGCTCGCCCTCGCCGGCCTCGAGCCAGCAACGCTGCCAAAGAGCATAGTCGGCATACTGCACGGATAGGGCCGGCAACCGCGAAGGCAGCCCACGGGCCCGCTCGATGTAGAGCTGGGCGAGATCCCGGACCAGGACCTGCAGCGACCAGGCATCCGAGACGATGTGGTGCATGACCAGCACCAGTACGTGCTCCTCGGCAGCGAGCCGGCAGAGGTGCACCCGCAGGAGCGGACCAGCCGCGAGGTCGAAGGGCGCCTGAACGGCTGCCTGTATCAGGGCCTCGAGGCGCTCCTCCGCCAGGACTCGGGCAAGCGCGCTCAGATCGTGATGCCCGAGGCATGGCGCCAAACGCTTGTGCACCTGCTGGGCGAGCCCGTCTTCGGTCTCTACGAAGGTCGTGCGCAGTGTCTCGTGGCGCTGCGTCAGAGAGGTAAATGCGTGCTCGAGTGCGTCGGCGTCGAGTGCGCCGAGCAGGCGCTGTGTGCTCGCGACATGATAGGCCGAGGTCGCAGGATCGAGCTTCCATAAGAGCCACATCCGGCGCTGCGCGTAGGAAGGTGCGCGCAGCTCACCGGTCGCGACGCCATCGGGGATCGGGAGCAGACCAAAGTCGATCCCATCCTCCTGCAGGCTCTGCCAGAACATCCGCTGCTTCTCGCCAGGCAGGGCGAGGAAGCGGCGGACAATGGTGGTGGTTTCGGCTGTGTCCATCGACTGCTTCCTGCTTCGTCGCGACTATGACGGAGCAGACCGTCGATTCTTTAGGCTCGGCTGCCAGGCTCCGCCGCCACGGCTGCGGCCAGCGAGGTGGCAACGATCGCGGCCACCTCGTCGATCTGCTCGGCGGTGATGATCAAGGGCGGCAGGAAGCGCGCCACGGCGCCGTGCCTGCCGCCGAGCTCGATGATCAGGCCGCGGCGCAGGCACTCGCGCTGCAGCCGGCTTGCGAGCTTGGGGTCGGCCGGCGGGTGTCCCTGCTGGTCAGGTGTGCCGTCCGGATCGACCAGCTCGACGCCCAGCATCAGGCCGCGGCCGCGCACGTCGCCGATCTGCGGCCATTGCCGCTGCAGCTCGCGCAGCCGTGCCGTGAGCCGGTTCCCCATTGCCTGCGCGTGATCCGGCAGCCCGTGCTCACGCAGATAGCGCAGGGTCGCGGAACCGGCTGCCATGGCCATCTGGTTGCCGCGGAAGGTGCCGGCGTGGGCACCCGGCCGCCAAGTGTCGAGCTCGTCGCGATAGACCACGACCGAGAGCGGCAGGCTGCCGCCCAGAGCCTTGGACAGCACCAGGATGTCGGGCTCGATCCCGGCATGCTCGAAGGCAAACATCCGCCCCGTGCGGCCAAGGCCGCTTTGGATCTCGTCCAGGATCAAGGGCACGCCGGCCGCACGCGCGATGGCGGCCAGGCCGCGCAGCCAGGAGGTGGCGGCCGGGATCATGCCACCCTCGCCCTGGACCGCCTCGACGATGATGGCCGCCGGCAGCAGCACACCGCTCTCGGGATCGCGCAGCAGATTCTCGATGTAGGTCAGGCCGATCTCGGCTCCCTTCGCGCCGCCGATGCCGAACGGGCAGCGATAGTCGTAAGGAAAGGGCAGAAAGAAGGCGTTAGGGAACAGCCCGTCCAGCGCCTGCTTCGGCCCATGATTGCCCATCAGGGCGAGAGCACCTTGTGACATGCCGTGGTAGGCGCCCTGGAAGGCCAGAACGTTGCGGCGGCCGGTCGCGGTGCGGGCCAGCTTCAGGGCGGCCTCGATCCCGTCCGCGCCAGTCGGGCCGCAGAATTGCACCTTTGCCCTAGCGGCGAATGCGGGGGGCAGCACGGCCAGGAGATCCTGCACGAACCGGTCCTTGACCGGGGTGGTGAGGTCGAGCGTGAGCAAAGGCAGCTCGTCGTCCAGCACGCGGCGCATCGCCGCGACCACGACCGGGTGGTTGTGACCGAGGGCGAGTGCGCCGGCGCCGGCGAGGCAGTCGATGAACCGTCGCCCCTCGACATCCTCGACATAAATGCCGCGCGCACGCTTTAGGGCCAGCGGCAGGCGCCGTGGATAGCTGCGGGCGTTCGATTCCTGCTGTGCCTGCCGCAGCAGCAGCTCGTTCGGGGCGAGGTCGTAGAGTGCTTCGCCGAGGTCGGCGGGTAGCGCCTCGTGCACGATCGCATTCATCTGGTCTGTCTCCGGCTCCGGGTCATGCCGATTCGAGCTCAGCCATGAGGGCGCTGAGACGGCTTGCCTTCTCCTGCGTGATTGCCTTGTGCCGCCCGGCTTCGATCCGGGCCGCCAGCTCCTCGATCGTGGCTGCCTCGAACACGTCGCGCAGGGTGATCGTCGCCGCAAGATCCCGGCGCAGTCGTGCAAAGATCTGGGTCATCAACAGCGAGTGGCCGCCGAGATCGTAGAAGTCATCGGTGATGCCGACACGATCGATCTGTAGTACCTCCTGCCAGACCACCACGAGGCGGCCTTCGAGTTCGGTTCGCGGCGGCATTTGTTCTTGTGTCTGCCAGACGATCGCCGGTAGAGCCGCCCGGTCGAGCTTGCCGTTGGCGCTCAAGGGTAGCCGCTTGAGCAGGGCTAGGCGCGCCGGCACCATGTAGTCGGGCAGATGCTCGCGTAGATAGCTCTTGAGCCGTTGCGGCAGGCTCCAGCCATTCTCTGCGCTCCTTGGGACGACGTATCCGAGGAGCTGCGGTCCGAGGGCTGTATCCTTCACGACCACGGCGGCCTCGCGCACGCCGTGATGCTCGGCGAGCCTGGCCTCGATCTCGCCCGGCTCGATGCGGAAGCCGCGGATCTTCACCTGCTGGTCGCGGCGGCCGAGATATTCCAGCTGGCTCCGCCGGTTCCAGCGGGCGAGGTCGCCGGTGCGGTAGAGGCGGCCGCCATCCGCGGCGAACGGGTCGGGCAGGAAGCACTCGGCGGTGCGGGCGGGATCGCCGAGATAGCCACGGCCGACCCCGGTGCCGGCGACGTGGAGCTCGCCCACGGCACCCACCGGCAGCGGGCGCAGGGCGTGATCCAGGAGGTAGAGGCGATTATTGTCGGTGGCGCGGCCGATCGGCAGGATCGTGGCCTCGTCGGGGACGGTGTCGATCCGGTGCAGGGCCACATCGTCCGAGCACTCCGCCGGGCCGTAGGCGTTGAGCAGCGGCACGTGCGGGTAGCGCTCGAGCCAGCGGCGGGCGAGGACGGGCGGCAGGGCCTCGCCGGTGGGCAGGAGCCAGCGCAGGCTCGGCAGCGGCACCGGCCCGGCGTCGAGCAGGCCCTGGATCAGCGACGGCACGCTCTCCAGGACGGTGACGCCGGTGGCGCGCGCATGCTCGAGCAGTGCGGAGGGATCGTGGGCGACGGCGTCGGGCACGATCTCGACCCTGGCGCCGCACAGCAGGCCGGCCAGCAGCTGCCAGACCGAGATGTCGAAGCCCTGACCCGCCGTCTGGGCGATCACGTCCGCCGGGCCCAGGCCGAGACCGGGGATCTTGCTCAGCTGGTTGTTGAGCATGCCCGCCTGCTCGACCATCACCCCCTTGGGCTGGCCGGTCGAGCCCGAGGTGTAGATGACGTAGGCGAGATGGCGGCCATCGACCTCGACCAGGGGATCGTGTCGGGTCGCTTGCGCCAGCTGTTCCAGGACGAGGACCGGCGGGCGCCCGGCCGTCGGCAGCTCGGCCAGCACCTGCTCGAGCAGCGGCAGCCAGGCCTCCTCGGTCACCACCGCCCGCGGCCGGGCGGCTGCCATGATCTGGCCCAGGCGTCGGGTCGGGAAGGCGGGATCGAGACCCAGATAGCCGGCACCTGCCTGCAGCGTGCCGAGGACCATGGCGAGAAAGCCGAGATCGCGCGCCGCCAGGACGGCCACCACCCGGTCGGCACAGGGCCCGGTGGCCAGAAGCGCCTGCGCGACGGTGGCGGCCTGCCGGTCGAGCTCGGCATAGGTCAGGCGCCGGCCCATGCAGGCGGCGGCGATCCGGTGCGGGTGGTGCTGGACCGTGGCCCGGAACAGGGGCGCGTAGCCCCGCTCCAGCGGGTAGGGCCGCTGCGTGGCGTTGCACGTCACGGTCAGCCGCTGCAGCTCCGTCGGATCCAGCAACGGAAGGTCCCGCACCGGCAACGCAAAGCCCTCAACCAGGGCCATGAGGGTGCGTTTGAACGTGGCCAGGAGGCGCTCGATCGTGTCGGCGTCGAAGAACCGTCCGTCGCAGGAGAGATGCAGGCCTAGGAGACCTTGCGGGTAGGCCACCACCGTGATCGGATAGTTGGTATGTGTGCGGCTCCCAGTTGCCGCCGCCTTCAGTGCCTCCGCTCCCTCCACCACCGTCACGTCAATCGGGGCGTTCTCGAACACCAGCAAGCTGTCGAAGAGGGCCGTGCCCTGCGGTAGACCGCTGAGCTTATGGATCTCGACTAATGGCAGGTGCTCATGCTCGCGCATGGTGAGATTCTGCTCGAGCAGCGCTTCCAGCCACGCCTGCACGGTGGTGGCCTCGGCGCCACCCGGGACCTGTACCCGCAAGGGGATGCTGTTGATGAACAGCCCGAGGGTGCCCTGCAGCTCCGGCAGCTCCAATGGCCTGCCGGCGACGGTGATGCCGAACATGACGTCCGGCTGGGTGCTATGCTGGCGCAGCACCAGCGCCCACGCCGCTTGGACGAACGTGTTGAGGGTCAGCTTCTGCCGGCCGGCCAGCGTGCGGAGGGCTCTGTCCTCAGCCGGGCTCAATCGCAGCTCGCGGTCGATGATTCGCGAATGGCCCTGTCGCAGCGCTAGCGGTCGGTCGGTCGGCAAGGAGGTCGCCGCCGTGACGCCTTGCAAGAGTTCCTGCCAGTAGGCGCGGGTTCGCACTGGATCGCGCTGGAGGAGCCAGCGGATGAAGTCACGGTAGGGCGGCGCCTGCTGGATCACAGGCTCCTGCCCACTCTCCAGCGTGCGGTAGAAGACGACGAAATCCGAGAGCAGTAGGAACAGGCACCACGCGTCCATGATCGTGTGGTGGTAGCTCACCACCATCTCAAACCGCTCGTCCGCGAGCCGGATCAGCCGGACGCGAAACAGTGGGCCTCCAGCCATGTCCATGCCGGAGCGCAGCTCATCCTCCAGCACCGCCTCGGTGCGCCGGCGCTGCTCGGCCGCGTCCAGACTGCGCCAGTCATGGTGCAGCAGGAACTCGCCCGCCTCCTTCCTGATGATCTGCAAGGGCCGGTCGAGCTGCTCCCAGACAAAGGAGGAGCGCAACGCCTCATTGCGAGTGACAACGCCGGACCAGGCGCGGTCGAAATGCCCAAGATCAATCGGGCCATCGATGCTGTGGCGGTTCTGCATGAGGTAGATGCCCGAGCCCGGCTCGAGCAGGGTGTGCATCAACAGCCCTTCCTGCATCGGCGCCAGCGGGTAGATGTCTTCGATGGCGGCAGCGGGCAGGGGCAACGCCGCCCACACCTCAGGGCTCAGATCGACCAGAGGCTCGGTTGAGGGCCGGTAGACCCCGCGCAGAGCCACTCGCTGCGCGACCCCCGCCAGCGCCCGCACGGTCGGCCGATCGAAGATCGCGCGCGGCGTGACGCTCCACCCGAGCTGACCCAGCCGGCTGACGACCTGGATCGTGATGATCGAATCGCCGCCCAGCTCGAAAAAATTGTCGTCGAGGCCGACGCGGCGGACGTTCAGGACCTGCTGCCACACCTGCGCGATAGCAATCTCGGCACCACCCTGTGGTGCCGCATATTTCTTCGCCTGCCCTGCCGCCTCGGGCAGGGCCTTGCGGTCGAGCTTGCGGTTGGGGGTCAAGGGCATAGCGTCGAGGCGCACGAGCTGCGTTGGCACCATGTAGTCGGGCAGCAGTGTCTGCAGATGCGCGATCAACCGTGCCGACAGGTCCGGCGCATCGTCCGCCACCACGTAGGCCACGAGCTGCTGGCCGCCCGGTGCCGCGCGCGCCACTACCGCGGCCTCGTGTACCTCAAGATGCTCGGCTAGCCGCGCCTCGATCTCGCCCAGCTCGATGCGAAAGCCGCGGACCTTCACCTGCTGGTCAGTACGGCCGATATAGAGAAGTGTACCGTCCGCGAGCCGTCGCACGAGGTCGCCCGTGCGGTAGAGCCGCGCGCTCGCCGGCCCGAACGGATCGGGCACGAAGGTCTCGGCGGTTAGGTCCGGCCGGCCGTGATAGCCGCGCGCGAGCCCGTCGCCGCCGATGTAGAGCTCGCCCACCACGCCGGGTGGCACTGGTTCCAGCCGCGAATCAAGGACGTAGAGGCGAGTGTTGGCAATCGGCCCACCCAGCCGCACCTCCGACCGCTCGGGGGTAAGGCGGGCCACGGCCGACCAGATCGTGGTCTCGGTAGGTCCGTAGAGGTTCCAGACCTCGCCAGCGGCACCCAGCAGGCGTGCCGCGAGATCGGCCGGCAACGCCTCGCCGCCGCAAAGCAGGCGACGCCCGGCCAGTGCTGGGAGCCGTTCGTCGGTCACGAGCATCCGCCAGCTCGATGGCGTGGCCTGGATTGTGCCCACGTCATGGCGCTCGATCGCCGCCCACAAAAGGGCTGGGTCGCGCGCGGCCTCGCGGTCCACAAGCACCACCGTGCCGCCTGCGATCAGCGGCAGATAGAGCTCAAGGCCAGCGATGTCGAAGGAGAGGGAGGTCAGGGCGAGGATCCGCTCGCCGGGCATCATGCCGGGCTCGCGCGCCATGCTGGTGAGGAAGTTGACCAGCGCCGCGTGGCGCACCGCCACCCCCTTGGGCCGACCGGTAGAGCCCGAGGTGTAGATGACGTAGGCCAGATGCTGCCCTGTGGTGACAGGCGCCAAGTCGTCTCCGGACAGGCCGGCGAGCGCTGCCTCCTCGCGATCGAGGCACCAAACCTCAAGTTGCTCCGGTGTCGACGGCAGCGCCGCCAACAGATGGCTCTGGGTTAACAACAGCCGGCTGCCGCTGTCCGCGAGCATCCAACCCAGCCGCTCCGCCGGAAAGCCCGGATCGATGGGCACGTAGGCGCCACCTGCTTTCAGTACCGCCAACAGTGTCTCGAGAAGCGGTAGCGATCGCTCCATCGCCACGGCCACCAGCGTGTCCGGGCCGACGCCAGCCGCGCGCAAGCGCCGGGCCAGCCGGTTGGCGCGGGCGTTCAAGTCCGCGTAGCCGATCTCTACCTCGCCGCCGATGGCAGCGATGGCCCAGGGTTGGAGGCGCGCTCGACGCTCGATCAGACGATGCAGCAAGTGGTTCGCTGCGTAGGTGGTGGCCGCCGCCTCACCGACGGTGAGCGCGGCACGGCGCTCGCTGTCGTCCAGCATCGGCACGGCAGCCACGGGTCGGGTCGGGTCCGCCGCCAGGCCCACGAGCAGGTAGCGCAGGTGGCGGTCGATCTGGGCGACCGTGTCGTCGTCCAGCCACTGGCGATCGTAGCGGTAATGCAGATCCAGGCGCTCGCCGGCCAGTACCTCGATCATCAGCGGGTAGGCCACCTGCTCGTGCGCGGTCACGTCGCTGAGGTGCAAGCCGCCCGGCGGGGCCTCGCGCAGCATTCGGCCAAGCGGATAGTTCTCGAACACGAGGATTGTGTCGAAGGCACCCTCGCCGCTCCAGCCCAGCCAGCGCTGAATGTCGGCGAGCGGCGTGTGCTCATGCTCGCGCAGGCTCAGATTCTGTGCCTGCAGCGCCTGCAGCCAAATGCCGACCGGCGTGGCGGGCTCGGGCGCAGCGGCGACGGGCAGGGTGTTGATGAACAGCCCGATCTGGCGTTCGACGCCGGGCAGCTCCGCCGGCCGGCCGGCCACGGTGGCGCCGAAGACCACGTCCGCCCGGCCGGTGTAGCGCTGCAACAGCAGGGCCCAGGCCGCCTGTACCACTGTGTTGAGGGTCACCTTCAGCTGCCGGGCAGCACCCTGCAGGCCCACCATCGCCGTCACATCCAGGCTGCCCGTCAGCGTGCCGAAGCCCTGGCCATGGGCCGCCCCGGCAAGCGCCTGCATGAGGTGCAGCGGGCCGTCGAGCGATGCCAGCTGGGCTCGCCAGAATGCTTCCTCGCCGGCGGTATCGCGCGTCTGCAGCCACGCGATGTAGTCGCGATAACGCCCCGTGGCGCCAACTTCGGACCTGCCGGCATGGTGCCGCAGCACCTCGTCCATCACCTGGGCAGCACTCCAACCATCCAGGATCAGGTGATGGCTGGTCCAGATCAGATGGTGCCGTCCGTCTGCGAGACGCACCAGTGTCAGCCGCATCAGTGGTGCCCGGTGCAGGTCAAACCCTTCCTGCCGGTCCTGCCGGACGAGATCGGCAAGGGCGACCTGCTCGTCCGATGCCGCGCGAAGGTCGTGCTCACGCAGCTCGAGCGGCAGGGGGCGATGCACGATCTGCATTGGCTGGGCGCCGCCTTCCTCCCAAAAGAAGGATGTGCGCAGTACCGGATGCCGATCCTGCACCGCCTTCCAGGCGACGGCGAAGCGCGCCACATCGAGCCCAGCTATGGTGGCGCAGACTTGGTTGACGTAGGTGCCGCGCCCATGCTCGGCGCCGGCCGCATACAGGCATTCGAACAGCATGCCTCGCTGCATTGCCGATACAGGATAGATATCCTCGATCTGGCGCGCAGGGACGGGCAGCCGGTCGAGCTGCGCTTGGTCCAGCCCGGCGAGCGGGAAGTCTGATGGGCTGATCCCGCTCACCGTCTCGTCGCGGCAATGCGCCAGGAGGGCCAGAAGCTCGCTCTTGAAGGCTGCCGCCAGCGCCTCGATCCGACTTGGTGCCAGCTGCCGCCAACTGAACGTCCAGACCAGACGCAGGCGACCATCCTCGACCGCACCATCGATGGACAGGGTATTGCCGAGCGGCGCCAGGGCATCGGCCATCGGCCCGGCATCCTCGGCGGCTAGCCGGAACAGGGCGTTGGCCGCAAAGATCGCGTCGAGCTGGCCCAGATAATTGAAGGTAATACGGGGCTCGGGCAGGGACGCAAGGCGTGCCTGGGCTGCAGCCTCGCCCAGTTGGCGCAAGATACCGTAACCCGCACCCTTATCCGGCACCGCCCGGAGTTGCTCCTTGATCGCCAGGATCGCGGCATGCGGCCCAGCCGCGGGCGTCAGCTGCACTGGGTAGGCGCAAGTGAGCCAACCGACCGTCCGGTCCAGATCGAACTCCTGGGCGAAGGCTTCGCGGCCATGCCCTTCCAGTTCGACCAGCAACGATCGGCAACCCTCGGCATGATGGGCAGCACAGGTCAGGGCCGTGAGCAGCAGCTCCTCCGGCCGCGTGCGGTAGGCTTGTGGTGCCGTCGTCAGGAGCTCGCGCGTCTCGTTCTGATCGAGAGTCACCTCGATTCGCACAGCATCGCCAACCAACCCCGGTGCCTCGGGATGGTCCGAGATGAAACCGGGATCGGCCTCGGCGAGGGCGGCGCACCACCAGTCGAGCTGAGCTGCCATGTCTGGCCGGTGGGCGAGCCGGTGCAGATGCGCGGTCCAGGCCCTGAACGCCGTCGTCCGGGGCGGCAGACGGATAGGTTGGCCCATCAAGGCTTGGCGGTAGGCCGCCTGCAGGTCGTCGAGCAGGATGCGCCACGAGACCCCGTCGACGACGAGATGATGGGCTACGAGCAGCAGGCGCTCACTACCGTCCTCACCGCCGATCAGCGTCGCGCGCAGAAGCGGGCCGGCAGCGAGATTGAGGCTGCGCTGGGCATCGGCGCAGATCGTGGCAAACGCTGCGGCGTCGTCTGCCCTCCGTATCCGCAGAAGCTCGGAGCTCGCCGCGGTTGTGGCATGTTCGGCCGACCATCGCCCCGTCTCGTCCTGGACGAAGCGCAAGCGCAGCGCGTCGTGAGTTGCGAGCAGCGCCGCGAACGACTGGCGCAGCGCTGTCGGCTGCAGTGGTGTTGTGGGCTGGAGCAGCACGGCCTGGTTCCAGTGGTGCCGCTGCGGCACCACGCTGGCCAGGAAGCGGGTCTGGAATGGGGTGAGAAGAAAATCGCCCGTGGCCGGCTCTGGCTCGGGCGCCGCTGCCATCGCTGGCTGCACCTCCGGCAGCGCGCGGGCCAGCGCGCGGATGGTCTGGTGCTGGAAGATGTCCCGCGGGCGCAGATGCAGCCCGGTTTGCCGCGCCCGGCTCACGAGCTGGATGGAGACGATGGAATCGCCTCCCAGCTCGAAGAAATTGTCATCGATTCCGATGGCGTCGCGGTCCAGCAGTTCCTGCCAGATCGCAACCAGCGCCCGTTCGGCCGGAGTGACCGGGGTAGCCCAGGCCGAGCGGGTCTGCGGCTCTGGTGCCGGCAGCTCCCGGCGGTCGAGCTTGCCGTTGGTGCTCAGCGGAAGACGGTCCAATACGACCAGCTGCGAGGGCACCATATGGTCCGGCAGGCCCAGGCGCAGGCGTTCAGCGAGCCGCTCGACAAGCCCGGGCTCGTTCTTGGCCGCGACATAGCCCACGAGGCGAGGCCCAAGCGTGCTGTCGACCGCGATCACAGCCGCCGCCTGCACCGCGGGCTCCTGGAGGAGTCGGGCCTCGATCTCGCCAGGCTCGATGCGAAAGCCCCTGATCTTCACCTGCTGATCGACACGACCGAGATAGTCCAACACCCCATCCGCTCGCCAGCGGGCAAGATCACCCGTCCGGTAGAGGCGCTCACCACTGCCGGACGAGTCGGGAACAAAGCGCTCGGCGGTGAGTGCCGGGCGTCGGTGGTAGCCGCGGGCGAGCCCGAGACCGCCGATGTACAGTTCGCCCGTCACGCCGGTTGGCATCGGGCGCAGATGGGCGTCGAGCACGTACAGGCGGGTATTTGCGATCGGCCGGCCGATCGGCACCGCAGTGTGGCCGGGCTCTTCCCCGCAGGCCCAGAAGCTGACGTCGATCGCAGCCTCGGTGGGGCCGTAGAGATTGTGCAGGCTGGCTCCACTCGCAGCGAGGAAGCGTCGCTGCAGCTCGTGGCTCAGCGCCTCACCGCTGCAGATCACGTGACGTAGGCTGGCACAGGCGCCGATGTCCTCGGCAGTAAGAAACGCCTGCAGCATGGAGGGGACAAAATGGAGTACCGTGATCGCTTCGCGAACGATCACGTCACGCAAGGCCACAGGGTCGCGGTGGGCACCCGGCGGCGCCATGACCAGTGTGGCGCCGGTCATCAGCGGCCAGAGGAACTCCCAGACCGAGACGTCGAAACTGAAGGGCGTCTTCTGCAGCACGCGGTCGTCGGCGTCGAGGCCATATTCCTGCTGCATCCATTGCAGCCGATTCCACAAGGCCGCGTGCGTGTTGCCCGCCCCCTTGGGCCGCCCGGTCGTGCCCGAGGTATAGATGCAGTAGGCTAGATGCGCGCCTGCGCCCGTGTCGGCCGGATCATCCTCCGGATAGCTGGCGAACCGGTCCCAGTCCCGATCCAGGCAGACGATCGGTATGGTCGTCGCCGGCAGCATCGGCAGGAGATGGGCCTGCGTCAGGAGGAGTCTGGCGCCGCTGTCCGCCAGCATGAAGGCCAGCCGCTCTTGCGGGTAGTCGGGATCGAGCGGGACATAGGCCCCGCCGGCCTTGAGGACACCGAGCAGCCCCACGACCATCGCAACCGACCGCTCGGCCGCAATACCCACCAGCGTGTCGGGGCCGACCCCAGCTTCGCGTAGCCCGTGCGCCACTCGGTTCGCACGTGCGTTCAGCTCGGCATAGCTGAGGTGCGTCCCCTCGAAGACCAAAGCGAGCCGCTCTGGATGCTGTCGGGCCTGCGCCTCGACATGACGATGCACCCGTGGCGGATCCGCCACCGGCGTGGCGGTCGAGTTCCAGGCTGCGAGACGCACGGCCTCGTCCTTCCCAACCAGCTCGTACTGCCAAACCTGCCGGCGCGGCTCTGCCGCGACCTGGACCAGAAGGCTGACGAAGCTCGCCAGCAGGCGTTCGACCGTCGCATGCTCGAAGATGTCGGTGGCGTAGGTGAAGCTGGCGGAGAGCGAGCCGTCGGCATGCTCCAGCATGTCGAGGCTGAGATCGAACTTGGCAGCCGGTGGGGGCAGCACCAACACTTCCACGCTCAGCCCCGGCAGTCGGGCCAGGATCGAGAGATCCTGCTGCTCGTAGTTGAACATTACCTGGAACAGCGGTGCGTGACTGAGGCTGCGCTCGGGTTGCAATGCCTCGACCAGCTGCTCGAACGGCAGATCCTGATTCGCCTGCGCCTCGGCACCGAGCTGCTGGATTGCCGCCACCAGCTCCGCAAAGCCCGTCTGGTCGTCGATGCGGCTGCGGAACACCTGGGTGTTGACGAAGAAGCCGACCAGCGGCTCGCATTCCGCGCGTGTGCGGTTGGCGATCGGGATGCCAACCCGCAGGTCTTGCTGACCAGTCACCCGGTAGAGCCAGAGCTTGAATGCCGCCAGCAGGAGCACGAATACTGTCGTGCCCGCCGTCGCGGCAGTAACGCGCAGCCGGCTGGTCTCCTCGACCGATAGAAGGTGGCGGATAATGGCACCTTCACCACGGCGCTCGGCCGGACGCGGCCGGTCGGCCGGCAGCTGCAGCACCGGCTGCTCGCCGCCGAGCACGCCGCGCCAGAAGGCGAGCTGCCGCTCGCCAATGCCCGCCTCGTTCCACTGGCGCTGCCAGATTGCATAGTCAGCATACTGGATCGGCAGGGCGCCGAGTTGCGACGGCACCCCACGGGCGAAGGCGGCGTAGAGCTCGACCAACTCGCCCAGAAGCACGCCCAGCGACCAGCCGTCCGAGACGATGTGGTGCATGGCGAGCAGCAAGACATGCTCCCGCACCCCCAACCGGTAGAGCCGGACGCGCAGCAAAGGCCCTTGAGCGAGATCGAATGGCCGTGCCGCTTCTGCCGCCAGCGCTGCCGCTAGCGCCTGCGGCCCGATCGGCTCGACCTCGATCGTCACCGGCCCAGCCGGCTGGACGTGCTGCCAGATGGCGCCGTCGCGAGCCGAGAACAGCGTGCGCAGGGGCTCATGGCGCGCCACCAGGGCCGTGAAGGTGCGCTCGAGCGCTGCTTGATCCAAGGCCCCTGTCAGTCGCAGGCCGCCTGCGAGGTTGTAGGCTGGGCTCGCCGGATCGAGCTGCCAGAGGAACCAGAGCCGCTGCTGCGCGTAGGAGGCGAGGACCGGAGTCATCGGCTCAGCGCGCGGCGGGATCGGCAGCTCGTCGGCACCCAGGCCCTGCTCGGCGAGCCGCGCCCGCAAAGTGCGCCGTGCTTCGGCTGGCAGCGCCGCGAAACGCCGGGCCAGGGCCAGGTGCCTCTGATCCATCTGAATCATCCCGCCTCGGCTTCCCTGATCATGCTCTCGAGGGCGTCCAGCCTGCCCGCCCCGGCCACTGCCTCGCACTGGGTGGCCACCTTCGTCGCAAACTGCTCCAGCGTTTCACCCTCGAAGAAGAAGCGCAGCGGCAGCACGACATCGAGCTCGTCCCGGATGCGTGATCGCAGCTTGGCCGCCAGGAGCGAATGGCCGCCCAGCTCGAAGAAGCTGTCGTGCGCACCGACTCGCTCGACCGACAGAGCCTCGGCCCAAATGCCGGCGAGCTTTCGCTCCAGCTCCGTCCGCGGCGCCACATAATCGCGACCGCGTTTATCGAGCGCTGGCAAGGCGTTGCGATCGAGCTTGCCGCTGGATGTGCGCGGGCAGGCATCCAGTAGGCGCAGCCGAGCCGGCAGCATGTGGGCGGGCAGGGTGGCGGCGAGGCGCTCGCGCACTCGATCGAGCAGAGCACCACCGCCGGCACCAACGACGAAGCCGACCAGCTCCTTACCGGCAGGCGTGTCACGCGCGATGACGGCGGCTTCGGTGACACCCGCACAGCGGGCGATCGCGGCCTCGATCTCGGCGGGTTCGATGCGGAAGCCACGCACCTTGACCTGCTGGTCGACGCGGCCGCGATACTCGATCACTCCGTCCGGGCGGTAGCGACCGCGATCGCCGGTGCGATACAGCCGACCGCCGCCCGCGGTGTCGTGTGGGTCGGGCACGAAGCGCTCGGCGGTGAGGCCGGGCTGCCCGAGATAGCCACGGGCGATGCCGGCGCCGGCGAGGTAGATCTCGCCCTCCATGCCGATCGGCACCGGCTCCAGATCGACATCGAGGATATGGACCCGTGCCCCCGGAATCGGCCGGCCGATCGCGACCGTCTCGTCCTCGAGCGCTTGGTCCGCACGCCAAGCCGTACACCAGACGCTGCCTTCGGTTGGCCCGTACTCATTGACCAAGGCTGTGCCCGGCAGCTTGGCGGCATGACGTCGCGGCAGGTCCGACGGGCAGAACTCACCGGCAACGATGGCACAAGCAACGCCTTGATCCTGCACGAACTCCACGAGCTGCGCATGTACGGAAGGTAGGGTTAGATAGTGCGACACCCCCGCCTCGGCGATCATGCTGGCGAGCCGCTCGGGGTCGCGATGCTCCTCCTCCTTCGGCAGGACCAGTAGGCCGCCTTGGCTGAGCGTCCAGAACAGGCCTGCCACCGAACTGTCAAACGAGAAGGGTGAGAGTAGAAGGAACACGCGCACGGGCGCGGCGTAGAAGGCGAGCCGGGCCGCAAGCGAGGCCGTGGCGTTGGCGTGGCTCACCATGACGCCCTTAGGCTGCCCGGTAGAACCCGAGGTATAGACCAGGTAGGCTAGGCTATCAGGCCCAACGGCCGTGGCCGGCCGCTCCGCCGCCGCCCGCAAGATTGATGCGTCGGGCGCGAGCACATGGACCGTGACGTCATCGCTGGGCACAAAGCCGGCGGGCAGCGGGGCCAGTGCCAGGATGTGCCGCGTGCCGGTATCCCCCACCATCAGCGCCAGTCGTTCCGATGGGTAGGCGGGATCGAGGGGCAGGTAGGCGCCGCCCGCCTTCAAGATGCCGAGGATGGCCACCACCGTCTCGACTGCCCGATTGCCGTGTACGCCCACCACCTGCCCGGGCTGCAACTCGGCCGCCCTCAGCGTGTTGGCGACTGCGTTGGCGCGCGCCTCGAGCTCTCCATAAGAGAGGGTGCGATCGCCTAGTCGCAGCGCCGGTCGGACGGGATCGGCATCGACCTGCTGCTCGAAGCGCTCATGCAGCAAAAGGCCATCCGGGATGAGTGGCGGCGCATCATTGAAGCTGCGCAGTATCTTTTCCCGCTCACTAGCGCTCAGCATTGGAACGGCCCCCAGCGGCTGGTCCAGACCGTCGAGCAC
Organism: Geminicoccaceae bacterium; assembly: GCA_049292515.1. Taxonomy (GTDB): domain Bacteria; phylum Pseudomonadota; class Alphaproteobacteria; order Geminicoccales; family Geminicoccaceae; genus Benzoatithermus. The sequence continues at coordinate 15,901 of JBATRI010000004.1, forward strand.
TCGGCTCAGGAAAACCTTGAACTGCTCCAGCCAGATCGCCGCCATGGCCTTGGGGAAGGTGCTCTCGACATGGCTTAGGGTCAGCCGCGCCGGCTGTGCGCCGCTGTAGGTGAGATGCAGGCGCTCCTCGCCCGCCCCCTCAATCCAGACCCGGCCGGCAGTAGATGGGGTTGCCTCGTAGGTGAAGGCATGGGCGAGACGTAACCGTCCAGTCGCGTCGGCAAGGTCAGGCTCGCTCAGGCAGTCCTGCCAGGATAGGCTGCGCTCAAGGCTCTCTCGAAACGCTATCCAGGCGGTGGCGAGAGTCAGCTTCTGCTGGAAGTCGACCGCAACTGGTAGCGTTCGCACGAACGGCCCCACAGTCGCCAGCAGGTCCTCGTTACGGCCGTCGATGGTAAGACCGCCCAGCAGCTGCTCCACTCCTGCCAGCCGGCCGACGAACACCGACCATAAGAAGAAGAGCAGCCGGTCCTCGGTGGTATCGAGGTGTCGTGCCGCTATCGCCAACCGCGGCGCGAGGTCATCGACGGTCGCGGTGACCTGCGCCGTGGCCCCGTCGGCTTGGCGCTCGAACGGTAGGGTCGGGACAGAACTGTGTGTTTCGATCAGACCGCGCCAGAATGCCTGACCCTGCCGGCCGACCTCGCTTTCCGGCAACTCGGTCTGCCATAAGGCGTAATCGGCATATTGCAGGGCATTCCCGACCTCGACCGCCGTGCCGGCGAGCAGGGCCTGAAAATCGCGCGCGAGCAGAGCGAGCGAGGCTTCATCCACGCTGTGCCGGGGCACGGCGAGGAGCAGACGGCCAGGCAGCAGGATCGCGGCCACAAGCGGGCCGATGGCGGAATCGAGCGGCTGCCGCGCCAGCTCGAGCAAAGTGGGCAGGGCCAGCTCGCCGTCGGCTGCGACGAACGCCACGTCAGGCGCCGGTTCGACCAACTGCAGAGGCAACTTTAGGCCAGCGACGCTGACATAGCGCGTCCGTAGGATTTCGTGCCGGTATACTAGTGCTGTCACCGCCTGCCGGACGGTGTCCGGTGCTGGACCGGCCGGCAGGTCGATCAGGATACCGGCAAGAAGGGTATGGCCGAGCGCCCGCTCGCGGCCGATCAGCCAAGCCTGCTGGGCCGAGAGTGGGAATGAGCCAGTCATGGCCAGGGCCTCCTTGACGCCGCTCATGCGGCATCATTCGCAGCGACGGCCAGATCGGCGGCGCGCTGGGCGATCGCCATGGCGGTGAGGACCTTGCGGTTGCCAGAGAAGGCGTTGCGGGCATGCACGGCGAGGATGTTGTCGAGCAGGACGACATCCCCCTTCTCCCAGTCGAACTCGACCATGATCGACCGGTACGCCTCCTGGAGATGGGCGATGACCTCCGGCTCGATCGGAACACCATCGCCGTAGAAGGTGTTCTGCGGCAGGTCCTCGGGCCCAAACTCGGCGAGCAGCGGCTCGCGGATCGATTCAGGCAGGCTTAGGGCATTGAAGAACGTGCCGTGGTTGAACCAGACGGCCTCGCCGGTTTGCGGATGGCGAATCAGGGCGGGGCCAGTCTGGCGCGTGCGCAGGCGTCCGTCCGGCTTCCACTCGACCTCGATGCCAATATTGCGACAGTAGGCCTCGACCTCGGCGGGCGTGTCGGTCTGGAACGCCGTCTGCCAGGGCAGGCCCATGCCGTCGCCGTAGTTGCGCACGTACATGATCCGACGGCGGATGAAGGCGTGGCGCACAGCAGGATCGATGCGGGCGAGGAGTTGGCGGGTGTCGCCGAGCGGCGTCTCGCCGCCAGTGGCAGAGGGCGTGTCGCAGTAGAAATAGAGATGCAAGGGAAAGACTGGCGAGTACGAATGCTCGTTGTGCGGGAAGATCCGCTCCGGGGCGGGATAGTCCGTGGAGCTGTAGATGTTGAACTGACGCGCGATCTGCGTGCGCGGCGAGGCGCGAAACAGATATTCTAGTGCGCCGCCGGAGACGGCGGCGACGCACTGATTGAACTCGTCGAGGCCCGACACGCGGAAGCCGCGGAACAGGATGGCGCCGTGTTGAAGCAGCTTGGCTTCCAGCAGCGTTCGGTTCTCGCTTGCCCACTCGGGCAGGCTGACGCCGGGCAGCGCTGGCCGGCATAGGAGCGGCATGCTGCCGCCCAAAAACAACGGCTCGAAGCTGACGAGGCTGCCGGGCTTGGTCGGCAGGCCACGGCGGGCGCTTCGGCTGAGCCGCGGAATAGTGGGTCCGACGGGGACAGACATGACGGGTTCCAATCGATCTGCGGCTAGGACGCTTGACGCTCGGGCTCGCCCGAGCGACCTGACCGGCGCAGCTGCGGCAGTGCCGCTTGGCGCGGTCCCGACCGATCGGGATGTCGCTCGTCCAGCGTTCGGCGCACGGCTGCCGCGCGCTCGACCAGGACCTCGACCGCAGCGTCTGGGTCCTCCGCGAGCGCTGTCAGCACGGCGCGGGTTTGTGCGAATAGGGAAGCGATCGTCTCCGGCTCGAACAAGTCGCGCGGATGGACGAAGCTCGCCCGGATGGTCTCGGCCGCATGCTCGAAACTCGCCACGAGATCGAGCTCGGCGGCCGGCGTTCCTGGTGGGTAGGGTGCCGCGGTGAGGCCGGCCAGACGCGGCAGCGGCGTTTCACTCTCCTGGTAGAGCAGCTTGATGCTGAAAAAGGGCGAGAGACCGGCGCGGCGTGGCGGTCGCAGGGCTTCGACCAGCCGGTTGAATGGGAGGTCCTGGTGCTCCGTCGCGTCAATCACCACGTCGCGACACTGGTGCAGCAACTCGCGCCCACTCGCCGCCTGGGTGATATCGACCTGCAGCACAACCTGGTTGACGAAGAAGCCGACTAGTCGCTCGACCTGCACCATGTTCCGGTTGGCGACGTCGCCGCCGATCCGGATGCGCAAGCGACCGGTGCGCTCATGGAGGGCGACCGAGAAGGCGGCGAGCAGCACCATGAACAGGGTAGCACCGCTGTTCTGCGCGAGGCCGCGCAGGCGCCGGGTCAAGGCAGCATCCAGCTCGAAATCGTAACGCACGCCGTCTTGCGGGCCTGCAGGCAGCGGCCGACGGCCGGGCAGATCGAGTACCGAGAGGTCGTCGCCGAGCCGCCGCCGCCAATAGTCCAGCTGGCGCTGCATTGTGTTGGTATCGAGCTGCTCGCGCTGCCAGCGCGCATAGTCGGCATAACGCAGCGGTAAGTCCGGCAAGGAAACACCCGTTCCGCCGCGCTCGATCGCGTAAAGGATCTCCAGCTCATCGAGCAGGATGCGGATCGACCAGGCGTCGACCGCCACATGATGCAGGGTCAGCAGCATGACATGGTCCATCGCGGCCATGCGCAGGAGCCGGAAGCGGGCAAGCGGGCCATGCGCCAGGTCGAACGGGGTGCGGGCCTCCGCGTCGGCGCGGGCGCGCACCGCCTGCTCGCGTGCCGCCTCCGGCAGATGAGTCAGATCCTCGAGCACCAACGCTGCCGGCTCCAGTGCTGCCACGATTGCACGGGGCTCATCGCCCTTTAAGTGGGTGCGCAGCACTTGGTGGCGCGCCACAAGCCGATCGAGGCTGCGGTGGAGAGCCGGAACGTCCAGGCTGCCGGCGAGCCGTGCGGCACCGGCGATGTTGTAGAGCGCCGTCTTGGGATGAAGCTGCCAGAAGAACCAGATACGCTCCTGGGCGAAGGAGAGTGGGTCCGAGCACCCAGGAGCAGTTGACTGCGGCCGTAAGGCGGGTCCGACCCTCGGCGGCGCCTGCTCAACCGCACGGGCAAACTCGGCGAGCGTGCGGGCCTCAAGAAGACTGCGGAGCGACAGCTCGATCGCGAGCAGCTCGCGCAGTCGGGCGATCACCTGGGCCGCGAGCAGGGAGTGCCCGCCTAACATGAGGAAGTTGTCGTTGCGGCCGACGTGGTCGCGACCGAGCATCTCCTGCCAGATTCGGGCGACCGCCGTTTCCGTCGCGCAGGCTGGGGCCACGTAGGGCGCATCCGCAAGTTGGGCGCCCTCCTGAATGAAGTAGCTGTCGAGGCTGCCGTCCAAAAGCCTCGCCCGGCAAGCCGAGCGTTGTAGCTTGCCGCTGGAGGTCTTAGGCAGGGCGGCGGGATTGAGGAGGGCTACGAGTGCTGGCGCCTCCCCGCAGGCATCGGCGACGGCCATGCCGATGGCGCGTGCCAGCGCTTGCGGCGTCTGCTTCTTGCGCAGGCCACGACCGATCTCGGCGGCGATGCCAATCGCCTCGCGGCCGTCGCGCTCGATGGCGAAGGCAGCCACCCGCCCCTTGCGCACGATCGGGACCTGATCCTCGACCGCACGCTCCAGATCCTGCGGGTAGACGTTCTGACCGCGGACGATCAGCATGTCCTTGATGCGGCCGGTGACGTAGATTTGGCCGGCGTGCAGGGTGCCTAGATCGCCCGTGCGCAGCCAGACCCGGTCCTGGGCCGTCACGAAGGTTGCGGCCGTTGCATCAGGGTTGCGCCAATAACCTTTAGCCAGGCTCGGGCCCGCGACCCAGATTTCGCCGATGCAGCCCTCCGCGAGCGGCGTCAGTTGTTCAGGATCGACGATCCGAACCTCATGATCGGGTAAGGCTCTTCCCGAGCTTGCCAGCACGGGCCCGTCACCGGGCCGGAAGCGATGTCCCGCCAGGGCAGCCGCGTCACAAGCCTGCCGTGCGGTGCCCTCGCCCCGTCGCCCGCCCGTCACCAATAGAGTAGCTTCCGCGAGGCCGTAGCAGCCATAGAACGAACGGGTACGAAAGCCGGTGGGCGCGAACTTGGCGGAAAAGCCGTCGAGCGTGTCGGGCCGGATCGGCTCGGCGCCGGAATAGGCGAGGTCCCAGCTCGTGAGATCGAGTTCGGCAATGGCCGCCTCGGCGACCCGCTCGGTGCACAAGCGGTACGCAAAGTCCGGTGCGCCACTGAGCGTGCCGCGAAAGCGGCTGATCGCCTCGAGCCAGCGTACCGGACGCTCCAAGAAGGAGCGGGTCGACATCAGCACGCAGGGAAATCCGGTGAAGATCGGCTGCAGCAAGCCACAGATGAGCCCCATGTCATGGTAGAGCGGAAGCCAGCTCACCATGGTGTCGTCGGTCGTGAAGCCCAGGCTCTTGCGGATGAGGTGCCCGTTGGCGACCAGATTGGCATGTGTGACCTGGACGCCCTTTGGGGCTGCCGTCGAGCCGGAGGTATACTGCAGGAAGGCGACGTCGTCGGCGTCGAGCACCGGCCTGCGCCACTCGCCCTCCAGCCCGGCAGCCGGTGCAACGGGACCGAGCAGCGCCCGGGGGGCGAAGGCCTGGCCGATAGCCTCGCACATGGTGGGCTCGGCCAGGATCAGCCGTGGCTCGCAATCCTCCACGATGACGCGCAGACGCTGAAGATGCTGCGGCCGTATCGATTCGGGCGGATAGGCCGGGATAGCAATGACGCCCGCGAACAGGCAGCCATAGAACCCGACGACATAGTCGACGCTGCTCGGCAGTAGCAGGACTACGCGGTCGCCGGGTGTGGTCCGCGCCTGCAGCCAAGTGGCCACGGCGCGGACGCGCCGCTCGAGCTCGCCGTAGGTGAGCGCCTCGCTGCCGCCATCATCATGGAGAAAGCGCAGCGTCTCACGCTCGGGCCAAAAGGCCGCGTGCTCCTGCAGCGAGTGGACGAGCGAGATGGTCATCGGCTCACCAGGGCTCTCGTGGTTCCAGCCGGCGGGCCGTGGCCGGCTGAGCATCGATCAGGAGGCGGCCTCGCCATCCATGTGGCGGCGCAGGCTCAATGGGCGCATGTCGGTCCACACCTGCTCGATATATTCGAGGCATTCTTGCTTCAGCCCAGTCTTGCCAACCTCGCGCCAGCCCTTGGGCACCGGCTTGTAGTCGGGCCATATCGAATACTGCTCCTCGTGATTGACGACAACCTTGAACACCGTATCGTCACGATCGAAGGCCATGACGGCTTCCTCCTCGCTGCGGACATGCCGATGTTGCATGATCCGTCTGTCGCAGTGACGAATCAACGCGAAGGACATTTACCCATCAATTGCGAAGTGAGACACAAGTTTAGAAGGAAAATAATAATCATTATAAATGAACATTTAATTTAGAACACGTCTTAAATTACGTGATGAATTTCGGAATTGTTCTCGACTAGCGGCGATTGTTTTCTGTCTGTAATGCGCCGTAGGTTCCCGCCTGCCTTGGAATAGAGGTTGGATCCGGAGGAACATGGGATATGGGCCAGCTTAGCGCCGTCGATACCGATACGCTCACCAATATCTTCACGACGCATCGACCGGTCTTCGTTCGGATGGCTGCGAAGATCGTGGGCAGTTACAGTCAGGCCGAAGACATCGTTCACGACGCCTTCGTCAAGATCATTCCCAATGGCCATAAATACGATGTCGATTCGTATGTCAGCTATATGATGAGGATCGTCCGCAATCTGGCCATCGATCACTATCGTCGCAAGTTCATCGAGCGGCGCGTCTTCGATGGCAACAAGGAGGGTGCGGCACTCGTTGCGGAGCCGGCGCAACCCGATAGCATCAACATGCACCGGCAAACCCTACAGGTTGTCGCCTCGGCGCTCGAGGAGCTGCCCAAGCGCATGCGCTATGCCTTCGAGGCCAGCCGCATCCACGGCGTGCGCCAGAAGGACATCGCCGCCACCCTCGGCGTCTCGCCGACCCTGGTGAACTTTATGATCCGCGACGCGCTGATCCATTGCCGTCGACGAGTGGAAGTAGAGGCCGCCTGAGGCATGACTGCTGGTCGGATAGCAGCCCTGTTCCCGACGGACGTCGCCGTCTGCATCGCCGACGCGGCGATGTATCATGGCATCCTCTTTGCGGCGGAGGCGGCGCTTGTCGCCGGGGCAGTCGCCAAACGGCGGCAGGAGTTCACGGCCGGACGCCACGCGGCCCGTGCTGCTCTCGCTCGCCTGGGTACGCCACCGGGACCGCTGCTCCAGACCTCGCGGCGGGCCCCCGCTTGGCCGGAGGGCACGGTCGGCAGCATCACCCACTGCCAGGGCTTCTGCTGCGCCGTGGCCACTCGGTCCGCCCAAGCCCGATCTTTGGGTATGGACGCGGAATCGAGTGACGCCCTGGAAGACCAACTAGCGGCACTAGTCTGCGGGCCGGCCGAGCTTGCGCACTTTACGGAGCTGCCGCGCCTGCGCTGCGGCAACTGGCCGAAACTTGCCTTCGGCGCCAAGGAAGCCTTCTATAAGTGCGTCGATCCACTGCTCGGCGAGCTTCTGGATTTCGACGAGGTGGCGGTACGATTCGCCCCCGATCCCAGCGGTGATCAAGGCGAATTCGCGATCAGCATGCTCCGCCCGGGTCTTGCGACGACCCAAGGGCCAATGCCGACAGCCGGTCGCTGGACCATCGACGTCGACAGGGTCTATGCGGGCATGGCTTGGCTGCCCCCGGCCGATCATACGATTTCCTGCGCCAGTTCGGGCGTAGGTGCTTCGCACTCGACGATCCTGCCTGCCTCCAGGCGTACGACCCGGTCTGCTGTATCGAAATAGCGGTCATCATGCGAGATGACGATGATGGTGCGGCCCAGCCGCTTCAGATCAAGCAGCAGCCGCGTGTAGAAGATTCGGCGGAAGGTCGGGTCCTGATCCGCCGCCCATTCGTCGAACACGAGGACGGGGCGCCGCTCGGCCCAGGCCTGGATCAGCGCGAGCCGCTTGCGCTGGCCGCCGGAAAGGTCGAGCGTCGAGAAACGGCCGCCTTCGATGCTGACCTTGTGGGCAAGCTCGAGCTGCCTCAGGTACGGCATGGCGTCCGCCTGCAGCTCGCCGCCGGCCTGGGGCAGGTCGTGGAAGAGGAAATAGTCGGAGAATATCGTCGTGAAGAGCTGGCGGTAATCGTCGCGATTGATCGCGGTGACCGGCTGGCCGTTGAGCAGCACCATGCCGGCCTGCGGCGCGTAAAGGCCGAGCAGCAGCTTGATCAGGGTGGTCTTTCCCGAGCCGTTGTCGCCGACAATGAAGACCGTCTCTCCCTCAACGATGCGCAAGTCGATCGGCCCCAGCACGAAAGGTGCACTCTCCGCCGTGCCAGGAAAGGCGTAAAGCACGTCTCGCAGCTCGATGCTGCGCATCGACGGCGTCTGCCGCCCGTCGGCCTCAACGATAAGATGCGGCTCCGGGCTCGAGAATTGGTGTGCGAGCTGGGCGATCCGGCTGAAAGCGACCTGGGCCCTGGTGACGATCGGCAGATCGCCGACCACATGCTCCAGCGGACCCTTCATGTAGAGCAGCACGAGAATGAAGCCGCTCATGGCCGCCCGGTCGGTCGCGGGCCAGAAGGACTGAAACGCCAGAGCGATGCCGATGACGATGAAGAACAGACTGGAGCCCAGCACCTTGGCGACGACGAACAGGTTGATCGAGCGGATCTGGATGTCGCGGATGCGGCCGGCCGTACCCTTGATGTTGGTACGAAAGATGGCGAATCGGCGTGGCCGACTGATCCGCAGCTCCTTCGCACCCTCGGCGATGACGCGGTAATTCTTCTGCAACTCGTCCTCGAGCTCGCGCGCCTGGTCAAAGCCCGCGAGTGCGCGGCCACGCGCGACGAACTGCAGGGCGCAGCCGATCAGGATCGCCACGATGGTCGCGAGGAGCATGGCCCAGGACAAGGAAGCCATGTAGGCGAGGCAGCCGATCGTCACCGACAGGGAGACGGCGAGCGGGGCGAGATTGAAGGCGAAATCGCTGATGACGTCGATGTCGTGGGTCAGCACCGGTATCAGGCGATGGGTGCGGAAGCGCTCGATCTGATCGATCGGTGCCAGCAGGATCTTACGGCTCAGCTCCTCGCGCAGGCGGGCGATGACGTGCTGGCCAACATAGTTCGTACCGATGTCGGATAGGATCGAGCCCATGACGACGATGGCGCACAGGCCGGCGAACGTGAGGAGAACTGGCAACGCGGTTCTGTCGCCGGGCACATGCAGGCTAGTGTTGATGGTAGCCAGTAGCGCTGTCACCGCGATGCCGCTGACGATGCCGAGCACCGTCGACACGAGCAGAATGGGCCATAAGGGGCGAAACAGCCTAAGCAGCTGGGCGAGCGCACCGTCGACGTGGCGTTGAATCATAAGATGGTTGCCTGTCCGGACATTCCTCTCTGCCTAGACGAACGAGCGCCACCGAATTTGAGCGGGTAGGCGCAGGAGGGAGCATGAAAAAAGCTGGGGGCATCGATGGAGCTGATGTTGCCTTGCGGCCACGCCCCATCGCCATCGCCCGTCATTTACTAGCTGACAGCGAGTCCGCGCGGGATCTCACCGATGATCTGGCGCCGGACGCTCGTCCGGATTAGATCGGAATCTGCATTGTAGAAGTCTAGATTTAATCTGACGGTCGTTGTTTGCTGAGGTTCGCGTTGAGCCGCGGCAGGGGCGGAGCTGGTCGGGGGTTGCGTAGCCCCTGCCGCGGCGCTTCACGAGGACATGGACCATGACCAAGGAGCTGTACGACAAAGTCGGCGAGCTGGCGCTGCAGGAGCTGTCACGGAGCAAGCCGATCCTGAAGAGTCGGGTCGATCCCGTCGTCGAAGAGGCCGTGGTTGCTCATGCAAGGCGAGGGGCGGCGGCATCAATGACAAGGAAGTGCCGGCGGAAGCGGGCAAGATGGATTGCGGCCGTAAGACCGGCGGACCCGCCACGAGTGACCACGCAATCCATGGATCAACGTCGCACTCGGCCACGGTCCAGGTTGCAGGATGGAGTCGAAGTTGCACACAAAGGCTCTCCCGACATTTGCCGGGAGAGCCCAGAGCGATTTGCGTAGCTTACTTTGACTTGCGAGCCGTCGTGCCGATCTTCTCGACCTCGACCTCGGTGCGGCGAACCGTATCCTTCACCGTTTCCTTGCGCTCCTCGACCCGCTTGCCGAGTGAAACCTCACCGACGACGCGGGCTTCCTTGCTGACCTCGGCCTCCTCGGTGGTGCCGAGCATCTCGACGGTCTTCTCCTTGAAAGCCGCCTCGGCCTCCTCGGTCTTCAGCTTGCGATCGGCTGGCCGACGCTCGACCTCAACCGCCTCTTTGCGCAAAGTGACGGTCTGCTCGACCGGCCGCTCGCTGACATGGGTGGTCACCCGGACCCCGCCGCTGGCAACCTTGTTCTTGCCGACCGAGAGATTCTCCTCGATCTCGGAGACGGTCTCTTCGGCTTCGAGATCCGAATCTTCCGCGGCGATCTCGTATCGCTCGATGATGGCGGCGGCCTTCTCGGCCTTGGCACCAACGGCACGCGCCGCGAGAATCGTCTTGCCGCGGCCCACGGCCTTGGCATAGCCACGCGCATCGTCCTCGTCGAAGCCGCGCTCGACGATGACGGCAACGATCTCGTCCTCGTCGCCCTTCAGGATCTCGACATCCTGGTCCTTGAAGCCGGCTTTGAGCAGTTCATCGATCGCCTGTTGGGCGACCTTGGCGCTTTCGATCGTACCGATGACGGTTGCTGACATTATGTCATATCCTCTGTGGTGCTTGGTTGCGCCTGCTCCGGTGGAGCAGTGCTTGAAAGTCGGTCAGGGTTTCGATCTGCGGGCTAGGCGGCCCGGTGCGCGGGCATCAGCCAACCCGAGCGGTCATTCCCCGCAGTGGCCGCCTATGAGCGTGCCTGGCTGACCTCAGGCTGCTTTCTTGGCCTGATCCCGGCCGATCGCCAGGGCTGAAGTCATGACGGCTTGGCTGACCTCGACATAGCGCCGAGTAAGCTGCACCGTGCGCATCAGGCTGGCCTGCAAAAACTCGCTCTGCAGCTTGGCTGTCTGGCCCCAGTTGGCGGGCTTGGTCAACGCCTGCAAGAGCTCGGCATTGTCCCGGGCCTGCGCAGTGAAGGTCTCCATCAGCGCCTGGTTGATCTCACTCAAGCCGGCGCCGACATGGCGGACGGTTTTCCGCTCTGCCTCGGCTGCAACATCAACCGTTTGCCGCACGGCCTGCAGGTTTTCGCGCATCGTGTTCTCGGCTTGGCCGGTGGCTCTACGCATGACCTCGGCTGTCTTGACGGTGGTCTGCTTGCCCAACTCGGCGACATTGTCGCTGGCGGCCTTAGCGGTGTTGGTGGTCTTATCGGCTTCGGTTCTGGCGATCTGCGCCATGACGGTCATTCCGGATGCTGACGGGTGTGATGGCGGACACAACGGTGAGAGCATGCTGCCTGTGTCCAAGAGGTAAAGTATGCTGCAATGCAGAATAGATATTTATAACTGCGGTGCAAGTTCTAATCGATATTTTTGATTAATATAATCTTCACGTTGGGGGAATAATCAGGTGAGAATGATGAAAATGCCAAGTATTTCCGTAGCATACAGTTGGCCATGATCTCGCCGTGGCCTGCAAGGCCAAGATCCATTCCGTTTTGATCGCCCATATAGTGTCAGGTAGAAAACCGGTCAGCCCCGGTCGTCATCGCCGTTGGCAGCGTCCACGTGCTCGATGACTGCCTCCTCACGTCGAAGCGTCATCTGTTGAGGCGCGTTGCGGGTCGTCTGACGTCGAATGAGATGAATTTCTTCGGTGGCCTTCAAGCGCTTTTCGACCACGACCACTTCCTCATGGAGGGTGACGATCACGGTGTCGCCCTCGTGGCGGATCGGGACAGGAGCTGCCACCCAGCGGTCCAGAACAACGCGCTGTACCTCGACCTGTTCGGTGGCAAGAGGCTCGTCGACAACCACCTCGTCGTGATGGACGACGGTGTGGACTCGCACACCGCCGGTAAGCTTCTTCCGCTTGCGGACAATGGCCTGCTCTTCGACCAGCGGTATGGTGGCAAGATCATCACGGGAGTTGTGAGCCATCGATTTTCCTTGATGCCCTATCGTCGAAGCAGGAGCAACGCACTGCGCTGCAACATGTTCCTTTGCGGATGGAAAAGAATATTTCGCAGGCAGTCCAACTCCTTGTTTTATCGTAATATAAAATATCTCGGGTCAATCTCTAATAACGGGCAAAAGATTGCGATCACTTTTTGATCATGGAACTCGTGTTGCTTCAGATGTTGCGATACGATATGCTTTGCCAAGCAGTAGCATGTTCTCACATCCTTCGTCGCCAAGGACATTCCCATGGCCCAGATCGCCACTACCAGAACCGCCGCCGACTCACCTCAGGCAACGGCTGATTGGTCCGCCGGCACGGCGCGTGCCATGATCCTGCAAGGCACAAAGCCGATGCTTCGGCTGGTCGAGCCGACCAAGGTCGTGGTTAAACGCGACCCCATCAGCTTGTGGCTTCAGCTGGTCAGCGAGCAGATGAGCCAGAACATCGAGGTCATGGCGAGACTTGCCACTAGCCGGCACTGGCCCGAGGCCCTGGTCATCCAGCAAGGCTTTGCTCGAGCCAGCTACGCGCGCATGGCTAGGGGAATGACCTGCCATCTTGGCTGGCGCGCGTAGCCGACGCGCATGCCAAGCCAAAGCATGCCGAATCGATAAGCGATGCCCTGCCGGCCGATCGCATGCGCGGCGGCCATCGGCAGGCGCAGGCATCGCGGTTGCAACGAAGCTCGGCATGAAGTCGTCGGGCTTGCCCATTCAGGAGAAGATCGTGGCCAAAGGCGCCCTTTCTAACGCCAAGAAGTTGGCCGTTCCCCCGCAGGCCAGCAAAATCGGCACGGCGCTGCTCGCCGGTGCTGCGGTCCTCGCCGCTACCGCGCTCTGGAACCGCGCCCAAGCACGCCGGGCAGAGCGCGACCATCCACCGACAGGTCGGTTCCTGGAGATCGACGGTATCCGGCTGCACTATCTCGAGCAGGGTTCAGGTTCGCCGGTGGTTCTCCTGCACGGCAATGTCGTCACCGCCGAGGATTATGTCCTAAGCGGCGTGTTCGATCAGTTGGTCGAGCGCGGGCATCGCGTCGTGGCCATCGATCGTCCCGGTTTTGGCTTCAGCGATCGCCCCCAAGGCATGCTCTGGACCCCGGCAGAGCAGGCTCACCTACTCCGCCGCGCCTTTGCCCGGCTTGGCCTCGAGCGCCCGGTCGTCGTCGGCCATTCCTGGGGTAGCATGGTGGCGTTGGCGATGGCGCTGGACGATCCGGATGCGGTCGGCGGCCTCGTCCTGCTCTCAGGCTATTACAAGCCGACTGCTCGCCTCGACGTGCCGCTGGCGGCGCTGGCAGCCATCCCGGTGTTCGGCGACGTGCTGCGCTACACGGTCTCGCCTCTGTTTGGCCGCGTCATGCTGCCGCTCAACTTCAAGGCCATGTTCGCGCCAAGGTCCGTGCCAGAACATTTCCGCCACGGCTTCCCTTATGGTTTTCCGGTCAGGCCAGGACAGATCCGTGCTGAAGCACAAGACGCCGCCAGCATGGTGCCGGCTGCGGCAGCGCTGCGCGCTCGCTACAGCGAGCTACGTCTGCCGGTGACGATCATGGCCGGTATCGAGGACAAGATCGTTGACGTCGATGGCCATGCCGTGTGGTTCCACGATGCCATCCCGGGCAGCGAGCTCCACTTGGTCCCGGATACAGGGCACATGTTCCACTATGCCGTGCCCGAGCAGGTCGCCGAGGCCATCACGGCGACGGTGAAGAGGCAGCACACGACCGAATCGGACACTCTGAGCCCGCCCCCTATTGTCGAACCCGGACACCAGCCAGCGGCATGATCGCGAGCTGAGTGTGTATCGGCATGCAGTTTTTGCTCTGGCGCAGTTTTGGTGACGCCCTGATGGACCGACGGCAGGCTGACCCAGCGCCATTGTGCCTGGGGCGGGCCTAGCGCCACGCACGAGGCTCAACCGCCCGTGGCGAAGTCGTACAGCAGCTTCATGTTCAAGGTGATGATGACGGCGGTGACGATCCAGGCCAACGTCGCTACCCAGCGGGGCGCCACCAACTCGCCCATCTTGGCTTTGTCCGTGGTGAAGCGCACCAGCGGCACCACGGCGAAGGGCAGCTGCAGGCTGAGGACCACCTGGCTCAGGACCAGCAGTTGTGCGGTGCCGCTCTCGCCGTAGAGCCAGGTCACGACGAGCACCGGGACGATGGCCAGCAGGCGGGTCACCGCCCGACGCAGCCAGGGTGCGAGGCGCAGCCGGAGGAAGCCCTCCATCACGATCTGGCCGGCTAAGGTGGCGGTGATGGTCGAGTTCTGCCCCGACGCCAGCAGGGCCAGCGCGAACAGCGTGCTGGCCGCCGCGACGCCGAGGGTGGGAGCGAGAAGCTTGTAGGCGTCCTGGATCTCCGCGACTCCGGTCTGCCCGGTGCTGTGGAAGGCCGCGGCAGCCAGGATCAGGATCGCCGCATTGACGAAGAGGGCTAGGCTGAGCGCTACGGTGCTGTCGATGGTCGCGAACAGCACGGCCTCGCGCCGGCCCTTGGGCGTCTGTTCCCAGCGGCGGGTCTGCACGATCGAGGAGTGCAGGTAGAGATTGTGTGGCATCACCGTGGCACCGAGGATGCCGATGGCGATGTAGAGCATGGCCGGGTTGGTCAGGATCTCGGGCTGCGGCACGAAGCCGAAGGCGACCGCACCCCAATCCGGATCGGCCAGCACGATCTCGATCAGGAAGCAGACCGCGATCACCGTGATCAGGCTGATGATGAAGGCTTCGAGGTAGCGAAAGCCACGCTGCTGCAAAAGCAGGACCAGCAGCACGTCCAATGCGGTCAACGTGGCACCCAACAGCAGCGGAATGCCGAACAGCAGCTGCAGCGCGATGGCGGTGCCGATCACTTCGGCAAGATCGCAGGCGATGATGGCGATCTCGCACAGCAACCAGAGGCCAAAGTTGACCGTTGACCGGTAGTGTGCCCGGCAGGCCTGCGCCAGATCCTGTCCGGTGGCGATGCCCAGCCGTGCCGCCAGCGATTGCAGCAGGATGGCCATCAGGTTCGACAGGAGGACCACGGACAGCAGCGTGTAGCCGAAGGCCGAGCCGCCGGCGAGGTCCGTGGCCCAGTTGCCGGGGTCCATGTAGCCGACGGCGACCAGATAGCCGGGGCCGACGAACGCCATCAGGCGGCGCAGCGGATTGCCCGAGCGCGACACCGGGATCGACCGATGCACCTCCGCCAGACTCCGCAGCTCATCGACGCGTATCGATGGGGCTTCGCTGGCCATCGTGGGCCGACTCCTGTGCTGGTTCCGCTGCCGGTAGCTTAGATAGCTTCCACGAGGTTTAGTACAAGCTAACACCTGCAGCTACGCCGAAAGGCGAAGGCAGACCTGCCTCATTGGTTCCCTTGACTCTGGTTTGCTGCAGTGCAGTATTTCGGTAAGAGTAGACCAACTCACAGAGAATTAATGAAAAACCGGTTCCCATATGCCAGCACATTTGTGCAATGCAGCATCATGCATGGCTTTACGGCTGCACTGAATCAAATAGTTCGGGAGTGGGGTAAGGCGAGCCGTCCCCCAGACCGCACCACCGCGTGCTCCCCTCGAGTCGGAGTTCGCCATTTCGCGGTTAGAAAGGAAGTCGACCCATGCTCGCATTGCTGAACCATAACGCTGCCGGCTTGGCCGAGCTTCGTCATCACTGGCGGGGAGTTCTGCTTGGCGCACCCGACAGTGCGCCCACTCGCCTGGTGGAGGCGGCACCTCTGGCAGCCGATCCGGGCAATCTTCGGATGCTGTACCACGTGCCGGCGGACCTGCCGCCGCAGGCGCCGCTGGTCGTGGCGCTGCACGGCTGCACGCAGACAGCCGCAGCCTACGACCAGGGTACCGGCTGGTCGCAGCTCGCCGACGAGCACGGCTTTGCCGTGCTGTTCCCGGAACAGAAGCGCATCAACAATGCCTATTGCTGCTTCGACTGGTTCGAGCCGCACGACGCCCAGCGCGATCGGGGCGAGGCACTGTCCATTCGGCGCATGATCGAGTGGATGCTGGTCGAGCACGACCTCGACGCAAGCCGTGTCTACGTCACCGGTCTCTCTGCAGGCGGTGCGATGACCTCGGTGATGCTGGCGGGCTATCCCGAGCTGTTCGCGGGCGGAGCGATCCTGGCCGGCTTGCCGTACCGGAGCGCCACGAGCGCGCGTGAAGCGATGAGCAGCATGGCCAAAGGCCCTAGCCGCAGTCCCCGCGAGTGGGGTGATCTCGTGCGGACGGCATCGAGCCATGTCGGCCCGTGGCCGCTGGTGTCGGTCTGGCACGGCGACGCCGATACCACGGTAGCACCGGGCAACGCCGAGGAGGTCGTGAAGCAATGGATCGACCTGCACGGCCTCGACTATGCGCCGACCGCGCAAGAGACCATCGACGGCGGGGCCACCCGTCGTGTCTGGCGTGACGCCAGGGGTCGCGATGCGGTCGAGATCTATCGTGTCCCGGGCCTCGACCATGCGGTGCCGATCCGGGCCGGGGACGGCCAGGGCAGATATGGTGCTGCCGGGCCATTCATGGCCGATGTCGGCATCTCGTCGACATGGTACATCGCCAAGTTCTGGGGTCTGACCAGGTCACGACAGCGGCAGTGGGTGGTTCGCCCGGCGGTCGCGGCGCGTGTCGCCAGCATCGCGGCGCAGATTGGCGGTGCGGTGCGCGGCCTGGGCAAGCG
>JBATRI010000005.1:0-5327 GCA_049292515.1 Geminicoccaceae bacterium
CGCCAGTTCCGCAGGTGCAGCTTCGCCGGCCTGCGCCGCGACGGCGCGCTGGACGGCAAGGTCGGCCCGCGACAGCTGGGCATCGGGAAGGGTCTCGCCGCCGCTGCAGGCCGCCACGGCCGTGAACAGCAGCACGGGCGACAGGCGGCAAGCAAGATTCTGGATCGCCATCTCGAAGCCTCCATTGGTTTGCCTAGTCCGAACTTTCGGCTCGCGCGGTGGTTCCAAAGTACAGCCAGGTCGAGGGGGAGATGACGCCGTGACCAAGCCGTTGCGCATCGGCATGATCGGCTGCGGCTTCATGGGCCGCGCTCATTCGAATGCCTATCGAAGGGTGGAGAATTTCTTTCCGGAGCTGCAGTACAGGCCGGTGCTGCAGGCCGTCTGCGCACGCGACGCGTCCAAGCGCGATGCGTTTGCGGCGGCGTGGGGCTACCAGTCGACCGAGACCGACTGGCGCAAGCTGGTCGAGCGGGCCGACATCGATGCGGTCGACATCTGCGTGCCGAACAATCTGCACCAGGAGATCGCCCTGGCCGCCGCGGCGGCCGGTAAGATGATCCTGTGCGAGAAGCCGCTGGCGATGGACGTGGCCGAGGGCGAGGCGATGGTGGCGGCGGTGGAGGCGGCCGGCCTGCCCACCATGGTCTGGTACAATTATCGCCGGGTGCCGTCGGTGAGCTTGGCGCGGCAGCTGATCGAGGAGGGCCGCATCGGCCGCCCATACCACTACCGGGCGCAGTTCCTCCAGGACTGGACCATCGCCGAGGACGTGCCGCAGGGTGGTGCCGCGCTATGGCGGCTCGACGTCGCCGCGGCTGGTTCGGGTGTGACCGGCGACCTGCTGGCGCACAATATCGACACCGCAATGTGGCTGAACGGGCCGATCACCCGGGTCATGGCCGAGACCGAGACCTTCGTGAAGCAGCGCCTGCACCAGGAGTCCGGCAAGGTCGAGCCCGTGGGCATCGACGATGCCTGCATGTTCATGTGCCGGTTCGCCAACGGCTCGATGGGCCTGTTCGAGAGCACGCGCTATGCCCGCGGCCACAAGGCGCTGAAGACGTTCGAGCTGAACGGCGCCGACGGCTCGGTCATGTTCGACCTGCACGAGCCAGAATATCTGGACTTCTTCGAGTACCGCGCCAGGGAATCCGGCGAGAAGGTGCCCAGCCACACCACAGGCTGGCGGCGCATTCACGTCACCAACGGCGAGCATCCCTACATGGGGCACTGGTGGGTGCCGGGGCTGGTGATCGGCTACGAGCACAGCTTCATCCACGCGGTCGCGGATTTCCTCCAGGGACTGGAGACCGGCGTGCCGGCCCA
Source organism: Geminicoccaceae bacterium (assembly GCA_049292515.1). Lineage (GTDB taxonomy): Bacteria > Pseudomonadota > Alphaproteobacteria > Geminicoccales > Geminicoccaceae > Benzoatithermus. The sequence continues at coordinate 1,330 of JBATRI010000005.1, forward strand.
GCCCGATTTCCGTGCCGCACTCGAGACGCAGAAAGTGTGCAAAGCGGTGCTGCGGTCGGCCAGGAGCGGGCGGTGGGAAGAGACGGGGGTGGCGGCTTGAGGCATCATGCGGCCAGCACGAGCTTCAGGAGGCCCGGCGATGGCGACGAAAGCCGCTGAGCTGTACGAGGAGGACTTCTACGCCTGGACGCGCGACCAGGCGGCGGCATTGCGCCGTATGGCCAAGGATCGGTGGAACGGCCCGCTCGACCTCGAACACTTGGCGGAGGAGATCGAGGACGTGGGCAGTGAACGCCGGGACGCGGTCCGGAGCCAGCTGCGTCGGGTCATCGAGCACCTCCTGAAGCTGGAGCACTCGCGCGCGCGCGACCCCCGGGGTGGCTGGAGGGATTCGATCCTCGATGCCCGAGCCGAGATTCCCGACAAGATGACCGTGACGATCCAGCGTGAGGTCGAGGGGGAGTTGCCCCGGCTGTACGCGCGGGCGCGGGCGAAGGCGGCAAACGGCCTGTCGGCCCACGGCGAGCGCGACGCGGCCAAGGCCTTGCCGGAAGGTTGTCCATATACATTCAGCGAACTATTGGCTGACGACTGGTACCCGGTGAATCTGCACGGTATCGCCGACGATGCCGAATGAACGATCCAAACTCAGGGAGTAGATCCATGCCCGGCAAGAAAATCCTGATGCTGACTGGTGAGTTCAGCGAGGAATACGAGATCTTCGTCTTCGAGCAGGCGATGCATGCGGTGGGCCATACCGTGCACGTGGTCTGCCCGGACAAGAAGGCCGGCGAGAACATCAAGACCTCGCTGCACGATTTCGAGGGCGACCAGACCTACACGGAAAAGCCCGGGCATCTCTACACGCTGAACAAGACCTTCGGCGAGGTCGACCCGGCCGATTATGACGCCGTCTACTGTGCGGGCGGACGTGGCCCTGAATATATCCGCATCGACCCGCGGGTGCAGCGGATCGTCCGGCACTTCCACGAGGCCGGCAAGCCGATCTTCACCATCTGCCACGGCGCGCAGATCCTGATCGCTGTCGACGGCGTGGTGCGCGGCAAGCGGGTGGCGGCGCTGCACTATTGCGAGCCCGAGGTGACGCTGGCCGGCGGGATCTATGTCGACGTCGAGCCGACCGGCGCCTGCGTCGACGGCAACCTGGTCTCCGCCAAGGGCTGGCCCGGCCTCGCCGCCTTCATGCGCGAGTGCCTGAAGGTGCTGGGCACCGAGATCCACCATCGCTGAGGCGGCGCAAACCGGGGCTTGCGCGTCTTTCGGTAATCGCTAGCTTGGCGGCGGTCGCTGGTATGACGACAGAAACAGGTGAGGCACCGTGACCGAGCTGACGCTGACCGGTCTGGTCAAGCGCTATGGGCGCATCACGGCGCTGGACGGACTGTCGCTCGACGTGCGCGCAGGCGAGTTCTATTGCCTGCTCGGCCCCAGTGCTGCCGGCAAGACGACGACCTTGCGGGCGATTTCCGGCCTCGAACCGCTCGAGGCCGGCAAGATCGAGTTCGCAGGGTGCGACGTGACGACGGCACCGGTGCAAGGTCGGGGGATCGCGATGATCTTCCAGACCTTCGCCCTCTATCCGCACCTGAGCGTGCGCGAGAACCTTGCCTATCCGTTGCGCGAGGCGAAGGTCGCATCGGCCGAGATCAAGCGCCGCGTCGGCGAGGTGGCCGAGCTTCTGCGGATCACGCACACGCTCGACCGCAAGACGACGACGGCTTCGGGCGGCGAGCAGCAGCGGATTGCGATCGGGCGCGCCCTGGTGCGTCGGCCCAAACTGCTGCTGCTCGACGAGCCGCTGACCAATCTCGACGCCAAGCTGCGCCACGACATGCGGGCGGAGTTCAAGCGGCTGCACCGCGATCTCGGCACCACCATGCTATACGCCACGCCGGACCAGCTCGAGGCGCTGACCATGGGCCAGCGGATCGCGGTGATGCGCGAGGGCCGGATCGTCGAGGTGGGCTCGCCGCAGGAGCTCTACGTCCGGCCGCGCGATGCCTATGCCGCGAGGATGGTCGGGGCACCCGCCATCAATCTGATGCCCGGGCGCATCCAGCTGCGCGGCGGCACGCGCATGCTGGAGCTACCCTTCGGCGAGATCGATCTGTCCGGCGTCGGCGCCGGTCTGGAGGGTGGTGCCTCGGTCCTGGCCGGGGTCAGACCGCATGACATCAACTTGGCGCCGGGCCAGGGTCCGGTCTTTCAGGGGTCGGTGCGGCTGACCGAACCGCTCGGGGACATCACCGTCTTGGATCTCGATCTGCGCGGCGTGATCGTCAAGATGGTGCTGCCCGAGGACCGGGCGCTGGCGATCAAGCCGGGCCAGCCGGTCGAGGTCGTGATCGCCGCGCAGAACCTGCACCTGTTTGACCGGGACACCGGCCGGCGCATCGACTGATTTGTCCAGGGGTCGCGGCGGTTCGCGGCCGCTGAGGTGGCGAGAGAAGACCGGCAAAGTCCGGCAAGGGAGGCAGAATGAAGCTCGCGGTTAGTCGACGGCTGCTCAACGGCGTCGCCCTGGCGGCGCTGGCCCTGGGCACCGTACTGGGTGCCGGCGCTGTCCGGGCGCAGGAGATCACGATCAATATGGCGGTGCCAGACTGGCCGCCGACCCGGTTCATGAAGGAGGAGTTCGACCGCTCCTTCGTATCGCCGAGCGGCAAGAAAGTGTCCCTGGTCATGGATTTCATTCCATGGCCGTCGTTCTATGAGCGGGTCGCGGCCTCGCTGACGTCCGGCGAGCAGAAATATCAGATGATCGTGACCGACAGCCAGTGGCTGGGGTCGTTCGTCGAAGGCGGGTACTATAAGGACCTGACCGACGACATGAAGAACGATCCCGAGCTGACCGCGATCATGAAGGACCTGCACCCGGTGCTGGTCTCCGCCTACTCGACCTATCCGCACCAAACGGCGAAGCAGCTGGAGGAAGCGGGCGAGTGGCCGAAGGAGGGTGTTCACTACTACGGCTTCCCGCAGTTCCCGGACACCTACGTCACTTATTATCGCAAGGATCTGTTCTGCAACGAGAAGGAAGCAGCCAAGTTCCAGGCGAGCTTCAATCAGAAACTGCCCTGCACCTATGCGGACTGGCAGCAGGTCGATTGGGACGTCTGGGCGAACATCGGCAAGCATTTCCAGCGCAAGAAGGGCGACCCGCTTGGCGACGGCGTGGCCGACGACAATTTCTATGGCACCGCCTACCAGGCCGGCGTCGGCTACGACTTCTCGACCATGGCCGTGAACGCCTTCATATGGCAGCAGGGCGGCTCGATCTGGGACGAGACCAAGGCCCCTGATGGCCAGGCGCTCGGCGTCGTGAACTCGGACATCAACGTCAAGGCGTTCGAGCAGTATCTCAGCATGCTGCCCTACTCGCCCCCGGTAGCGAAGACCGGCCAGATGGACATCTTCGTCGTCCAGGACCTGTTCATGCAGGGCAAGGTCGCGGCGGCGATCGACTGGGTCGGCCTCGGCGAGCCCGTGCTGGATCCGAAGTCGTCGAAGGTCTCCGACAAGTCGGCGTTCGGCGTGGCCCCGGGCACCAAGAAGGCGGACGGCACGATCGACCGGACCGGCAATATCGGCGGCCAGCCCTTCGTGCTGACCACCTGGAACAGCCCTGAGGTCGACGAGGCGGCGCTCGAGGTGGTGAAGTGGTGGCTGCAGCCCGACACGCAGAAAAAGTTCGTCGCCAACGGCGGTCAATCGGGTCTGCGCAGTGTCATGGCCGATCCCGAGTATGATTCCCTGCGGCCCTGGAATCAGGCCCACAAGGAGATGCTCGACTGGCAGCGTGACGTCTGGCACATCCCGGAGTTCTTTGAGCTCCTGACGCAGCAGCAGCAGGAATTCGACAAGGCGATCACCGGGCAGATCTCGGCCAAGGAGGCCCTGGACACCGTGGCGGAATTCCAGGACCGCATTCTGCGGGATGCCGGCCGCATCAAATAGAAGCAAGCACCGTCGGGGCC
>JBATRI010000006.1:0-2277 GCA_049292515.1 Geminicoccaceae bacterium
CTGCCGGCGCGCGGCAAGGCCACGGCGCCGACGCCGCCCCAGCTCGCCATGCCGACGGCAGCCGAGCCGGTGCGGTTCACCCATCATGGGCCGCAGGGTCAGGCGCTGGCGCTGGTCTACTGGCCCACCACCGGACTCACCGACCCGAAGGAGTCGGTTGGTCTCGACCTCGTCGCCGACATCCTGAGCGACCGGCTGCTGCAGGAGATCCGCGAGCACGAGGGTGCGACCTACTCGCCCGACGCCTTCAGCGACATGTCGGTGGTGCTGCCGGGCTACGGCCAGATCGGGGCCGCGGTGGACGTGCGCACGGCCGACGCGGAGCGCATCGTGCGGTTGATGCGCCAGGTCGGCGCCGACATGCACGCGGGCGGCATCACCCAGGACGAGTTCGACCGGGCGCTGCAGCCGCGTCTGGCCCAGGCCAAGACGGCAGAGCAGAACAACGACTATTGGTTCTACAATGTCCTGATCGGCATGGAGCAGTACCCGCAGATCCTGAAAGGCGCGCGCTCGCTGCTGGCCGACCACGAGAGCCAGACCCTGGCCGGCGTGCAGACGTTGGCCACGCGCTACCTCGACCCGGATCGCGCATTGCCGGTGCTGGTGATGCCCGCGGCGGATGCGGCGGTGCCGCCGGGTGAGGCCGCGACCCTCGGCAATGCGGCGCCGCCGGTGAAGCCCTGAGCCCAAGGCCGTGGCGGCCTCGCTAACGTCAGGGTAATTATTCGGTTCACGCTGCCCTGCGTCGACCGCAATGGTATTGTGGCGGCACAGCCTGTAAATCGCCCTGCTCAGGCCGGCCCGAAGCTGGGCGCGGGCCGCGATCGGGATGGGGCGGTGGCATGGCGGTGAGCAGCGCGGGCGCGGCGGTCGGGGCGCGGACGGCAAGCCAGGCGGTGCTGCCGATCCTGTTCGCGGTGAGTGCCGGGCACTTTCTCAACGACACGATGCAGTCGGCGCTGCTGTCGATCTATCCGCTGGTCAAGGACCCGCTCGGGCTCGACTTCGTGCATATCGGCATCATCACGCTGGTCTTCCAGCTGACCGCGTCGGTCCTGCAGCCGATGATCGGCCTCTACACCGACAAGCGCCCGCAGCCGTTCTCCCTGCCGTTCGGCATGGCGTCGACCTTCGTCGGCATGCTGGTGCTGGCCGTGGCGGGCGGCTTCGCCACCATGCTGCTGGCGGCGGCGCTGATCGGCGTCGGCAGCTCGGTGTTCCATCCCGAGGCCTCGCGCGTGGCGAGGCTGGCCGCGGGCGGGCGCTACGGGTTCGCCCAGTCGGTGTTCCAGGTCGGCGGCAATGCCGGGCAGGCGATTAGCCCGCTCCTGGTGGCCCTGCTGGTGATCCCGAACGGCCAGCTCTATATCGCCTGGTTCGCGCTCGCGGCCGTGGTCGGGATCGTGATCCTCAGCCGGGTCGGGGTCTGGTACCGGGATCATCTGGAGCTGCGCCGGAAGGCCGGGCCCGCGGTACCGCTGGCCTCGCCGGTCGGCCGCAACCGGGTGATCGTCGCCGTGGCGATCCTGCTGGCGCTGACCTTCTCGAAGAACTTCTACATGGCGGCGTTCCAGTCCTACTACGCGTTCTTCCTGATCGACCGGTTCGCGGTCTCCGTCGGCAGCGCCCAGATCCATCTGTTCCTGTTTCTGGGGGCGGTCGCGGTCGGCACGCTGATCGGCGGGCCGATCGGCGATCGCATCGGCCGCAAGCCGATCTTGTGGATCTCGATCCTGGGCGTGCTGCCGCTTAGCCTGGCGCTGCCGTTCGCCAACCTGTTCTGGACCGACGTGCTGGCGGTGCTGATCGGCCTGACCATGGCCTCGGCCTTTCCGGCGATCATCGTCTATGCGCAGGAGCTGCTGCCCGGCCGGGTCGGCATGATCGCCGGCCTGTTCTTCGGCTTCGCCTTCGGCATGGGCGGCATCGGTGCCTTGCTGATCGGCTGGCTCGCCGACCTCAGCGGCATCGCCTGGGCCTTCCAGCTGAGCGCGCTGCTGCCGGCGATCGGGCTGCTCGTGGTGTTCCTGCCGAACCTGGATCACAAGGCGGCATAAACGCCCGCTAGGCTGCGGCAATCCCCGCAGCGGCCTCAAGCAGCGCATCGACCTCGGCTTCGCCGGTCGCGAAGGAGGTCACCAGACGCACCACGGGCGGGCCGGGATCGGCCGGCGAGGACCAGCGGTGGAACTGGAAGCCGTCGCGGTGGAGTTCGGCCACGAGCGGCTCGGGCATGGCCACGAACAGCTCGTTGGCCTCGACGGGGTGCACGAG
>JBATRI010000007.1:0-3069 GCA_049292515.1 Geminicoccaceae bacterium
GGCGCACCTTGATGCTGTTGCCGTCGTCCAGGCGCAGGCGCAGCACGTGCACGGGGCCGAGATCGCGCCTGACCAGCACCCGGGCACGCAGGCCGCCGCCATCCGGGCGGCGATGGACGCGCAGCGCTTCGGGCCGGACGATCGCCTGCACCGCCACGCCATCGGCCAGGCCACGCGCTGGTGCTATTCCGACCGGAGTCTCGACCATGCCATCGACCACCCGGCCGTCGAACCGGTTCACCGGGCCGAAGAAGCCGGCCACGAACGGATTGACCGGGCCGGCATAGAGTTCCGACGGCGTGCCGCTCTGCACGATCCGGCCGCCGAGCATGGCGTGGATGCGGTCGCCGACACGGATCGCCTCCTCGGCATCATGGGTCACGAGCAGGGTCGGGGCACCCGATTCGCGCAGCAGTCCCAGGGTCTCCTCGCGAACCTGGGCCCGCAGCGAGGTGTCAAGCGCCGAAAAGGCCTCGTCCAGCAGCATCACCTCCGGCGCCGCCGCCAGGGCCCGCGCCAGCGCCACGCGCTGCTGCTCGCCACCGGACAACGTGTGCGGATAGGCCTTGGCGAAGGCGCCCATGTTGACCGCGGTCAGCAGGTCCATGACGCGCTGCTCGCGCTGCCGGCGGTCGTGGCCGGCGAGCCCGAAGGCCACGTTCTCGCCCACACGCAGATGCGGGAACAGCGCGAAATCCTGGAACATCAGCCCGACCCGGCGGCGTTCCGGCGGCAGACTGTGACCGGGCTCCGCCAGCACCCGCCCGTTGAGCGTGATGCGCCCCTGCTGCAGCGACTCCAGCCCGGCGATCAGGCGCAGCGTCGTGGTCTTGCCGCAGCCCGACGGGCCCACGAGGCAATGCACCTGGCCGGGGGCGATCGTCAGGTTGACGTCGTCGACCACCTGCCGGTCGCCAAACCGATGGGATAGGTCGGCGACCTGCAGGCCCTTCCCAGCTGCAGCAGCGGCTTCCGGTGCGATATCCATCAGGGTCCGTTCGGCGCTGGATTGCGCCCGCGCTGTTCTAGCCATCGCGTGGCGGCGTGAAAAGGGAGGCTCCCTCGAGCTCGTCGAGCCGGGGCAGGTCGTCCAGCGAGGTCAGCGCGAAATGGTCGAGAAAGACCGGCGTGGTGACCCAGGTCACCGGCCGCCCCGGCGCCTCGCGCCGCCCCTTGGGCATCACCCAGCCGGCCTCGACCAGGATGTCGAGCGTGCCCTGCCCCAGTGCCACCCCACGGGCCGTCTCGATCTCGGCCCGGGTCACCGGCTGCTGGTAGGCGATCACCGCCAGCGTCTCGAGCGCCGCCCGGGACGGCTTGCGGCTCTGCACCCGGGTGCGCTGCAGCAACGGCGCCACCTCTGGCGCCGTGCGGAACGCCCAGGCGCCGCCGACCCGCTCCAGCCTGACGCCCCGGCCGGCATAGTCCCGCTCCAGCTCCTCCAGCAGCGGGGTGACGTCGACGTTGCCCAGATGCAGCTGCAGCGCCGCGTGCTCGACCGGCTCCGCCGCGGCGAACAGCAGGGCCTCGATGACGTTCTTGGGGGCGACCTCGCTCATGGCCGGCGGCGGACCATGATCGGGCCGAACGGTGCCGCCTGCTGCAGCTCGATCCGGCCCTGTTTGGTCAGCTCGAGGCTGGCGATCAGGGCCGCGGCCACGGCCGAGCGGTGCTGCAAGGCATCCTCCAGATCGTCCGGTAGGAAGGTGTGCAGATCGCGCCAGTCGTGCCCGGTCAGCAGCTGCGCCAGCCGCTGCATCGCCGATTCGGCCGAGACCAGCCGGCGCGCCGGCATCGTCATGTGCACGACCTTGCCGCGCCGCATGGCGGCCCCGTAGGCCGCGAACAGGTCGGTGAGGCTCGCCCGCCAGACCGGCGTCACCAGGACCGGCATGGGCTCGGGGGCGCCGCGCGGGAAGCGCGCGCTGCCCAGATGCGGGCGCTCGACCAGGGACGCCGCCACCTTGCGCAGGGCCTCAAGCCGCCGCAGCCGCTCGCCCAGATCCTCGGCCAGCGCCTCGGCGTCGCCGAGCTCGCGCTCGGCCGGCGGCAGCAGCAGCTGCGACTTCAGGTAGGCAAGCCAGGCCGCCATCACGAGATATTCGGCCGCGATCTGCAGCTGCCGCGCCTGCACGCCACGCAGATAGGCGAGGAACTGCTCGGCCAGCTCCAGGATGGAGATGTTGGCGAGGTCGACCTTGTGCGCCCGGGCCAGGTCCAAGAGCAGGTCGAGCGGCCCCTCGAACCCGTCCAGGTCGACGATGAAGGCCTCGCCGTCGGCGGCTTCCTCGTCGGCCATCGCTACCAGCCGGTCACGAACAGGACGGCACCCTGCACCGCCTGGATCATCGGCCACAGCACGGCTGCCAGCGGGTTCACGCTGTAGCCGAACTGCTGTGCCAGCAGCGGGATGATGAACGCGGCACCCATGATGATCAGCAGGCCATAGCGCTCGACTTGCGCGAACCGCCAGGCCAGCTCGCGCGGCAGAAGGCCGGTCAGCACCCGGCCACCGTCGAGCGGTGGGATCGGCAGCATGTTGAAGCAGGCGAGCACGACGTTGGCGAAGATCGCGTTCTTCAGGTTTTCCCACAGCCAGAGCGTGAGCGGGTTGGCGCTCATCTGCCCTAGGGGCTGCAGCAGCAGCCCCGCCACCAGGGCCAGCAGGATGTTGATGCCAGGCCCCGCCAGCGCCACCCACACCATGTCGCGCTTCGGCTGGCGCAGCCGATGGAACGCCACCGGCACCGGCTTGGCCCAGCCGAACAGGAACGGCGCGTTGAGCAGGAGCAGCATGCCCGGCAGGAGCAGGGTGCCGAACGGGTCGACGTGGCGCACCGGGTTGAAGCTGACCCGGCCCAGCCGGCGCGCCGTGTCGTCGCCCAGCCGGTCGGCCACCCACGCATGCGCCGCCTCGTGCAGCGTGATGGCGGTCACCACCGGCACCAGCCACACCGACAGGCTCTGACCGAGCTCCATGAAATCGGTCATGCGACGGTGCCGCGCAGCAGCTCGTCCAGCCGCACCCCGGCCCGGTCGGCGTCGAACGGCTCGAGCGGGCGCCCCGCC
>JBATRI010000008.1:0-16171 GCA_049292515.1 Geminicoccaceae bacterium
GCGCCGGAGACCCGCCAGCGTGGCATTCCGTGGGTGGTGCCGGCGGCGGTGCTGACGACCGTGCCGGTCTGGGGCTGGGCGCTGCTGCAGACGCTGCCGGCGACGACCTTAAGCTGGCTGGCGCCGAACCCGTTCTGGGCGCCGGTCCTGGCGCAGGGCGGGCTCGAGGGCGTGGTGCCGCTGGTGGGGCTCGATGCGGCGGCCGGGCTGGACGCGCTGATGCGGCTGCTGACCTATGCCGGCATGTTCTGGGTGGTGCTCGGGCTGGCGCAGGACGGCGCCCGGGCGCGGCTGCTGCTGCGGGTGGTGCTGATCGCGACCGTGGCCTGCGCCGTCTACGGGCTGGTGGTGCAACTCACCGGCTGGCAGGTGATCGGCTGGCTGGACAAGGTGGTCTATGTCAACGATGCCACCGGCACCTTCATCAACCGCAACAGTTTCGCCACTTATGTCAATATCGGGCTGATGGTCTGCTTGGCGCTGCTGGCCGAGCCGTTCCTCGAGGCCCGCGGGCTGGCAGACGTGAAGCGCATCGCGGCGCAGGCGGTAGCACATCTGCTGGACCAGAAGAGCCTGCTGCTGCTGAGCCTGTGCGTGCTGGCGATGGCGGCGCTGCAGAGCCATTCGCGCGGCGGCCTGCTCAGCGCCGGCATCGCCGTGATCTTCGTCGTGCTGCTGCTGTTCCTGGTGACCCGGCCACGGCCGCTGATCGTGGCCTGCGTGGTGGCGGCGACGGTGGCGGTCGGCGCCGGGCTGCTGTCGAGCAGCGGCGAGGTCACGCTGGAGCGGCTGGGGCAGGTCGACGCCAACTACGACCTCGAAGTGGCCGGGCGACTGACGTTCTGGCAGGTGTCGCTGGACATGGTGGCCGAACGGCCATGGCAGGGCTACGGCTACGGCAGCTTCGAGGCGGCCTTCGCGCAGCATCGCGACGAGCGCTTCGACGGCGTCGTCGACAAGGCGCACAATACCTATATCGAGCATCTGGTCGAGCTGGGCATACCGGCAACGGCAGCACTCTATCTGGGGCCGGTGCTGCTGTTCGGCTACTGCGTACGCGGCCTGTTCGCCCGGCAGCGCAACCAGGTGTTCGGGCTGGCGGCGGCAGGTGCCACCGTGCTCGTGGCGCTGCACTCGCTGGTCGATTTCAGCCTGCAGATCCCGGCGGTGGCGGTGACCTTCGCCGCGGTGCTGGCGATCGGGGTGGCGCAGTCGGCACCGTCGCCGAAGCGGCCGGCGCAACCGGGGGCGAGCCTGCGGGACTAGGTGCCGGCAGCCCTATTCGGCAGCCGCCAGGGGCTCGAGGCGGGCGGCGCAGAACTTGAACTCGGGGATCTTGCCGTAGGGGTCGAGCTGCGGGTTGGTCAGGACGTTGGCCGCGGCTTCCGCGAAGCAGAACGGGATGAACAGCACGCCCTCGGGCACGGCGTTGTCCTGGCGCGCCATCAGCTCGATCGCACCGCGGCGGGTGGCGACGCGGACCTGATCGCCGGGCACGAGCCCCTGCCGGCGCAGGTCCAGCGAGTTGACGGCGACGAATGCCTCGGGCTCCAGCGCATCCAGGTTGGAGGCGCGCCGGGTCATCGCCCCGGTGTGCCAGTGCTCCAGCGTGCGGCCGGTGGTGAGCACCCAGGGGAAGGTGGCGTCGGGCTGCTCGGCCGGGGGGACGATGGCGGCCGGGACCAGCGTCGCCCGGCCGTCCGCGGTCGGGAAGACGCCATCCTCGAAGACGATCGCGTGGCCCGGCTCGTCCGGTGCCGAGCACGGGTAGGTGACCGCGGATTCCGCCTCCAGCCGGTCCCAGCCGATATTGTCGAGCGACGGCATGGCGTGCTTCATCTCGGCGAACACCTCGGCCGGACCGGCGTAATTCCAGCCCAGACCCAGGCGCCTGGCGAGCTCCTGGGTGATCCACCAGTCGAGGCGGGCGGAGCCTGGCGGCTGCAGCGCCTGCCGGCCCATCTGGACCTGGCGGTTGGTGTTGGTGACGGTGCCGGACTTCTCGGGCCAAGCCGAGGCCGGCAGGACGACATCGGCATACATCGCGGTCTCGGTGAGGAAGATGTCCTGCACCACCAGATGCTCGAGCTCCGCCAGCGCCTCGCGGGCGTGGGTGGCGTCGGGGTCGGACATGGCCGGGTTCTCGCCCATGACGTACATGGCCTTGATCCGGCCGGCGTGGATCGCGTCGATGATCTCGACCACGGTGAGGCCGGGCCGGGGATCCAGCTCCTGCCGCCACAGTGCTTCCAGCATGCCGCGGTAACGGGTGTCCCCGACCGAATGGTAGTCGGGGAACACCATCGGGATCAGGCCGGCATCCGACGCGCCCTGAACGTTGTTCTGGCCGCGCAGCGGGTGCAGGCCGGTGCCGGGCCGGCCGACATGGCCACACATCATCACCAGCGAGATCAGGCAGCGGGCATTGTCGGTGCCGTGGACATGCTGGGAGACGCCCATGCCCCAGAACACCATCGCCCGCTCGGCGCGGGCGAAGGCACGGGCGACCTCGCGCAGCGTTTCGGCGGGAATGCCGCAGATCGGCGCCATGGTCTCCGGCGGGTAGTCGGCGAGGTGCGCCTTCAGCCGCTCGAAGCCGTCGGTGTGGGCCTGCACATACTGGGTGTCGTAGAGGCCCTCGGCGACGATCACGTGCATGATCGCGTTGAGCATGGCGACATCGCCGCCCGGCTTGAACTGCAGCATCCAGGTGGCGTGACGCTTCATGGCCTGGCCGCGCGGATCCATCACCACCAGCCTGGTGCCGCGCTTGGCCGCCTGCTTGAAGTAGGTGGCAGCCACGGGATGGTTCTCGGTCGGGTTGGCGCCGATGATCACCACCACGTCCGCGTGCAGCGCGTCCGTGAACGGTGCCGTCACGGCGCCGGTGCCGATGCCCTCCATCAGCGCCGCCACCGACGAAGCGTGGCACAGGCGGGTGCAGTGATCGACATTGTTGGTGTGGAAGCCGGTCCGGACCAGCTTCTGGAACAGGTAGGCCTCCTCGTTGCTGCACTTGGCCGAGCCGAAGCCGGCCAGCGCATTGCCGCCGTCGCGATCGCGCACGGCGCGCAGCCCGGCAGCGGCACGGTCCAGCGCCTCGTCCCAGCTGGCCTCGCGGAAGTGCGTCCAGGGATTGCGGGGATCGATCCGGTCGGCGGGGTCCTTGCCAACACCTTCCTTGCGGATGAGCGGTATGGTCAGGCGCTGCGGGCTGTCCACGTAGTCGAAGCCGAAGCGGCCCTTGACGCAGAGGCGATTCTCGTTCGCCGGACCATCTCGGCCGGTGACGTAGGCGATCTTGTCGTCGCGGATATGGTAGGTGATCTGGCAGCCCACGCCGCAGAACGGACAGATACTGTCGACCTCGCGGTCGGCGGCGAGGTCGCCCCGGCCCGTGGCGCGGTCGACCATGGTCGCCGGCATCAAGGCGCCGGTCGGGCAGGCCTGCACGCACTCGCCGCAGGCGACGCAGGTGGAGGCGCCCATGGGGTCACCCTGGTCGAACACGATCTGCTCGTGATGCCCGCGTCCGGCCATGCCGATCACGTCGTTGACCTGGACCTCGCGGCAGGCGCGGACACACAGCGTGCACTGAATGCAAGCGTCGAGCTGCACGGCCATGGCCGGATGCGACCAGTCCGCGGCCGGCCGGTCACGCGCCGGGAAGCGGCTCTCCGCGACCTCAAGCCGGTCGGCCCAGTCCCACAGGCGGCTGCCGCGGTCGTGCGCGTCGGCCCGGGCGGGCTGGTCCGCCACGAGCAGTTCCATGACCATGCGCCGGGCAGTCACGGCGCGCTCGCTGGCCGTCGCCACCTTCATGCCGGCGGCGGGCTTCCTGATGCAGGAGGCGGCGAGCACCCGCTCGCCCTCGACCTCGACCATGCAGGCGCGGCAATTGCCGTCGGCCCGGTAGCCCGGCTGGGGCAGCCAGCAGAGATGCGGAATCTCGATGCCTTCGCGCCTGGCGACCTGCCAGATGCTCTCGTCCGGACCAGCCTCGACATCACGGCCGTCCAGGGTGAAGCGGATGGTCTCGGTCATGAGGCAGGCTCCAGGCGTGGCAGGGCCAGATCGATCAGCTTGGCATTGGCTGGATTGAACGGGTTGATGAACGTGACGCCCTCGAGGTCACGGCCATCCTGCCCGTCCTCGCTCAGGATCAACCGGCAACCCGCACGGCGGGCGGTGGCCCAGAGCATTGCGTCCCAGTACTGAAAACCGTGTATCGCGGCGGCGCGCAACGCTTCGGGCAGATCGCCGACCTCAGCCGCGATGACGACGTCGAACAGATCCTGATAATCCCCGATGATCATGCGCGCCTCACGTTTCGAGAAACCGCGCTTGCGGCAGAGCGCGTTGAAGCACTCACCGAGGCTTTGCAAGGTCTGCACACAATCGCCATGCACCGCACGGCGCAGGATCGCGGCGGCGAGTTCATGGCGCGCATCACCTCGCTGCGCCGCATAGACGAGCACGTTGCTATCGAGTGTGAATCTCATGAGCCCGCTGCGTCGTCGCGGTCGTACAACTCATCACGGGTCCAATCCCCGAAACCCTGCCCTTCGAAGCCGGCCTCGAATCGCGCAAGCAGCTCCTCGCGCCGGCGCGCACGCTCGTCCGCCTCGGCCGGCGCGTCGACCACCGGCACCAGCCGCGCCACCGGCACGCCGCGTCGCGTGATCGTCACCACGTCGCCACTGGCCGCTCTTTCCAGCAGCCGAGAGAATTGCTGGTTCGCCTCACGGGCCGAGATGATCATCGCACTCTCCATGTAGTGACATCACTACATACCCTACGCCAGCTCCTCGGGGAAGTATTTCAGCAGGCACTTGAGCGGGTTGCCGGCAGCCTGGCCGAGGCCACAGATCGAGGCGTCGGTCATGGCGCGGGCGAGCTCGGCCAGCAGCGGCCCGTTCCAGGTGGCACGCGCCATCAGCTTGGCCGCCTTTTCCGTGCCGACGCGGCAAGGTGTGCACTGGCCGCAGGACTCGTCCTCGAAAAAGCGCATCAGATTGAGCGCTGCCGCCTTGAGGTCATCCTGGTCGGAGAGGATCACTACGGCGTGGCTACCGACGAAGCATCCGAGATGCTCGAGCTTGCCGAAGTCCAGGGACAGATCGGCCATGGAAGCCGGCAACATGCCGCCCGAGGCGCCTCCCGGCAGATAGGCACGAAAGCGGTGCCCCGGCGCCATGCCACCGCAGAACTCGTCGATCAGCTCACGGACGGTGATCCCGGCAGGCGCCAGTTTGACACCGGGGTCCATCACGCGACCGGAGACCGAGTAGGAGCGCAGACCCTTGCCGCCGTGCCTTCCCTGCCCGGCGAACCAGTCCGCACCCTTCTCGACGATGTCGCGGATCCAGAACAGGGTCTCGACATTGTTGACCAGGGTAGGCCTGCCGAATAGACCGACCTGGGCGACATAGGGCGGTCGGTGCCGCGGCAGGCCACGCTTGCCCTCGATACTCTCCAGCATGGCCGACTCTTCGCCGCAAATATAGGCGCCGGCGCCGCGACGAAGTTGAAGCAGCCCTGGCGGGGCGATGCCCGCGGCCTCGAGGGCAGCGATCTCGTGCAGCAGCACGACCCGGATCGCCGGGTACTCATCGCGCAAATAGATGTACGCCTTGGCCGCCTCGATCGAATGCGCAGCGATCAGAGCGCCTTCGAGGAACCGGTGCGGGTCCCGGCGCAGATAGTAGCGGTCCTTGAAGGTCCCGGGCTCGCCTTCGTCGGCATTGACGCACAGATAGCGCGGCCCCGGCTGGCTGCGGACGATGTCCCACTTGCGGCCGGTCGGAAACCCGGCGCCGCCGAGACCACGCAGGCCCGAATCGTTGAGAGCCGCCAACAAATCGACGGCGGGGCCGGAATGCATTGCCGCGGGATCGACCCCAGCAAGGCGTCGATAAAGCCCATACCCACCGTTGGCGAGATAAGCGTCAAGACCGATCGGCTCGGGCAGGATCGGGCTGTAGTCACCCGTAGCCAGCACCGCGTGCACCGCTTCGGCGGTCGCCGGCTCGACGCGGCGTTTGCCGATCATGGTGGCGGGCGCATGGCTGCAGGCGCCCATGCAGGGCGCCCGCACCACGCGCACGGTGTCGGGGTCGACCGTGGCCTGCAGGTCGGCCACCAGTCGGTCGGCGCCGAACATCGCACAGGTCAGACTGTCGCACACCCGCACCGTGACCGGCGGCGGTGGAGCCTCCCCTTCCTTCACGACGTCGAAATGGTGGTAGAAGGTGGCGACCTCGAAGACCTCGGTCTGGGCGAGGCGCATCTCCTGCGCCAAAGCTGCGATGTGTTGGGCGGAGATGTGGCCGTAGCGGTCCTGAATCAGGTGGAGGTACTCGATCAGCAGGTCGCGCTGCGTGGGGCGGTCGCCGAGAAGGGCGCGAATATCATCGCCGGCGGCAGGCTCGACCTGCCGGCCGCGCGCCGTAACCCGTCCACGGCGCTTGCCCTGACCCGGATGTAGCGGCCGGGCCGGCGGCGACTGGGTCGTAGCGGACATGTTCTGATGCGCCTCCCTGGCTTCCCTGGTCGGCCGTTAAAGAGCGCCAGAAGCCTGAAATCAAATCGCAATACTGGATCGCGCCATCATGGGGCACGATCATGCCCGAGCGCCTGCGCTGCGGCCCAAAGGGCGGCGACGAATGGCGGTGTCGGGACCCGGTCGGCAACGACCAAACCGACAGTATGAACGAGCACCGGGGCCTCCAGTGGAATCGCCTGCACGGCGGAGTCGAGACCGAGGCGGGTCACCAGATGATCCGGGGCCACGGCGGCGAGACCACCCTCGCGAACATGGTTGACGAGTGCGGCGATGGAATCGGTCTCGACCACTGGAGACGGTTTCGCCCCAGCGGTGGCGAAGGCGGCGTCCACAATGCGTCGATTCTGCATTTCGGTCACGAGCAGGCACAGCTGCATCTGCGCTGCCGCAGCCCAGCTGATGCTCGCCGGCGCCGGCTCGCCTGGATCCCTGGTCGTCAGCAGAACGTAACGCTCTTGGTACAACGGCTGGCTGCGGACATGGCTGAGCGGCTCGTTGTCGAGATAGGTGATGCCGGCATGCAGCTCGAAATCGTCGAGCCCGCGTTGGATCTCGATCGAGCTGCGTGACAGCAGGCGGACGCCAAGACCAGGCTGGGCCGCCATCAGGGCGGAGGTGAGCCGCCCCACCATCGCCAGGGCCGAGGGGATCACCCCGATCGTGATCCAGCCGCGCAGGCTCTTGCGGGTGCCGACCAGCTCCTGCTCGAGCGCCTCGCAATCGGCAAGGATGCGCTGCGCCCAGGACAGCACCCGCTCGCCCTCGGGAGTGAGGCCCTTGAAGCGATTGCCCCGCTCGACCACCATGACGCCGAGATCTTCCTCCAGATGCCGGAGGCCGGCCGACAGGGTCGGCTGCGCCACGCCGCAAGCCTCCGCCGCACGCGCGAAGTGCCGCTCACGGGCGAGGCTGACGAGATAGCGAAGCTGACGGATGTCCATATGCCGAAGTTCCCGAAGAATGCGGACGGTTGGCGGACCGCCTACCAGCCGTCCGAAGTAAAGATCAGATTCCCACTCCGGGAAAGCTACACGGCCATCGCACCAAGGACCAGCAACAGACGAAACGCGGGGCTGAGGGGCTGCGCGCTTGCCCGCGATTGCAGCGTGGGTTGCGCTGCCAGATGTGCCGAGTTCCATCCGGAGATGGGTTCCTCCGACTGGTACAGCCCAATTCCCGCACCACCTCTTGGATTGACGCGACACGCCAATGTGCAGGGGGAGGGCCAGTCATGGCCGCGAAGCTCAAGGTCTATGGCGAGAACGAGGCGAAGGCGCGGTTGGCGGCGGAGCTGCCGCACTGGTACCTCGAGGACGGCTGGATCAGGCGGCGCTACCGGACGAGCAGCTGGAAGGGCACGCTGATGGTGATCAACGCGGTGGGCCATCTGGCCGAGGCCGCATGGCACCATCCGGATCTCACCGCATCCTACGCCTGGGTCGAGGTCCGGTTGATGAGCCACGACCACAAGGGCCTGACGGACAAGGATTTCGAGCTGGCCAAGAAGATCGAGGAGGTCGTGCACTGGCAACCGGGCCTCGCCGGCGGTGCGCTCGAAGGCACGCCTGAGGACGATCTGCGCTTTGCCTACGTCAAGCACGACAAGCCGACGGCGTGACGTAGGTCCGCTGTGCAGGCAATCCGCCTACGCTTGTGGGCGGATTGCCGGAGCCCGTGCCCGCCGCTACGGTCGTCCCTCAAGCAGTGCCGGGGAGGCATCGGCCCATGGAGGCGCGACTGACGACTGCAGACGTGGTTTGCCCATTCTGCTCACTGGCCTGTGACGATCTGACTGTCGAGGCCAACGAGAGCGATCTGCAGCTGAGCGGACCCGACTGTGCGATCGCCCGTGCCGGCTTCGGGCGTCGTGCGGAAGCGTCCGTACCCATGGTCGGGGGCGAGCGGGCAACCCTCGATGCGGCGGTCGCCGGTGCTGCCAGCTTGCTGAGCGGCAGCCGGATGCCATTGTTCGCGGGCCTCGGCACGGATACCGCCGGGATGCGCGAGATCCTTGCCCTCGCCGAGCGGACCGGCGGCATCGTCGATCACGCCGGCTCCCGCGGCTTGATGGCGAACCTGCGGGCGCAACAGGACGGCGGCTGGGTCACGGCAACCTTGGCCGAGATACGCAATCGCGCCGACCTGGTGCTGTTCGTCGGCACGGACGCCGCGGCCCTGGCCCCTCGCCTGGTCGAGCGCTGCCTGTCCCCGCGGGACACATTGTTCGGGCCATTGGCGCGCCGTCTGGTCTATCTGGGTCACGAGCTGAGGCCAGCGGAGGGTCTGAGCGCGGATATCGCGACCCTGCCCTGCCCCGCCGAACGCCTGCCCGAAGTCGTGGGCGCTCTACGAGCATTGGTTACGGGAGCACGACTTGGTCCCGGTCCCGTAGCGGGGTTGGAGCTGGCGGCACTGCAGAGCTTGGCCGACCAGCTTCGCGCGGCGCGCTATGCGGTGATCATCTGGGCGGCCGCAGACGCTTCCGGTCGGCACCCCGACCTGCTGACGGGGTCGCTGGCCGGCCTCACCCGGGAGCTCAACGGCAAGACCCGATGTGCCGGGCTGCCTCTGGCAGGTCCGGATAACATCATCGGTACCAACCAAGTGTGCGCGTGGCAGACCGGCGGGCCGCTGCGCACCAGCTTTGCCAATGGCGGCCCCGATCACGACCCGGCTCGCTGGAGCACGGAATCTCTCCTGGCCAGCGGCGGCGTCGACTGCATGCTCTGGCTCGCCACCTTGCGCGAGCAGCATCTGCCGGCGACGTCGGCGCCGACGATCGCCCTGTTCGGCCCCGGCCTGCAGCCGACGCGGCCCGTCGATGTCGCCATCCCGGTGGGCACGCCGGGGCTGGATCACGGCGGCAGCATCTATCGGATGGATGGCGTGGTCAGCCTGCCGTTGCGCGCATTACGGCAGATCGGGCTGCCGAGCGCTGCCGAGGTCATCCGGCAGATCGCCGCCCAGCTTCCCGACCTGTGAGCCGGAGAATAGCATGATCACGAAGCTCACCGGCGGCACCGTCTACGACCCGCTCAATGGCGTCGACGGTCGCGTCATGGACCTGTGGATCGACGGCGGGAGGATCGTAGGAGCCCTACCCGACGGCAGAGCCGACGAGGTCATCGACCTTGGCGGCAAGGTGGTCATGCCCGGCGGCATCGACCTGCACAGCCACATAGGCGGCGGCAAGGTCAACATCGCCCGGATGATGCTGCCCGAGGAGCATCGCGACCACGTCCAGCTCCGGCAATGCGGCTGCCGCAGCGGCAGCGGCCGCTATAGCCCATCGACGTTCACGACCGGCTACGCCTATGCACGCATGGGCTACACCATGGCGTTCGAGCCGGCGATGCTGCCGGTCAACGCCCGACAGGCGCATCAGGAGATGGCCGACGTGCCGCTCCTCGACAAAGGCGCCTACGTGCTGCTGGGCAATGACGACCTGTTCCTCAAGCTGGTGAGCGAGGGTGCCGGGCCCGATGCGATCCGCGACTACGTGGCGTGGACGTTGCACGCGACGCAGGCGCTGGCGGTCAAGATCGTCAATCCCGGCGGGATCAGCGCGTTCAAGTTCAACGGCCGCAAGCTCGACCTGGACGAAGCGGGGCCTTACTATGGCATCGCTCCCCGGCAGATCCTGACGACCCTGGCCGATGCCCTGACCGAGCTCGGCGTGCCGCACCCGATCCATGTCCACGGCTGCAACCTGGGTGTGCCCGGTGGCGATGCCACGACCCTGGCCACGATCGCCGGCATGGAAGGCCGCCCGATCCACCTGACCCATCTGCAGTTCCATGCCTATGGCAAGGAGGGCAGGCAGAAATTCTCCAGCGGTGCGGCCGCCATCGCCGAGCTGGTCAACAGGAGCCCGAACGTCTCGGTCGATGTCGGCCAGGTGATGTTCGGCCAGACGGTCACCGCGTCCGGCGACACGATGAGCCAGGTGCGCAACGCGCGCTTCGCGTCACCCAAGAAATGGGTGGCCATGGACATCGAGTGCGAGGCCGGCTGCGGCGTGCTGCCGATCCATTATCGGGACGGCAATCTCGTCAACGCGCTGCAATGGTGCGTCGGGCTCGAGCTGTTCCTGCTGATCGACGACCCGTGGCGCGTGTTCCTGACCACCGACCATCCCAACGGCGCGCCATTCACGACCTACCCGCATCTGATCCGGCTGCTGATGGACAGGAGCTTCCGCAACGACATGCTGGCGACAATCCACAAGGGCGCCCGGGCCGCCTCGGCGCTGGATGGGATCGCCCGCGAGTACAGTCTGTACGAGATCGCGATCATCACCCGAGCGGGGCCGGCGAAGACACTGGGCATCCACGACCGCCACGGTCATCTCGGCCCGGGGGCGCTGGCCGATGTCACGGTCTACGACGACCATCCCGACCGCGAGCGGATGTTCGCCCACCCGCTGCTGCTGCTGAAGGCTGGGCGCCCGGTCATGCGCGACGGCGTGGTGACCGAGCCCGGCATCCAGGGTGGCACGCATGTCGTCCGGCCGGGCTACGATGCGGCCATCCGCAGCCGCGTCGGCCGGTTCTTCGAGGATTATCGCGACATGCGCCTCAGCAGCTTCGAGCTCGGCGACCACGAGATCGAGGATGGCGGGCGCGGCCGTGTAGTGGTCCACAACTGCCGCGCCCTCGGGTGAGCCAAACAGTATCAGCCGATGGTCGCCGGTTTGCGGCCGGTGATCATCGCGCGCACCAGGTTCTCGCGGTGCAGGAGGCTGCTGACGACGACACCGGCGACGTGCACGCCGACTAGCGCCAGGGCAGTCCAGGCCGAAACCTCGTGCAGCTCCTCGACCCACTTGGTGCCCCAGAACCGGTCGGTGGTCATCAGCCAGCCACTGCCGGCGGCGATGAAGACAGTGCCGAGCAGGCAGAGGATCATGACCGCCCCGGCCGGGTTGTGGCCGAGATAGCGGTACGGCCGGCCGCGCACGAGGCTGCGCAGATAGGCCCAAAGGCGGGCCGGCGTCGGCACGAAGTCCTTGAACCTGGCGTGGGCGGGGCCGATCAGGCCCCAGACCAGCCGGAAGGCGATCAGCCCCAGGACAACGTACCCTGCGACCTCATGTAACCGCTCGCCCTCCTCGCTCAGGAAGGCCGTCGCGAAGGCCGCGACCAGACTCCAGTGGAACAGGCGCACGAGCGGATCCCAAACCCGCACCGACACCTCGCCCGCGGCCATCGGCTCAGCCGCCCTTGGTCTTGACGACCTCGGCCGTGACCGGGTCGAAATAGACCTCGACCTTGGCGCCGGCCTGGTTCATGCCCTTGACCTCGAGGCAGCCATCGTCCTCGCCGACCGAGCGCACCTTGTAGCCCAGTGCCTCGGCCTTGGCCTGGATCTGCGCTTCGGTCAGCCACTGTTCCTTCGGATACGACTTGCACACGTCACTGGCGTGAGCCGGCAGGTTGGCCAGCGCGCCCAGCGCGAGAATCAGGGAGAAGGCAACTTTCCGCATGGTGGGTTCTCCGGTCTGGATGGGTTCAGGTCGAACGACGGCGTTCCTAGTGGCGTCCGCCTGAACCGGAGCTGAACGGTGCACTCGACCACGATCAGGGATTCGCAGACGGGGAAGCGAGGCGCAGATGGCGTCGAGCCTGCCGAGACAGCGATAGACGACGGTAATCGCAGGTCCAGACGTGGGCGGCTGGCGCGACGGGGTTGCCGTCCCTATAGTCGCATCCGGCAAAAGGGAGGCGCCACAGCGTGATTCTGAACGGAGTCATGATCGAGGACACGTTCGCCGAGGCGTTCCCGATGCGGGCGTCCCGGGTGATCATCACGGCGGACAAGGCCGCATGGGCGCGGACCGCGGCCGAGGCCATGACCGGGTTCGCCACCTCGGTGATCGCCTGTGGGTGCGAAGCCGGGATCGAGCGTGAGCTGCCGCCCGAGGCGACCCCGGACGGACGGCCGGGAATCGCCGTGCTGCTGTTCGCCATGGGCGAGCAGGATCTGGCCAAGCAGCTCGTCGCCCGGGTCGGTCAATGCGTGCTGACCTGCGTCGGGACTGCCTGCTTCTCGGGCCTCGACGGCGACGGCACGGCACCGCTCGGCAAGTCGCTGCGCTACTTCGGCGACGGCTTCCAGAGCAGCAAGCGGCTCGGTGGCAAGCGCTACTGGCGCATCCCGGTCATGGAAGGCGAGTTCCTGGTCGAGGAGACGGCCGGGGTCACCAATGCCGTCGGCGGCGGCAACTTCCTGATGTTGTGCACGTCGGGCACGGTGGCGCGAGCCGCGGCGGAAGCGGCGGTCGCGGCGATGCGCCGGCTGCCCAATATCGTGCTGCCCTTTCCGGGTGGGGCCGTACGTTCGGGCTCGAAGATCGGCTCGCGCTACAAGGGCCTGATCGCGTCCACCAACGACGCCTACTGCCCGACGATCCGCGCACAGACGAAGGAATCGGCGCTGCCGCCCGAGGTCGAGTCGGTGGTCGAGATCGTCATCGACGGGCTGACCGAAGCCGATGTGGCCGCCGCCACCGCCGCCGGGGTCCGCGCCGCCTGCGCGATCGGACGCGGCGCCGGCGTCGTGGCGATCAGCGCCGGCAATTACGGCGGCAAGCTCGGCCCCTATCACTTTCATCTGCGTCAGGTGCTGCAATGAGCGCCGTGCGGCTGCGGTTCGTCACCGAGACCAAGCTGCCGGTGGACGCCCGGCAGCTGAGCCCGGCCAAGCTCGCCGGCAAGAGCGCGGCCGAGCTGGAGGGCCTGCGCCTGCTGGTGGGCAACCGTGAGCTGCCGCTGGGCGAGCTCGCCGAAGTCACCGCGGGCGACAGCGCCATCCTGCAGATCGAGGGGGCCTTTGCCGGCCTCGACCGGCTGGGCCACGGCATGGCGGAAGGCCGGATCGAGGTCTACGGCGATGTCGGCGCCTATCTCGGCCAGGGCATGAGAGGCGGGCGCATCGAGCTGTTCGGCAGTGCCGGGGTCCATGCGGCGGCCGGCATGCGCGGCGGGACCATCCACATCACGGCCAATGCGGGCGATTTCCTGGGGGCGGCGCTGCCCGGCGATCCGGCCGGCATGGCCGAAGGTGTGGTGATGGTCGGCGGCGACGCCGGCGACCGTGTGGGCGACCGGATGCGCCGCGGGCTGATCGCGGTGCACGGCCGGACCGGCGACTATCCCGCCAGCCGGATGATCGGCGGGACGATCGTGGCCCTGCGAGGCTGCGGCATCGACCCCGGCTATGCGATGCGGCGCGGCTCCCTTTATCTGGGCCATGAGCCGGGCAACATGTTGGGGACCTTCGCCGCCAACGGCACGCACGAGCTGGGCTGGCTGCGGCTCCTGTCGCGACTGATGGCGGCGCAGGAGCCCCCGCTGGCGCTGCCCGGCATAAGGGTGGAGCGCTGGACCGGCTGCGCTTCCGTCGGGGGCAAGGGTGAAATCCTCGTCTCGGCCTGACCGCGCTCAAGGCGTCGTTACCGTGAATTCCTATCTGCGTCCCGCTGCCCTGCACGTCGGTCCGGAGGTTGGCGACCTCCTCGGTGCCGGCCGGGCGGTTCCCGTGCTGGGCGGGGCGCTGGCCTGCAGCTTGGCGGAACGGATCGACTGGGCCCCGGGCCAAGCGCGGCGCAGCGCCTGGGTCGACGCCACCGCGGTTGACTGGCCGGCGGCACTCACGACCGCACGACCTACCCCCTTCGACCGGCCTTGCCTCATGGGCATCCTCAACGTCACGCCCGACAGCTTCAGCGACGGCGGCCGGCACGACGCGGCCGACGCGGCGATCGAGCATGGCCTGCGGCTTGCGGCCGACGGCGCATCGATCGTCGATGTCGGCGGAGAGTCGACGCGACCGGGTGCGACACCAGTACCGCTCGAGGAAGAACTGCGGCGTGTCGTGCCCGTCGTCCGGGCGCTGGCCGAGCGCGGCGTCCTCGTGTCGGTCGATACCCGCAAGGCCAAGGTCATGGCCGCGGCCGTGGCGGCGGGGGCGGCGATCATCAACGACGTCAGCGGTCTCACGCACGACCCGGCGGCCATGGGCGTCGCCGCCGAGGCCGGCGCCTTCGTCGTGCTGATGCACATGGCCGGCGAGCCGGCGACGATGAACCTGGCGCCGTCCTACGAGCAGTGTGCGCTCGAGGTCTTCGACTGGCTGGCGAAACGTGTCGCCGCCTGCTCCGCGGCGGGCGTGAATCGTAGCCGTCTCATCGTCGATCCAGGGCTGTGCTTCGGCAAGCACGAGCCGGACAATCTGGACCTGATGCACCATTTCGCCCTGTTCCATGGACTCGGCTGCCCGGTCATGCTGGGGGCCTCGCGCAAGGGCTGGACGGCGGCGATCGAGGATGGATGGCCCAGCGGCGAGCGATTGCCGGCTACCCTGGCGGCGGCACAATGGGCCCTGGCGCAGGGCATTCAGTTGTTGCGCGTGCATGATGTGGCGGCCCATCGCCAGCTATTGACCGCTTGGACGGCGCTCGCCGATCAACGAGCCTGAGAAACGATCGTACAGGGATGGTGAGATGACAGATGCCAAGGGAACGCCGATCGGTGTGATCGGCCTGGGGGCCATGGGCGCCGGCATGGCCGGCTGTCTGGTGCGGGCAGGCTTCGAGGTACGCGGCTACGACGTGCGGGCCGAAGCCGGCGAGGCCCTGGCTGCCATCGGCGGCACCGCTGCGGCCTCCCCCGCCGATGCCGCCCGTGATGCCGGGCTGCTTCTGGTCATGGTCGTCAACGCCGCTCAGGCAGAGACCGTCCTGTTCGGGGCCTCCGGGGCGGTCCCCGCCCTCGCGCCCGAATCCGTCGTCATCCTCTCCAGCACCGTGCCGGCCGCCGCGATGCGGGCGCTAGCCGAACGGGTCGCGGGCGCGGGCCATCTGCTGCTCGACGCGCCGGTGAGCGGCGGCGCGGTGGGTGCCGAGAGCGGTGGGCTCACCATCATGGGCAGCGGCCCACCGGAGGCGTTCGCCAAGGCGGAGGCGGCGCTCAACGTGGTGGCGAGCAAGGTCTACCATCTCGGTGACGAACCCGGCATCGGCTCGACCGTGAAGGCCGTGAACCAGCTCCTGGCCGGCGTGCACATCGCGGCCGCCGCCGAGGCCATGGCGTTCGGCACCCGCGCCGGCGCCGACCCGCGGACCCTGTTCGAGGTGATCTCGCACAGCGCCGGCAACAGCTGGATATTCGGCAACCGCGTGCCGCACATGTTGGACGACGACTATACGCCCCGCTCGGCGGTCGACATCTTCGTCAAGGATCTGGGCCTGGTCCTCGATGCGGGCCGCGAGCTGCGCTTCCCGCTGCCGCTCGCGGCCTCGGCGCACCAGCTGTTTTTGATGGCGGCGGCCGCCGGCCTCGGGCGCGAGGACGATGCCGCGGTGGTCAAGGTGTTCGAGCGACTGGCAGGGATCAAAGTCGGCGGCAAGCCGTGACGGTACTGCGGACCGTCCAGCCCGCTTTGCGGCATCGGGCTGCTTGGGAAGCGCTCTACGCGGACTACGCCGCCTTCTACGGCGTCGAGCAGACGCCCTCGATGCGAGCCACCGTGTGGGGCTGGCTGAACGATCCCGGGCACGAGGTCGACGGCCTAGTGGCGCTCGATGCCGACGACCAGCCCATTGGC
>JBATRI010000009.1:0-1988 GCA_049292515.1 Geminicoccaceae bacterium
CCCCCAGAAGGGGACGCCTCGATCGCCGCCTCCTATCTGGATACGAACCTGAGTGACGTGAGGGATACGGGCAAGCTCCGGCAATTCATGCGCCGGCTGGATCGCGAGGCACCCGACCCCGTGGGGCCCGCCACCGTCGCGGAGCTGCTCGGTTTCGGTGGGCCCAGTGACCCACCGGCACCACCGAATCAGGCTCCACAACAGCCGCAAGACAATCCGGCAACCTCGAGCGTGTTGGGTGGCGTCCTTGGTGTCGATGAGGCCACATCGACGCCGAGCAAGACGGCCACGGCGACGACACTGCCGCCAGGGGCGATGGTGGCACAGCTGCCGTTCGCGGTCGGAAGCGCCGAATTGCCCGGCGATGCCGAGGCGCAGCTGCGGCCCGCGGTCGAGCAGGCCCGGGCCTCCGGCTCGGAGCTACGAATCGTCGCCCCATCGGCGGAGACCGGCCTCGGTGCTGAACGGGCGAGAGCGGTCGCCGCGAGCCTCGTCCGGCTCGGCGCACCGGCCAATCGGCTCGATCTGGCCCTCAACGGCAGCGGCGACGAGGTCCTGGTCTATCTCGCCACCAGCCCGACCTCCTGAGTGCCGCACCCCCCGGGAGCGGATTCGCGCCCGCGACGAATCGTGCTAGGAAGCCCGCCCACGACCGCCTTTGGCGGACGGCCTCTCTGTGGACCGCACCGATGAAAGAGCCTGAGTTTCACCGCATCCGACGCTTGGCGCCGTACGTCTTCGCCGAAGTCAATCGGCTCAAGGCGACAGCGCGTGCGGCAGGCAAGGACATCATCGATCTGGGCATGGGCAATCCAGACAGCCCGACGCCCGCCCATATCGTCGAAAAGCTGGTCGAGACCGTGCGGGACGGCAAGACCCATCGCTACTCGACCTCGCGCGGCATCCCCGGCCTGCGCAAGGCCTGGGCGGGCTACTACGACCGTCGGTTCGGCGTGCGCCTCGATCCCGAGACGCAGGTCTGCGTCACCTTGGGCTCCAAGGAGGGCCTGGCCAACCTCGCCCAGGCGATCACCGCCCCCGGTGACACGATACTGTCACCGAATCCGAGCTATCCGATCCATCCGTTCGGTTTCATCATCGCCGGCGCGTCGATCCGGCATGTGCCGTTCGGACCGGGGATCGACCTGATGCGCGAGCTGGCGCGAGCCGCGGAGCACTCCGTGCCCGCACCGACCATGGTGGTCTTGAACTTCCCGTCCAACCCGACGGCGCTGACCTGCGGCCTCGACTTCTACAAGGAGGCCGTGGCCTGGGCCCGGCAGCGCGACATCTGGCTGCTATCGGACATCGCCTATGCCGAGATCTATTTCGGCGACCAGCCGCCGCCGTCGATTCTCGAGGCGCCGGGGGCGTTCGATGTGGCGATCGAGTTCGGCTCGCTGTCCAAGACCTATTCGATGCCGGGCTGGCGCATCGGCTTTGCGGCCGGCAACACGCGGCTGGTGGGCGCGTTGACGCGAATCAAGTCCTACCTCGACTATGGCGCCTTCACGCCGGTCCAGGTTGCCGCGACGGCGGCATTGAACGGCCCCCAAGACTGCGTGCAGGGCTTCCGCGAACTTTATCGGGGACGGCGCGACGTGCTGGTGGACGGCCTTGCCAAGGCCGGCTGGGCCATCCCGAAGCCCGACGCCACGATGTTCTGCTGGGCTCCGGTGCCCGAGCAGTTCAAGGCGCTGGGCTCCATGGGATTTGCCAAGCTCCTGCTCGAGGAGGCCGATGTCGCGGTCTCGCCGGGCATCGGCTTCGGTGAATATGGCGAGGGCTATGTGCGTCTGGCACTCGTCGAGAACCGCCAGCGGCTGCGGCAGGCCGTGCGCAGCATCCGCACGTTCCTGGCCCGCCATGGCAACGGCGCCGGCGAGCCGGCACTGGCGGTGGCGTGAGCCAGGACACCCGGCTTCTTCGGGTCGGCATCGCCGGCCTCGGCACGGTGGGCGCCGGCACCTTCCAGCTGCTGCGGGAAC
>JBATRI010000010.1:0-2440 GCA_049292515.1 Geminicoccaceae bacterium
GATCAGCCGGGCGAGGCCGTACGGGCCGATGGGCGGGTCCTCGCTGTCCTTGCTGGCGGTGGCGAAGACCGGGCCGATACCCGCGTAATCGACAAGGCTGGGATCGACCGCCCGGGCCTCGGCCGGGTGATGGACCGTGGCGCCGATGATGGCCCCGGCACCGATCAGGGCCCGGGCATCCGCGGGATGCAGATCGGCCTGGCCGAGATGGACGCCGTGGGCCTCCGCCGCCATAACCACGTCGACCCGATCGTTGATCACCAGTGACACGTCGAAGGGGGCTAGCGCCTGCAGCACGGCGCGCGCGTGCTCGACCTGTCGGCGCGTGCCGCCGTGCTTGTCACGCAGCTGGATCAGGGTGGCACCACCGCGGGCGGCAGCTGCGGCCAGCTCGGGCAGGGACCTGCCGCGGCAGCGCTCGGGATCGAGCACCGCATAGAGGCGCAGATCGCACTGGCCGCTCACCAACAGGTTTCCCTGCCGCGTGCGCGGTCGGGATTTGGGCGATCGCAGGCGAAGCCGTGGGCGACCATAGCCAGGAATCCTCCCTCGAATCGAGCTCGACGAGGGAGATGCGGAGCCGGAGATCGTGCCGGCCTCTCAAATCCCTTCGCCGGTATGAGCCGGATCAGGTTCCACGGGTTGCGCCGCTTGCGCCTCTCAGCCCGGCTGACCCGGACACCCCGTTGAGATGGAGGAAGATGTAGGGCCGAACCGGGACGATGACAATCCCATGCCGGCCGGTGGAGATTGCCGGTGCTGCGTCAGCGGATGAGCAGCGACCGCTCGCGGCCGCCACGGACCAGATGGACGGTCATGGGTGGCGAAGCGTGCTGCAGCACCTGCTCCAGCTCCGCTACCGAGCCCGTCGCCTGGTCATCGACGCCGAAGATGATGTCGCCGCGTCGTAGCCCCGCCTGCGCCGCCTGACTGCCGCGGGCGACGGCGGTGACGAGCACGCCCTCGATCCGTCCGTAGGCCGGGTGCTCCTCGGGGATGTCGGTCAGGGCGGCACCGCCGAACTGGGCGATGCTGTCGCCCGCATCGCCCGCGCGCTGGCTCAGCGGCGTGACGGCGACCGTGATCTGCCGGCGGCGACCGTCGCGGACGATGTCCAGCGCCACACTGCGATTGGCCTCGATCAGCGCCACCCGATTGCGGAGCTCGGCCGAGCTGTGGATGGCGGTGCCGTCGACGGCGGTGACGACGTCGCCTTGCGCGAGCCCGGCGCGCTCGGCCGGGGAGCCGCGCTCGATCTGCGCGATCACGGCACCGCCCTCGGCCGTGAGCCCCAGATCGGCAGCGAGCTTCGGCGTCAGGTCCTGGATCACCACGCCGATCCGGCCACGATGGACCTCGCCGAAGCGCAGCAGCTGCTCCATCACGCTGCGGGCCATGGCGGACGGCACGGCGAAGCCGATCCCGACATTGCCCCCGTTGGGTGCGAGGATGGCGGTGTTGATCCCGATCAGCTCGCCCTTCGAGTTGATCAGCGCCCCACCGGAATTACCCGGATTGATCGAGGCGTCGGTCTGGATGAAATCCTCGTAATTGCCGCTGGTGATGCCGCTGCGGCCGAGCGCGCTGACGATGCCGGAGGTCACGGTCTGACCGAGGCCGAACGGGTTGCCGACGGCGACGACGACATCACCGACCTTCAGCCGGTCCGAATCGCCGAACGGCAGGTCGGTGAGGCCGCCCGTCGGAATGCGCAGCAGTGCCACGTCGGTGGCCGGGTCACTGCCGACGAGCGTGGCGCTGAACTCGCGCCGATCCTTCAGCGTGACGGTGATCCGGTCGGCGTTGCGGACGACGTGATGGTTGGTCAGCACGTAGCCGCGGCTTGCGTCCACGATCACGCCGGATCCGGCGCTGATCGCCCGCCGCTCCGCCGGGCGCTGCTCAGGCACGTCGAAGAACCGTCGAAAGAACGGGTCGGCGAACAGCGGGTTCTGCGCCACGGGCACGCGGCTCTCGACCGATACGTTGACCACGGCGGGTGTGGTCCGCTCGAGCAGCGGCGCCATCGTGACCACCCCGCGCTCGGGGTCGAGCGAGAAGAAATCCGCCTTCGCCGGCTGCAGCATGACCAGCTGCAACCAGGCGAGAGCGGCCACCACCAGCCCACACCTGCCTGTCCGAACCATGCGTGTCGCCGCTACAGCATCCGTACCCGTGGCCACTCCACCACGTCATTTGGACGGCCGGGCCGCACGGCGCAAGACGCGCAGACCATCGCGACGCCTGCCCGGCGGCGAGGCGAGCTCGGCTGCGGCCCGATGGCGGGCTCAGGCGGCGTGCAGGAGGTGACGTACCGGGTAGGCCGCGCCGGTCAGAACGGGCTGCGCACCCACGCGCCGGAGGGTGTCGAGCACCACCGGAGCCCGCAGGTTGACATAGAGTGCCGGCCGCACCGTCCCGTCGGCGCCGGGCACCAGCC
>JBATRI010000011.1:0-7525 GCA_049292515.1 Geminicoccaceae bacterium
TGAGCACGGCCCGGTCGGGAAGCCGCGGCCGCCCACCCTTCGGGCGCGGCGGCGGCGGTGGCAACAAGGGCTCGAGCTCGGCCCACAAGGCGTCGGGAAGTAGGGGTCTGGCCATGCCCAACCAACCTTATGCGCCCGATACGGGTTCCAGGTTATGTTAGGCGTTCTTAGTCGCTCTGGGCCTTCTTGACCGGCGCGCCGCCATTCGCGGCCATCACACGCTCGCCGATCTTCGAAGCGAAGTTCATCACGTGAAAAGTGTAGTTCTCTTCGACGGTGCCCTGGAACAGATGCGACCAGGGACCGATGGCGTAGATTCCCAGATCCTCGCCGCCATGCGTCTCACTCGGCAGCGGCACCAGCGACTGCTGGATGAAGTCTGGATCGGTCGTCTCCTCCATGGTGAGCGCCCGGCGCTCCGTCGGCTCCTTCGAGCCGCCGGGACCGTTGGCGAATCCGATCGTGGTGTAGGGCTTGCCATCCGCCGCCAGGATGGGTTTGCCGTCGGTACCGACGGAGATGCCCAGGATCGGATTGCCACGCTTGGCATAGCCGGAGATGGTCAGCGTGTGGCTGTGGTCACCCGTAACCACGACCAGCGTGTCGTTCAGGTCGACCTTGCGCAGGACGGTCTTTACGGCCTCGTTCAGCGCCACGGCATCGCTCAGGGTGCGGAACGCGTTGCCAGCGTGGCTGCCGTGGTCGACGCGGCCGCCTTCGATCAGCAGCACATAGCCTTCTGGATTCTTTGCCAGAATGTCGATCGCCTTGTCGGCCATCTGGGCCAGCGACGGCTCGCCGGCTTTGTCCTTCGCCCGATCGTAGTCGAACTTCATGTGCGACATCTCGAAGAGGCCGAGCACATGCCCGGCCGTGGCCGGGTCGACCGCATCGAACTGCTCGAGATTCCAGACATAGGTGCCCTTGTCGCCGTACCGGTCCAGCCACGCCTTGGTGAGGTCGGCACCGTCCTTGCGCTTGCCCTTCTTGCCTTCGTATTCCGGGTCGTCGCTGGTCGACGGCATGAAGTTGGCGCGGCCCCCGCCCATGGCGACCTCGAAGCCGTCACCGTAGGGAATGTCGATCAGCTGGCGCGCGATGTCCTTGCACCCGGCCTGGACCGCCTCGGGGGTCATGGCCGCGTCCGATTCCCAGTCGCGGTTGGCGATGTGCGAATAGGTAGCGCCCGGGGTAGCGTGGGTGATGGTCGCCGTGGTCACGGCTCCCGTCGACATGCCGATGCTCTCCGCCATCTCCCACAACGTCGTCACGGCCTTGGTCTTCTGGTCGTCGCAGCTGTCCAGCTTCGACGTATGGTCCAGGCCCATCAGGTCGTTGATGGTCTTCACGCCGGTGGTCATCGCCACCGCGCTCGGCGCCGAATCGGTGATCTGCGCGTCGGCCGAATAGGTCTTGGACGCGGCGAGATAGGGAAATGCCTCCCAGGCCAGCACGTTGGACTCGCCGTCGACACCACGCTGCTGACCCTCGAAGATTCGTGCGGCGGTGACGGTGGAGAAGCCCATGCCGTCGCCGACGATCAGGATGACGTTCTTGGCCTGGTTGGTGTTGCGCTCGCGGGTCAGCACGCGCTGCAGAGCTGCCTGCGCCTGCTGAAAGTAGGGATCATTTCCCTGGACGAGCGTCGCCTGCTCCGCGGCGGCTGCTGCCGAAACGGCGACGACGGCGACACCGGCCAGCAGCGCCGACGCCATTCCTCTGTATGTGTGCTTCACGTTTGGCCCCCCAGAAGCGACTTTGTTCACCGACATCAGGTTCATGCCGGAGGACAAATATGACCGATTTATGACAGAACGGAAACTTACAAATTGAACTATTCGCCTTGCTCTACGGACATGGCCTGAGGCGGGGTAGACTATAGCAGCGTATGCAAAGGTCGTGCGCAGTCATCCCTTCCGCGACCGCGGAGAGCAACTTTAAACAATCGTCCGAGACTCGACCGCGGCAACGCTGGCGCGCCGAGACCGCCTATTACTTGAGCGCCTATCCGCTGCGCTCTATAGATCGCTTCTATTCTGCCGAACGCTTCTGAAGGGCATTCATGAAATACGCGGCTAGGGAATCGAAACCCTCCTCGCGTAGCGCGTCGTCGACGGAGAATCCATCGCGGTTTGCAGCCAATTCGGCCTTTCGCGCCAGTTCGTCAGCTTCGATGGTTTGGCGGTCTGCGACGGACTGAATATGCTGTGAACTCCAATGCCGGAGCCATTGTGCGTCGTTCATGGAGCACCTCCCTTTGTCTACGACGAATCAACACCCGACCAAGGGTAGGGGCATGCAGACCGGCGGTCAATTTTGCCGGCTGCATGCCGCGCTAGCCGAAGGTCGGTACTGCCTCGCGCAAGAACGCCTGAGTTCCCTGCCAAGCATGGGAGGACCCTTGCGGGTTGCTGTCGCCCCTCGGACTCGACGCACCATGCACGCCACCATTCGCCTGTCGATGCTGGACCTTCAGCGCGCCACTACGGCGAGGATCCGGATCGCTGCCATTTCCTCGCTCGCCGTCGTTGGCACGCTTCCGCCTCTGCATCGCAGCATGCGTGGCGCCCGAAGAATCAGACGCTAAATCAGTGTGAAACAACGTATATATCATTCTGCATTGCTGCGTTGCAGCAAGACAGATGGCGGGGACGGTTTGCCGTTACCATTCTGAGATCGTGGGCACGAACAAGATGCCCGTCGGATCTGGGGGGCCGGTGGCAACTTGCCGGCCGCGCGTGGGAACCGACCCCGGCGGCGCCGGCCCAGATGGAGATCGGTGCCATGGACCTGCTGCACCGTATAGGACAGGCGCTCGCAGCCAAGCTCAGCGAGCAGAATACCGTTCGGCGCCTCCAGCGCCTGGACGACCGCAACCTGGCGGACCTCGGCCTCGTCCGTGACGAGATCCGGCCCGTAGCGCGGCTTGCTGCCCAGATGGGGCCGCAGGGTGCCGCCATAAAGGAGATCGTCGAGCAGGTGCGTCGCAGCGGTGAGGATGCCCGCGCGAGGCGTATGCCCGACAACGGCAGTGGCAGTCGCGCCTACACCCCAAGCGACTTGGATCGCTATGTTCAGGAGGCGCATCGGTTGCGCGCCGATACGATCTCCGAGTTCGGTCGTGTCCTCAGGCGTCGCCTCGCCGCCACCGAGATGGGCAAGAGCATCACCCTCGCCCGCCTGCGCCGGCATGAGCATGCACGGGTTGCCCGTGAGCTGGAGAGCTACTCGCCACAGGAGTTGATGGCGGACTTGCGCCTGACCCGCTCCGAGATCCATGAGATAGCGGCCGATGGCGCCGAGCGGTCGATCGATGCGTTCGTCCGGGCCCATCCGGAATATCGCCGCGCCGCCGGCTGGGGTGGTCATAGCGGCGCCGTCGCCCGCGCGCACGGCTGACGCCGCCTAGCTGGCGTTGATGGGACGCTGTCCATTCGGGGCTGGGCCAGGAAGTTGCGGCTGCCGGGCACGCAACTCCACCCACAGCCGCCGGATGGATGCCCAGCGCAATGCCTCCTGCCCGAACGCTGATAATGCGCTGCTTGGATCGACGGCTGCAGCTTGGCAGCCATCGCGGTGACGGTGGGCGGCGCTGCGGGAGCGCCTGCCACGTCGTCCGGTCAGATCGGCTTGCCGCTCTCGCACTTCCAGCCGCGGGTGAGCAGCCAGCCCGGATGCTCGTTGGTCCAGCGCGCCGCCTCGTGCTGGCCGAACATCATGCATTGCATCAACGAGCCATCCCACGGCAGCTCGACCTGTCGGCAGTGGCCGGGGGCGTTGGCACCGATGCAGGCGACGAAGGTGAGAACGAGGCTGAACATCCGCAGGCTCCCGGCGACGCCGCATGGATGGAAGCGACGCAACGGTCGCCATGCTGCGTCGCAACATGACTTGCAACCGCCGTGCCACGGAATGCCGACGCCTTAATGTTCGCAAGTGCACAATACTGTGCTGCAATGCAGCAGATCCGGCTTAAGGCCGCTCACACTCTGCCCAGCCTGCCTAACTAATAGGCACCTACTGTGGCTTGGCCGAACGACCCTCCACGCTACGGAGCGGCACCACGGGGGGTCGTCGCCTGCCGCCAGCCAAGGCGATGGTCTCCGCTTGGCCGCCATCCCGTGCTGCGGCCAGTCCATCCATCACGGGCACGTAACGCCTGACCCGACTGCGGCTTGGCGCCGGGATCGCCGTGCCGGCATAGATCCGCTTCTCCGCCTCGACCAGAACCACGCCGGAAAACTGCTGGGCTAGGCCCAGACCCAGCCGTTCGACCGGCACCGCCAGACGCAGCAGCAACCGCGACTGCGTCGGCGGCAGGAACAGGGCCGCGCGCTCGGCGCTGGGGGTGAACAGATGGTTGTTCAACGTGCTCTGCAGCTGCCCCCGGCTATAGGGCTGACCATACCCGAAGGGCGTCCGATCGCTCAGGCACCACAAGCCGCGCCGGTTAGGGACCACCGCCAGCATGCGCCCACCATCGGCCAGCACCCGCCACACCTCGCGCATCAGCCGTGGGACGTTGCCGCAGCATTCCAGCGCATGCACCAGGAGCACGCGATCGATCGAACCATCCGCCAGCGGCAGCTCCTCCTCGCGGGCCACGGCCGTACGGCAGGCGCCGTCCGCGGGCCAGCGACAGGCGCCTTGCTGGGCCGGCATCAGCGAGATGCTACGAGACGGACCTTCGAGGCCGGCGAGGAACGGTGCCGCATAACCGAAGCCCAGCACGCTCTGCCCGGTGAGGTTCGGCCAGAGCGCCTTGAGCTGGTGATGGATCAGACGCCGCGCCAGCTGTCCCTGCCGGCTGGCGTAGAAGCGCTGCAGATCGTCGACTTCGGGTCGCATCGGCGGGCAAGATCTCCTGCGGGCTCACCTACGATATTGGCCGAGAATGCCATATGTGAAGCCCAGCGTACCAGTGGAGGAGAGAGACATGGAACGCCTCGAGGTCGAACTGTTGCCGGCGCTGGCCGACAATTACGTGTACCTCCTGCGGGACAACGCCACCGGGACCACGGGCGTGGTCGATCCGGCGCTGGCGCCGCCGGTGCTGGAGCGGTTGCGGGCGCTCGGGCGCAAGCTCGACTGGGTGCTGATCACGCACCATCACGCGGACCACATCGGCGGCCTGCTGGAAGTGAAAGAGGCGACCGGATGCCGGGTGGTCGGCCCACGGGCCGATGCCGGGCGGATCGCGGGCCTCGACATGCTGGTGGGCCAGGGCGACACCTTTGCCTTCGGGGACCAGGAGGTGCGGGTCATCGAGACCCCTGGCCATACGAGCGGGCATATCAGCTACTTCTTCCCGGACGGCGCCGCGCTGTTCTGCGGCGACACGCTGTTCGCGCTGGGCTGCGGCCGGCTGTTCGAGGGCGACGCTCCCACCATGTGGCGCTCGCTCGGCAAGCTCGCGGCCCTGCCCGACGCGACCCGGGTCTATTGCGGGCACGAGTACACGCTGAGCAACGCCCGCTTCGCGCTGACCATCGACCCGGACCTTGCGGCCCTGCAGCAGCGGGCCGCCGAGGTCGAGGCCGCCCGGGCCGCGGGCCGGCCCACGATCCCCAGCACGATCGGGCTGGAGAAGGCGACCAACCCGTTCCTGCGCGCCGCCGATCCGGCGATCCGCCGCCGGCTGGGGCTCGAGAGGGCCAGCGATGACGCGGTGTTCGCCGAGATCAGGCGGCGCAAGGACCGCGCCTGAGCCCTCGGGTCAGGCCGCGAGCGGGGCCGTGAGCTGACGGTAGGCGTCGCCCAGATCGACGCCGCCCGCGGCGCCCACCACCTCGTCGATCGTGCCCTGGGCCCGGACCCGGCCACGATGCAGCAGCACGACATGGTCGCCGGGCTCGATCTCGTCGATCAGGTGGGTCGCCCACAGCACGGCCAGGTTCTCGTCGCGACACAGGCGATGCACGTGGTCGACCAGGTCCTGGCGGCTGTCGATGTCGAGCCCGACCGTGGGCTCGTCGAGCACCAGGAACCGCGGCCGGTGCAGCAGCGCACGGGCGATCTCGACCCGCCGCTTCATGCCTCCGCTGAGCGTGCGGACCTTGGCATCGGCGCGCGCGGCCATGCCCAGCCGCTCCAGCACCTCGGCGATCCGGGCGCCGGGCCTGGCCATCCCGTAGAGTGCCGCGGCGTAGTGCAGATTCTGGCCGACGCTGAGATCGACGTCGAGCGTCGGCCGCTGGAACACCACGCCCATGGAAGCCAGGGCCTGGCGGGTGGCGGTCCGCAGGTCGTGACCGCAGACCTCGATCCGGCCCTCCTCGGCGGCGAACAGATGGGTGATCAGCGCCATGAGCGTGCTCTTGCCGGCGCCGTTCGGCCCCAACAGCGCCGTGAAGCCACCGGCACCGACGGTGAACGACACCTTGTCCAGCGCCCGCACCGCGCGGGTAT
Organism: Geminicoccaceae bacterium; assembly: GCA_049292515.1. Classification (GTDB taxonomy): domain Bacteria; phylum Pseudomonadota; class Alphaproteobacteria; order Geminicoccales; family Geminicoccaceae; genus Benzoatithermus. The sequence goes on from JBATRI010000011.1 coordinate 6,409, forward strand.
AGCCGTAGCTGACCTGATCGATCCTCAGCGCCGCACCGGTCATGCCGCCTCCCTGTTCCCTTGTGAGCTCGCATCATATCGATCACACGCCGGCACCGGCCAGCCGCGGCTGGCGGGCTTGCGCCCACGGGCCGCGGCGCCGGGGCTTGTGGGTGGTGGGATCGCCCCTATGATCCGGCGGTAATCTCCGTACCTTGTTGGCTGGGATCCGCCATGCTGTCCACGACCTTGACCCCCTCGCTCGTCGACCGAATCTGGCCCGCCGCCCGCAGCGAGCAGAAGGTGCTGCGCGCCATCGTCCTGGCGCTGGCCGGCAGCCTGCTGCTGTGGGCCTCGGCCAAGGTGCAGGTGCCGTTCTACCCGGTCCCGATCACGATGACGAACGGCGTGGTATTCCTGCTGGGCATCGCCTACGGCCCGCGCCTCGCGGTGGCGACGGTGCTGCTCTACATCGCCGAGGGTGCGATGGGCCTGCCCGTGTTCGCCGGCACGCCCGAGCGCGGCATCGGTCTCGCCTACATCATGGGCCCGACCGGCGGCTACATCATGAGCTGGCTGCTGGCGGCGGCGATTACCGGATGGGTCGCCGAGCGCTCGCGCCACTGGCTGGCGACCGCCCTCAGCCTGGTGGCGGCGCTGGCCGTCAACTACGCCATCGGCGCCGCCTGGCTCGCCACCTTCGTCGGGGTGGAGAAGGCCTTCACGCTGGGCGTGCTGCCGTTCCTGCTCGGCGACTTCCTCAAGCTCGCGCTGATCACCGCCCTGGCCGAGGCCGGCCTCAGCCGCCTGCGCCCGCATCTTGCCGGCTGAACGGCCAGGGGCTGCGGCTTGAGCCGCATCCTCGCCCCGACCCCGGCAGCGCTTCACGAGGCGGCCCTGGCCCTGCGCCACGGCCGCCTCGTCGCGTTTCCGACCGAGACGGTCTACGGGCTGGGCGGCATCGCCACCAGCGACGCGGCCGTGGCCGCGATCTACCGCGCCAAGGGCAGGCCCGGGCACAACCCGCTCATCGTGCACGTGGCCGATCTCGCCGGGGCACGGGCCGTGGCCGACCTCGACGCGCAGGCCGTGGCGGTGGCCGAGGCCTTCTGGCCGGGGCCGCTGACGCTGGTCCTGC
>JBATRI010000012.1:0-5991 GCA_049292515.1 Geminicoccaceae bacterium
CGCGACGCTTCCGCCCTGGCCTCGGCGCTGCAGCGTGCCGATGTCGATGCGGCGCTGGCCGGCTACGAGCGTGCGCAGCTGGAATACGGCCGTGATCTCACCCGCTATGGCGTGGCCCTGGGCGAGCGCTGGGCGGCCAAGGCGCGATGAGCCCTCAGCACCACCACGGGGAATAGCGGCGTCATGCAGCACAAGCGCAAGCCGGTGCGGCCGGTGCGGCTCTATGGCCGCCAGCAGTCGAGCGAGGCCTACGAGATCAGGGACCTGCTGACCCGCTCGGTGGTGGCGTTCGAATGGGTCGAGCTTGCCGCCGACGAGCATGGGCGGCAGGAGCTCGGCCTGCCGGGCCTAACGGAGGCGCAGCTGCCGGTGGTCGAGCTGCCCGACGGCAGCCGGCTGTTCGCCCCGACGCTGCGGGAGCTCGCCGAGCGGCTGGGCTGGGTGACGCAGCCGCGCTTCCGCGAGTATGACCTGTCGATCTACGGCGCCGGGCCGGCGGGGCTGTCGGCGGCGGTCTACGCCGCATCCGAGGGCCTGCGCGCCATCGTCGTCGAGCGGCATGCCGTGGGCGGTCAGGCCGGCTCGTCGAGCATGATCGAGAACTATATGGGCTTCCCGCACGGGATTCCGGGTGCCGAGCTCGCCGAACGGGCGCGGCAGCAGGCGGTCAAGTTCGGTATCGAGCTCGTGCTGATGCAGGAGGGCGTGCGGGCCGAGTTCCACGACAACCGGATCCGGGTCGATCTCGCCGACGGCTCGAAGATGGTGGCGCGGGCCAACATCTGCGCCACCGGGGTCGAGTGGCGCCGACTCGGCCTGCCGGGCGAGGATCGGCTGCTGGGTGCCGGCCTGATCTATGGGGCCGGGATGAGCGAGGCGCCGCTCTGCCGCGGCGAGCACGTCGTCGTCATCGGTGGCGGCAACTCGGCGGGCCAGGCCGTCATGTACCTGTCGGCGCACGCCGCCCGGGTCACCATGCTGGTGCGGGGGCCGAACCTCGCGGCGACGCTGTCGCAATACCTCACCGACCGCATCGTCGCCCGGCACAATGTCGACGTGCGCTATGACAGCGAGGTGACGGAGCTGGAGGGCGATGCCGCCCTGCGCCGGATCGCCGTCACCAATCGCCGGACCGGGGCGGTCGACTGGATCGACACGCGCCACCTGTTCGTCTGCATCGGCGGCGCGCCGAACACGGAGTGGGCGAAGGATACGTCCATCGTGCGCGACCCGGCAGGCTACCTCGTCACCGGGCCGGACCTGCTCGAGGCCGGCCGGGTGCCGGCGGTATGGCCGTTGCAGCGACAGCCCTTCTATCTCGAGACCAGCGTGCCGGGCTCCTTCGCGGCCGGCGATGTGCGCCACAACTCGATCAAGCGCGTCGCCTCCGCCGTCGGCGAGGGCGCCATGGCGGTGGCCTTCGTCCACCGCTACCTCGCCGAGACCACATGAGCCGACCGGCGCCGGACGACGTGCTGGGTGCCGGCTATCCGGCCCGGCAGGTGCTCGATCTGATCGGCGACAAGTGGAGGCCGCTCATCCTCTATTGCCTCGCCAGGCACGAGCTGCGGCGCTTCAACGAGCTGCATCGCCAGATCCCGGGCATCTCCAAGAAGATGCTGATCCAGACCCTGCGCCATCTCGAGCGCGACGGGCTCGTCCAGCGCACGGTCTATCAGCAGGTGCCGCCCAAGACCGAATATCGCCTGACCGACGACGGCCGCCGGTTGCGCGAGCCGATCCTCCAGCTCTGTTCCTGGGCCGTCGACAATCAAGACTTCGTCGCCACCTTGCTGGGTCGCCGTGCCGGCGGGCTCGATTCGACCTCGATGTAGTCAGTCGGGGTCGACGGACGCCGGCCGGGCTGCCGCCCATTCGAGCAGGGCGTCGAGTGCCGGGCACATCGCCTGCCCCCATTCGGTGAGCCGGTACTCCACCTTCGGCGGCACCTGCGGGTAGACCATGCGTCGCACGACGCCGTCGCGCTCCAGCTCACGCAGCTGCTGGATCAGCATCTTCTGCGACACGCCGGGAATCGCCCGCTCCAGCTCGGAGAACCGCAGCACCGAGCGGTCGAACAGGTGGAAGATGATCATCATCTTCCACCGGCCCTCGAGGATGCGGAACGCGGCCTCGATCCCGGACGCCGCCATGTCGGGCGATACGTCCTCGAGCTTACCTGTGGGTGAGTACCCTACAATTTTGTCTGTACTTGCCATATGATCAGTATAGCGCGACCTACGTCCAACGCCAAACTGTTGGACGAGAGACATGACCCCCATCCTGCCGCCGCCGCTGGACGCCTGTTTCCGCGCCGTCATCGAGCTGCGCTACGCTTTCGTCCTAACGAACGGGCTCGTCCCCGGGCTGGAGATCGGCTGATGCAGGACGGACTCGCGGGCAAGCGCGCACTGGTCACCGGAGGGACCAGGGGGATTGGCAAGGCGGTGGTCGACCGCCTGCGCGGTGCCGGCGCCAGGGTCGTCGTGTGCGGCCGGTCCGCCGCCGGTGCCTGGGCCGAGGACGCCCTGTTCGTCGCGGCGGACCTCGGCACGGCTGCGGGTGCCGCCAGGCTCGCCGCCCAGGCGCTGGAGCGGCTCGGCGGGATCGACATCCTCGTCGACAATCTGGGCGGCTCGTCGGCCCCGAGCGGCGGCCATGCCGTGCTTACGGACGAGCATTGGCAGGCCACGCTGGATGCGAACCTCCTGGCGGCCGTCCGTCTCGACCGGGCGCTGCTGCCGTTCATGCTGGAGCAGGGCTCCGGCGTGATCCTGCACGTCTCCTCGATCCAGCGCCGCATGCCGCTGCATGAGGCGACGCTGGCCTACGCCGCCGCCAAGGCCGCGCTCACCATCTACTCCAAGGGGCTCGCCAACGAGGTCGGCCCGCGCGGCGTGCGGGTGGTCAGCGTCGCGCCGGGGTTCACCGAGACCGATGCCGCGACCGCCCTGATCGGGCGTCTCGCGCTGGCGGCGGGGACCGATACTGATGCCGCCCGCCAGGGCCTCATGGACGCGCTGGGCGGCATCCCGCTCGGCCGGCCGAACCGGCCGGAGGAGGTAGCCGAGTTGGTCGCGTTCCTCGTCTCCGACCGCGCCGCCGCGATCACTGGTGCGGAATACGTGATCGACGGCGGCACCGTGCCCACGCTCTGAGCCGTCAGGGCGCCGCGAGCGGCACCGCGACGATTCGGAACGGCAGCTTCGGCTGCTTGTCCTTCAGGGCCGGGTTGAACAGGTGGCCGAGCTGGCCTTCCGCGACCCAGGCCGTGTCGCCCACCTGGGTGACCGACACCGGGGTGATGAACCCGTCGGCGAGCGTCTCGATCTGAGCCTTGTCGCCCTCGACGGTGACGAGATCGAGCGAGCCGCCTCCCTCGACCAGGAGAAACCGGTCGTCGCCCAGCAGCCGGATCGTGTCGGGCAGCGTCAGGGCGCGCGACGGCACGAGTGGTGTCACCTCGCCCGCGGCACCGTCCGGCCCGACCGCCACACGGAACAGCTCGCCCTTGCCGAAGGTGGTGAGGTAGAGGGCACCGTCGCTGCCGAACACCAGGCCGTCCACGCCCGGGCCGCCCGGTTCCGGCGCCAGTCGCTCATCCGCCGTCCAGACCTCGAAGCCGGCGCCATCGGGAGTCAGCCGCAGTACCCGCGAGGCCAGGATGTCGGAGATATAGACCCGGCCGTCCGGGCCGACCGCGATGTCGTTGCAGAACGGTCGCTCGCCGGGCAGTGCGGCACTGCTCTTGAGCGCGCCGGTCGCGAGGTCGAAGCCGTTCAGCGTGCTGCCCGGGGCGTCGCCGGGGCTGGGGATGCCGATGGCGGAGACGTCGTTCGAGCAGGCCCAGAGCGTGCCGGCACGCTCGTCGGCCAGTATGCCGAAGATCGAGCGCGTGCCGTGGGCCGCGGGCGCGATCCATGGCTCCGCCGTCGCGGCTCCCGGAGCTGCGCGCAGGACGCCACCATCGACGATGCTGCCCACATAGAGCGTGCCGTCGCTGGTCGACGTCACGCTTTCAGGAAAGGCCTTCTTGCCGGTGATCGCGACCTCTTTGGGCGCCGCATGGGCGCTGCCCACGGTTGCGGCCACGAGGGCCAACGCCAGCACTCCGCCGGCGATTGTCGCCTGGCTCATCTTGCATTCCTCCCTGGGGTTCTTGGCGGCCGCGGCACTGGCGCCGGGCCGCTGGCCACCGTATATCTCGCCGGCACGCCGCACCGTCTACACCATGAAGGGAACCTGGAGCTCCGTCGCGCGCGAAATGCGGGGGGCAGCCGGGCAAGCAGCACATGCCGACCGCCAACGAGATCCGCACGACCTTCCTGGAATATTTCCGCCAGCACGGCCACGAGATCGTGGCCTCGTCGCCGCTGGTGCCGCACAACGACCCGACGCTGCTGTTCACCAATGCCGGCATGGTGCAGTTCAAGAATGTGTTCACCGGCGTCGAGCAGCGGCCCTACAACCGGGCGACGACGTCGCAGAAATGCGTGCGCGCGGGCGGCAAGCACAACGATCTCGACAATGTCGGCTACACGGCACGGCATCACACCTTCTTCGAGATGCTGGGCAATTTCAGCTTCGGCGACTACTTCAAGCCGCTGGCGATCGAGCTCGCCTGGAACCTGATCACCAAGGAATACGGCCTGCCCAGGGACCGGCTCCTGGTCACGGTCTACGCCGAGGACGACGAGGCGTTCGAGCTGTGGCGCAAGATCGCCGGGCTCGACGAGCGGCGGATCATCCGCATCGCCACCAGCGACAATTTCTGGGCCATGGGCGATACCGGCCCGTGCGGCCCGTGCTCGGAGATCTTCTTCGACCACGGCGACCACATTCCTGGCGGCCCGCCCGGCAGCCCGGACGAGGACGGCGACCGCTGGGTCGAGATCTGGAACCTCGTCTTCATGCAGTACGAGCAGGTCGACAAGGCGACCCGCCTGGCGCTGCCCAAGCCGTCGATCGACACTGGCATGGGGCTCGAGCGCGTCGCCGCCGTGCTGCAGGGCAAGACCGACAATTACGACATCGACGTCTTCGAGGCGCTGATCGGGGCCTCGGCGGCGCTCATCGGCTCGCGGGCCGAGGGCGCCAGCCGCCCGTCGCACAAGGTGATCGCCGATCACCTGCGCTGCAGCGCGTTCCTGATCGCCGACGGCGTCATGCCCGCCAACGAGGGCCGTGGCTACGTGCTGCGCCGGATCATGCGCCGCGGGATGCGCCACGCGCAGCTGCTGGGCGCTCGCGACCCGCTGCTGTGGCAGATGGTGCCCGCGCTGCTCGACCAGATGGGCAAGGCGTTCCCCGAGCTGATCCGTGCCGAGGCGCTGATCACCGAGGTGCTGAAGCTCGAGGAGACCAGCTTCCGGCGGACGCTGGAGCGCGGCCTGAAGTTGCTGGAGGAGGAGACCGACCGGCTGCCGGAGGGTGCTCCGCTGGCCGGCGACGTCGCCTTCAAGCTCTACGACACGTTCGGCTTCCCGCTCGACCTGACCCAGGACGCGCTCCGCTCGCAGGGGCGGACGGTCGATGGGGACGGCTTTAACACGGCCATGGCGGCCCAGCGTGCCGCCGCCCGCGCCGCCTGGAAGGGCTCGGGCGACGCCGCGGTGCAGCCGATCTGGTTCGACCTGCGCGAATCGCTGGGGGCCACCGAGTTCCTGGGCTATGCCACGACGCAGGCCGAGGGCGTCGTCACCGCCCTGGTCGTCGACGGCCAGGCGGTCGACCGGGTCGAGGCCGGGCCGGTGCTGGTGGTGACCAACCAGACGCCGTTCTACGGCGAATCGGGCGGCCAGATGGGCGATACCGGCACGATCCGCGCCGGCAATGCCGTCGTGACCGTGACCGATACGCAAAAGCGGCTGGGCGACCTGTTCGTCCATGTGGGCACGCTCGAGGGCGGTCCGCTGGCCGTGAGCGATGCGGTCGAGCTCGCGGTCGACGTCGCCCGCCGCGACCGCATCCGCCGGGCGCACTCGGCGACCC
>JBATRI010000013.1:0-10506 GCA_049292515.1 Geminicoccaceae bacterium
CGAGGGCGGCCTGGAGGTGGCCCTGGGCCTCGCGCACACCGCCGAGCCTGCTCCAGCTGGCGGCGAGGTCGCGCTGCCACCCTGCGTTGCCGGGGTCGGTGGCGGCCAGCTTGGCGCGGATGATCTGGCTTTCGGTATAGGCGTCGAGGGCGGCCTGGAGGTGGCCCTGGGTCTCGCGTACACTGCCGATACTGTCCCGGCTGGCGGCGAGGTCGCTCTGCCACCCTGCGTTGCCGGGGTCGGCTGTGGCCAGCTTGGCGCGGATGGCCTGACTCTCGGTGTAGGCGTCGAGGGCGGCCTGGAGGTCACCCTGGGCCTCACGCACACCGCCGAGCCTGTTCCAGCTGACCGCGAGGTCGCGCTGCCACCCTGCGTTGCTGGGGTCGGCGGCGGCCAGTTTGGCGATGATGATCTGGCATTCGGTGTAGGCGTCGAGGGTGGCCTGGAGGTCGCCCTGGGCCTCGCGCACACCGCCGAGACTGTCCCAGCTGGCGGCGAGGTCGCGCTGCCACCCTGCGTTGCCGGGGTCGGCGGCGACCAGCTTGGCGCGGATGATCTGACTCTCGGTGTAAGCGTCGAGGGCGGCCTGGAGGTCGCCCTGGGCCTGGCGGACGCCACCGAGCCTGCTCCAGCTGACCGCGAGGTCGCCCTGGCACCCTGCGTTGCCGGGGTCGGCGGCGACCAGCTTGGCGAGTATGGTCTGGCTTTCGGTATAGGCGTCGAGGGCGGCCTGGAGATCGCCCTGGGCCTCGCGCACACCGCCTAGCCTATCCCAGCTGGCGGAGAGGCCGTGCTGCCGGCTGGCGTCCGTCGGGTCGGCAGCCGCAGCGGCGACGAAGCAGGTCTGGGCGTGCGCGAAGGCCGCCAAGGATATAGCGACACTGCCGAGCATCTGTCGGGTGTCGCCAATTCGGATCCAGCGGCGTCCGAGTGCGGAGGCCGTCTCGCCGGTCGCGGTCTGGGGCAGGATCGCCTCGATGTTGGCAATCTCGGCGCGAGCACGCAGCTCTGCGCCCGTGCCGTAGGACGATGAGTGCGCATAAGGTAGCGCATCCGCGAGGGCGCCGAAGTGGTCGACGAGTGCGGCCACTTCCAGCTCGGCCAGTTGATGCTCGGCGGCGAGCTCGCGGATGGGCGCCAGCATGCGCAGGCGGTCGCGATCGCGCCGGACCAGTGCCATCTGGGTGAGCGTGCTGGCGGCCTTGTCGCCACCTTCCGGCATGATGGCCGGCAGGTCGGCGCGGGCCAAGCCGTGCGGCAGGCGGCCGAGGACGGCGAACAGGCGTCGGGCGGGCTCGGTCATGCGCGGGCTGGCGAGGGACAGGGAAAGCGACACGGCGAGGTCGAGATCCTTGCGGCCGCCCTCGCCGCGGCGGAGGAAGGCGCTGCGCTCGGCGTCCCACTGGCGCAGCACCGTGGCGGCGTCGGGCTCGGTCTGGGCGCGGTGGGCCACCAGCTCGATCGCCAGTGGCAGGCCGTCGAGGCGGGCGAGCAGGTCGGGGAGGTCGGGGTCGGCGCGGTAGCGGTCGCCGGCGATGCGGGTGAAGAGGGTGTTTGAGGCGTCCTCGGGCAGCGGCTCGAGGATAAGGGGGCGCCAGTCGGCGAGGCCGGGGAGCTCGAAGCCGCGCAGCGAGGCGACCAGGCGGACCGTGGGCAGCTCGGCCAGACGGGCGAACGCCTGCTCGGCATCCAGGCGGTCGGCTTCCCAAGGTGTTTCGGCATTGTCGAGCACGAGCAGGGACGGCGAGCCGCGCAGGGCGGCGACGACGGCTGCCTGCGGCTGGCTGTCGAGACCAAGGCCGAGGGCTTCGGCGACAGCGGCGAAGACGCCCGGCCCGTCGCGGGCCTGCTCCAGGCCGATGAAGAAGCGGCGGGCGCCGAAGTGGGCGGTGACGCGCTGGCCGTGGAGGGCTGTGATCGTCAGCCGGCTCTTGCCGATGCCGCCGGGGCCGAGCACGGCGATCGGTTGTGGATTGTCGTCGAGAATCCAGCTCGTCAGCTGGTCGAGATCGGTCTGCCGGCCGATCAGGCGACCGCGGGGTGGCAGGCCTTCAGTTGCCGGCGGCTCCGGGGTGGGGGCTGGCCCCGTGGGGACGGGTGAGGGCAGGTGGATCGTCGACAGAGTGCCGAGGTGCCCGCCGAGCATGGGGCCGACGAGACCGGCGAGCTTTGCGGCGCCCCAAAGGGCCAAGCGTGTGCCCAGGTTTGGCGTGGCGGCAACGGGTGGAGTCGGGGGTAGCGCCGCGGGCCGGGGCTCGGCTGCCGGCGGTGGGCGCCGCGCCTCGACTAGGCCGCGGATCTTGGCCGCGACGACGGCCAGCGCGATATTGGGGTTCTTCCACTGCCGCAGCGGCTTGAGGTCGTTAGTCTCGGGGTCCTGGGGCAGACACTGCAGCGGTGCCAGTGGGGTTCCGGCGAGATCGACGGCGTCGCACACCACCGGCACGAGGTCGGCCAAGCCCTTGCCGTGCCGGTCGATGGCCGGGACGAGTTCGGCCAGCAGGCAGTAGCGCGAGCCCAGAAACTCCGGCGACATCAGCACGATGACGATCTGCGCCGCCTGCAGCTCGTCCCTGATCCGGCCGTCCCACTCTTGGCCGGGATCGATCTTGCGGTCGTAGAAGGCGTCGAGCTGGTCGCTGGCGATCAGCCAGCCCAATTGTTTGAGCAGCTTGTCGCGCCAGACATGGTCCTCGTGCGCATAGGACAGGAAGGCGCGGACCGGGCCGGGCGGCGGCATGCGGTGTGATCCCCCTGGTTGCAGGGGCGATCAAGCCGCAAGCGTGGGGCAGTGGCAAGGGGGCCGGGACAGCTGGTTTGGGTCCGCGCGTACTGCCGCCGGCAGGCAGATGTGGCTGCGGCCTCAGCAACCGTTATGCGGGTATGCTTCACGTGGGGTTATTCCACGCCTGTCCAATCTTGAGCATGGCGTTGAGGGTGACGAGCATGTTGCGCATGAGGGCGACGAGCGCGAGCTTGGGGGCTTTGCCTCGGGCGATCAGCCGGTCGTAGCGGGCCTTGGCCGGGCTGGCCTTGATGTGCAGCGAGGCGACGGCGGCCATGTCGAGGGCACGGCGGACCTGGGCGCGGCCGCCCTTGATGACGCGTTTGCTCGCGCGCAGGCCGCTGTCCTTGGTGACTGGGGCGAGGCCGGCGAGTGCGGCGGCCTTGCGGCGGTCGACCCTTCCCAGCTCGGGCATTTGGGCCAGCAGGCCGGAGGCGTCGGCGCGCGGGTCGCGGTGGGCGGGCTCGGGCATGGCGGGGTGTCCGGCAGCAGGGGGCTGCGCGGCATGGTAGCAGGTAGAGGAATATAATCCAATGGAGGGTTGGCTGGGCGTTCGGGTGCCGAGGCGGCATCCTCATCGGGTGGTCGGACGGGTCCTGTCCCGGGCTTGGTCCGTGGCGCCGAGCGACGCCTGCAACAGGCAGAGTGACGCCGCGAGCAGCACCAGGTCCTTGAGAAGAAACTGTCCGATCGGCGCCGAGATGGCGGGGAACCCGCCCGCTGTCGGCTCGGCCACCCCAGGCGTGCTCACAAAGAAGGTGAGCGTGATGACGTAGGTGAGACAGGACATCGCCGCCCCGAGCGTCGAAGCCAGCGGGTTGAAGGCACCGACGATCAGCATGGCGGCCGTGGCAAGCTCGACGACCCCGATGACGTAGCTGGCCCCCTGCACGCCGAACAGGGTATGCAGCCAGCCCATGATCGGGCTGTGGGCGACGAATGGCGCGATGCCGGCGGCCTCGTAGCCGGTGAACTTCATGGCACCGAACCAGAGGAAGATAACGACGAGGGCCCAGCGTAAAAGCATCAGTGACCGGCGGGAGCCGTCGGTCCGCTCGGCTATGCGCAAGGAGGAGACGAGGTTGGTCATCGAGGGCCCTTCTGGGACGGCCGTTATCCACTTGGCTTTGAGACCGGGGCCCGAGGTCGAGCCCTGTCTCCCTCGCCGCTATTGCCGCAAGGGAGGATATCCCTGGACATAGATCCACTCGGAACTACTGGCCGGCACATGGCAGGACTTGCAGTCGGATTCGTAATCCGTCGATGTGGTCGTCAAGGGATCGCCGGCGTCGAACCAGGACCAACCCCAGCCGTCGCCCCACAATGGGTTGCCGGGATAGCTGTCCTTGCTGTCCCTCACCATGACGAACCAGCCCTTCAGTGTCTGGGCATGACTGACCGTGCCGGTCGTCATCGGTGCGGTCGCCGCCTCGAAGACCTCCTTCACCAGAACCGTACCGTCCGGGAAATGGCCGTCCTTGCGATAGGCGGCCGTCGTGCCCGGCGAGGCGTAGACGAGATGGAGGCCCTTGGAGCCCTGGTCCCCGTCGGCCGCCACCGCCCACGTGCCGAGATACTCGTAGGTGGCGCGATAGTCGGCGGGCACCCGCAGCGTGCCCTTCGCGTCGACCACCGTCGCGGCCCTCGCCTCGTCGGCGGTTGCGGACAGAGTCGTCTGCCCGGTCCCCGTCAACACGACCAGGGACAGCAGACCAAGGCCGGCGGCCCCGATAATCTGTCTGGCGCTCATAGCGATTGCTCCGCAGGGTCGGCCCGTGGCCATCGTCGATGGTGGGCCAACCCAAAATCCGTGTTCATGAATGCGCGTGGTTTGGCGCCTTCGGCCCTATCCCTGCTTGCCACGGGGAAGGGGAACCACGTCCAGTATGCGGTAGAATTGCGTCCAGACGTCGTCTCTCTTGGCCGAGGCCATGTGGCAGTAGGCACATTCGCCTTGCGGCTTCACCCTAGCCGTCATCGCCTTCGGCTCATGATGATTGAAGTTGAAGTACCCCCAGCCGCCCGAGGCCGCGAAGCGTTCGCTGTCCTTGACGGTCACATCCGCGCCATTGAAATCGCCGGGGAAATAGCCACGCCCCGACGGCTGCGTCGACGAGCCGTCGGGGTTCTCATCGGGCTTCGTCGTGAGCTGCAATTCCTTGAAGAAGATCGTTCCTTCAGGAAACACCCCCGTTTCCTTGTAGATCGCGTATGAGCCCGGCTCGATATAGACATTGTGATACTCAGGAAAGTTGGCCTTGCCGTCGTTGAGCCCGTTGGGGGTCAACGGCGAGCCGACGAAGACCCACTCCTGCCAGTCTGTCGGCAACTTCAGGTCGCCCGAGGCGGTGTATTGAGGAAGCTGACGTGCCTTGGCGGGAATGACCTTGTCCCCCGACGGCTGCTCGGATCCAGCCGCCAGGAGGGCAGATGAGAGCCCCAAAGCCAGGACCCCGGCCGTGGCAGCCAGTGCTCCACGCCGTCCGAAGTGCAACTGCATCGTGCCCGTTCCTCCGATGATCGTGCTACGGCGGAGACTAGGCGGAGCGTGGTTTCCGGTGAAATGCCGCTTGGTTATCAAGCCGATACGTCTGCGACATGGCGGCCGCTACTGGATGTCGTCAGGCAGTGGCAGGATTCCGGCTGGTCCTGTCCCGAGCGTCTGCGACCAGAGGTGACGGCCAAGGATAGGTTCGCACCGCCTGCAAGAACGTCGCGAGCGGCGGGGAAGGGCGGCGGCCGGCAACGGTGACCAAGCACACATCACGGGCGACCGATGGCGACACGACCGGGCGGCCCACCACCCCGGGAAAGGTGGCCGTATACTCGGGCAGGAAACACACGCCCATGCCGGCCGCGACCATCGTCAAAATCCAGTCCTCGCGCTCACTTCGATACGATCTCATGAGATTGGCGCCGTGCTTCAAGCACAAATCATCCAGCACATCGTTGTATTCGCAATTGATCCGCGAGAAATAGAACTCGCCGTCGAGCTCAGCCATCCCGACCAAGGCCTGGGTCGCGAACCTATGGCCGGCGGAGCAAGCGATGACGAATCGCTCCGAGTAGAGTGGCATCGCTCTGAGCGGGTCCGGAAATCCGTCGGGGCGAGCCATCAGCGCCACGTCCAGCTCACCATTCACCAGCAGCTCGCCGAGACGGTCCGGCACGTGCTCGAGAAGCGTGACCTCGACACCGGGATGGGCCGCCCTGAAGCGGCCCAGGAAGGTCACGAATTGCACCGGCGCAATCGTGCACATCACCCCGAGCGACAGACTGGCATTGTCCAGCCTCAGGAAACCCTGGGCGGTACGCTGGACGTCCTTTTCACGCATCATGATCTCGGTCAGGTGCGGCTCGATCAGCCGTCCAAGCTCGGTCAGATGGGTGTTGTTCCGCTCGCGGGAGAACAGCAGGCCACCGAGTTCGTCCTCCATCTTCTGGATGGCACGCGTCAGGGCAGGCTGGCTGACATTGCATGCCTCCGCCGCCTTAGTGAAGTTCAACGCTCGACTCACCGCCAGAAAATAGCGGATCTGATGAATTTCCATCCCACATCCCCTTTCGCCCCAGGTGACGCAGGGCCGTTCACGAAATCCTCGTCCAAAAAGCACCGGTGGATGTGATACGATGGCCGGCCCTCGGCGCTGAAATACCTTGGCGCCTACGGACCGCCGGCACAATTAACCGAATGTTATAATAGGGATGCTTCGGTGGCCATTCTCATATTCAAGGCTCCTCTCGGGCCAGGATCACCTCCTCGCCGGCTTCGGCACGGGCGATCAGATCGGCGAGATGTGTGTCCGCGACATGCATCGGATAGATGGGCATCGACCTTCCCGGATCGTGGCAACAGCGTGGCGTCAGCTTCTGCCCATCGCCTCGATCTGTCACGCCCGCGGCCCATATGGGCCGGCGGGGCTGACGCGGCGGGCTGCCGGCCGCTATAGACGCTCGTGCTCAAAAACGCGAAGGGGGGCGCCCATGGGTCGCGTCGTTGCCGCTTATGCCTATCGCTGCGGGGAGCGGATCGCCGAGATCCAGCTCGGCGACAGCGCCGCCTGGGCGCGCGAGAAAGGGGATTTCGTCTGGATCGGCTTCCAGGAGCCGACCGAGCAGGACCTGCGCACGCTGCAGGCGCAGTTCGGGCTGCACGAGCTCGCGATCGAGGACGCGCTGTCGGCGCATCAGGTGCCCAAGCTCGAGGTCTACGGCGATTCGCTGTTCGTGGTGCTGCGCACCGCGGCGCTCGAGCAGGGCCGTGTCGAGTTCGGCGAGACCCACATCTTCGTTGGCCAGGACTACATCATCAGCGTCCGCCACGGCGCCTCGTCGCAGTCCTACGCGCCGGTGCGCCAGCGCTGCGAGGCCTCGCCCCGGATGCTGCAGCACGGCGTCGACTACGTGCTGCACGCGCTGCTCGACTATGTCGTCGACAACTACATGCCGGTGGTGGCGGAGGCGGTCGAGGAGGCGGACGCGATCGAGGAGCGGCTGCTGGCCGCCCAGATCCAGCGTGCGGACATCGAGCGGATCTACGAGCTGCGCCGCGAGCTGGTGCGGCTGCGCCGGGTGGCAGCCCCCATGGTCGAGGTCTGCTCGCGGCTGCGCCATGTCGACCTGCCGTTCATGGACAAGAACATGCGGCCCTACTTCAAGGACGTGCTCGACCACGTGGTGCGGGTCAACGAAACCATCGACGGGCTGCGCGAGGTGCTCAGTTTCGCGTTCGAATCGGCGCATCTGCTGGAATCGGCGCGGCAGGGCGACGTGTCGCGGCGGTTCGCCGGCTGGGCCGCGATCCTGGCCGTGCCCACCGCCATCGCCGGGATCTACGGCATGAACTTCGACAACATGCCGGAGCTGCAGTGGCACTACGGCTACTACATGGTGCTCGGCCTGATCTGCGGCACGGCCGGGCTGCTCTACTGGCGCTTCCGGCGGTCGGGCTGGCTCTGAGGTGCCCGACCGCCGCGAGGCTAGAGCAGCGTGCCGCGCAGGATCACCAGGGCCACGGAGAAGTAGATCACCAGCCCGGTGACGTCGACCAGGGTCGCGACGAACGGGGCCGAGGCCGTGGCCGGGTCGAAGCCGATCCGCTGCAGCACGAACGGCAGCATCGAGCCGGTCATCGAGCCGAAGGTGACGATGCCGAGCAGGGCCGTGCCCACGGTCAGCGCCACCAGCAGCCAGTGCTCGCCGTAATCGTAGATGCCCAGCTCCTGCCAGAGTGCGATCCGGACGATCCCGATAAGGCCCAGGATGGCGCCCAGCATCAGGCCGGTCGGCAGCTCGCGCAGCGCCACCCGCCACCAGTCGCGCAGGCGCACCTGCCGGAGCGCCAGGGCCCGGATCAGGAGCGACGTCGCCTGCGAGCCGGAATTGCCGCCCGAGCTCATGATCAGCGGGATGAACAGCGTCAGCACCAGCGCCCGCTCGAGCTCGCTCTCGAAGCCCTGCATCGCCGAGGCGGTCAGCATCTCCGAGAGGAACAGCGCGCACAGCCAGCCGGCGCGCTTCTTGATCATGGGCCAGAAGCCGATGTCCATATAGGGCTCGTCCAGCGCCTCCATGCCGCCGAAGCGCTGCACCTCCACGGTCTGCCGCTGCACCATGGTGTCGATCACGTCGTCGACGGTGACGATGCCGATCACGTGCCGTCTCGCATCGACCACCGCCACGGCCAGCAGATCGTACTTGGCGATCAGCCGGACCGCCTCGTCGCGCGGGGCCAGGGCGGAGATCGTCACCGGCCGGCGGGCGGGGGCAGCGGTCAGCACGTTAGCGTGCGGGTCGCCCGAGATCAGCCGGCGCAGCGGCACGGCGTGGATCAGCGTGTGCCTGACCGGATGGACGACGAACACGGCATAGACGGTCTCGCGGGTGCGCTCGACCATGCGGATGTGGTGCAGCACCTCGGCGATGGTCCAGGTCGACGGCACCGAGACGAACTCGGTGGTCATGATCGAGCCGGCGCTCGCCTCGGGGTAGGCGAGGAGCTTCTCCAGCGCCGTCCTGGTCTCGTCGTCCAGCCGGGCCAGCAGCTCGGCGCGGGCCGGCTCCTCGAGCTCGCGGAACAGGTCGGCGACGCGGTCGGCCGACATGGCGGCGAGATAGGCGGCGGCCTGCGCGCGCGGCAGTAGCGCCACGATCTCCGGGCCGCCGTCGAGGCCGGGCTGGTCCAGCACCTCCACGGCCCGTTCGAGCGGTAGACTCTGGAGAATGTGCGCCGCCTCGCCCGGCATGCGCTGGTTGAGCGTCTCGACGATGTCCGCGGCGCGCTCGCCGGCGAGGCCGGCGGTGAGGTCTGCCGGGGCGGCAGCGGGGGCCCCGCGGACGTCGGGGTCGACGTCGATGGTGTCTTGCATGGCTCATCTCCGGGCGCCGCCACGGCCGTCGGCGGCGCCCGGGTGAGCCGATCGATCAGGATCGGGCCAGCGAGCGCGTCTCCGACGGCAATGGCGATCGACTGTGACTGTCGCTGGGCATGGGATCTCCTGGTGCCGCGCACGACCCGGATCGTGGTCGGGCGGCGGCACGCCGTTTCGCGCTGGAGGCGCCCGAAGTCAAATGCCGAATCCGTGACGGCTCAGGGTGGCGTGAACGGCTCGAAGCGGATGGGCGCCGGCTCGGCCGTGCTGTGCAGCAGCAAAGCCGAATTGTCGCGGCTGAACCGCTCTGCGCCCTCCAGGGCGGCGAAGAAGGCGGCCTCCAGCTCCATCAGCGGCGGCGGGCAGGCCATGCGGGTCGACACCAGCGGGCCGACCGCGAGCTTGCCGTCGACGACCCGCAGCGGCCCGCTGTAGCGGTTGCAGGCAGCCTTGCCGGTGATCCGGTCGTCGCCCAGGAACTCCAGCGTCACCATGCTGTCGGCGTCGAGCGGCCTGCCGGCCAGGCTCTCGGCGCGCCAGCTGGTGTCCGCGAGACCGGAGGGCAGGGGTCCGTCATGGTCGGCCATGGCGCATCCGGCCAGCAGGGCCAGGGCCGACAGCCGTGCCGCACATCGTGGCACGGTCACGACGCACGCGGCACGAACCGGATCTCCTCGCCGTGCCGGCCGGTGAGCACGAGCGTGCCGTCGACCAGGGCGGCGAGGGTGGCGCCATGCAGCAGGTCGATCAGCAGCTTCTGCTCGGCCCGCTGGGTGTCGTCGCAGGGGAGCCGGCTCTGGCGCAGGATGCCCAGCGTGATGCGGTTGCCGCGGCTGGCGAACGGCCCGACGAAGCGGTTGCAGCCGGCCTGGCCGCGGACATGGTCGCCGGGCAGGAAATCGATCGTCATGTCGGCGGGCGTCGCCACCGGCTGGCCATCGATCGCCTGAGCCTGCCAGCTGGTGCCGGTCAGCTTGTCGCCGATGCGCGGGGGCGGCGCCACTGGCCGAGTCTGCTGCGCCAGCGCGCAGGAGCCGTCGGCCAGCACCGCAGCCAGGAGGAGGGCGGAGAGGTACGCCAGACGCATCGCGTTGACCCGTAGGGCTGGGGTGGGCTGGGCGCCACCCCTAGCCGCCGTCACCGCCCGAGGCAAGCTTCGGGCGGCAGCGCTACTGGAAGCTGCCGAAGCCCGCCTGCCAGACCATCGGATCGACGGCATGGGGATCGTCCGGCAGGCTCTCGATGCGGCGGCGCAATGCCTCCCGGCCGCCATCGCCGAGATCGCAGCTCAGCGTCAGCCCGCCGTCGCCGAGCCGGGCCACGAGCGGGTCGAGGTCGGCGCCGTTGGTC
>JBATRI010000014.1:0-8214 GCA_049292515.1 Geminicoccaceae bacterium
GCGCGGCTGCGGCTCGACGCCGAGCCTGCGCCCGCCGGCGAGATGACGGTGGTGCTCGGCGCCGGCTGGCCGGGCATCATGCTGCACGAGGCGGTCGGGCACGGGCTCGAGGGCGACTTCAACCGCAAGGGCACATCCGCCTTCACCAGCCTGATGGGCCAGCGCGTCGCCGCCAAGGGCGTGACCGTGGTCGACGACGGCACCCTGCCCGAGCGCCGAGGCTCGCTCACCGTAGACGACGAGGGCACGCCCACGGGGTGCACGACGCTGATCGAGGACGGCATCCTGGTGGGCTTGATGCAGGACCGTCAGAACGCACGGTTGATGCGCATGACCCCTACCGGCAACGGGCGGCGCCAGTCCTACGCGCACAACGTCATGCCGCGCATGACCAACACCTACATGTTGGCCGGCACCCAGCCGGCGGCGGAGATCATCGCCGGTGTCGAGCGTGGCCTCTATGCGGTGTCCTTCGGCGGCGGGCAGGTCGACATCACCTCCGGCCGGTTCGTGTTTCAGGCGACCGAAGCCTACCTGATCGAGCGCGGCCGGATCACGGCGCCGGTCAAGGGTGGCATGCTGATCGGTAACGGCCCGGAAACCCTGCACCAGATCACCGCGATCGGCGACGACCTGGCCCTGGACAACGGCAGCGGCATGTGTGGCAAGAACGGTCAGGGTGTCCCGGTCGGCGTTGGTCAGCCGACGCTGCGGATCGAGCGCATGACCGTAGGCGGGACGGGGCGAGGGTGAATCACGTGTGAAATTTACCCCGTCCCTGACGGCGGGCGCAGGTAATAGTCCCCGTAGCGCTCCCGCAGCGCCGTCTTCAGCAGCTTGCCGGTGGCCGTGTGCGGCAGCTCATCGACCACCAGACCGGCATCCGGCTCCGCATGCCGCGCGACCTTGCCCTCGAACAGTGCCAGCACCGTGGCGACATCCAAGGCTCGCCCCGGCTGAGCTACGACCAGCAGCAGCGGTCGTTCGTCCCAAAGCGGATGGCGGGCGGCAATCACCGCCGCCTCGGCCACGTCCGGATGCCCGATGGCGATGTTCTCGAGCTCGATCGAGCTGATCCACTCGCCGCCCGACTTGATCAGATCCTTGCTGCGGTCCGTGATCTGCAGGAAACCGTCGGCGTCGATGGTCGCGATGTCACCGGTGCGAAACCAGCCGTCCGCATCGGTGGCATCGTCGGCAGCACGAAAATAGCGACGGCAGATCGAGGGTCCGCGAACCAGAAGCTCGCCCGACGTGGCGCCATCCCAGGGCAGCTCGCACCCCGCGGCGTCGACGATCCGCATGTCGACGCCGAAGAACGCCCGGCCCTGCTTCAGGCGCCGGGCGTATGCATCCGACTTGCCGGGGCCGTCGGGCGCGCGCCTGGAGCTGTTGTAGGTGCCGACCGGGCTCATCTCGGTCATGCCCCAGCCATGATTGACGCCTACGCCATACTCCTCGCCCAGGGCCTCGAGCAGCAGCTGCGGGCATGCGGCACCGCCGACACAGATCCGCTCCAGCAGTTCGAGCCTCCCACCGTGCTGCCTGAGATGCTGCAGGAGGCCGAGCCAGACCGTCGGCACCGCCGCCGCATAGGTCACGCGCTCACTGACGATCAGGTCGTGCAGGCTGGCGCCATCAGTCCGAGCCCCGGCAAACACCAGGGCCGCACCCACCATGGTCGCGGCATAGGGGATGCCCCACGCATTGACGTGAAACATGGCGACGATAGGCAGTGCCCGATCGGCGGCGCGCAGGCCGATCACGTCCGCCAGATTGATGGCGTAGGCGTGCAGCACGGTCGATCGGTGGCTGTAGAGAACGCCCTTCGGCGGACCGGTCGTGCCCGAGGTGTAGCAGAGCGCCGCTGCCGCATGCTCGTCGAGCGCGGGCCAGACGAAACCATCGTCGGCCTCCGCCAGGAGATCCTCATACGCGTGGAGGACCACACCTGGCGGCAGCTTCACCTCTGGCAGATGCTGCCGGTCGGTCATCATCACCACCACCGCCGGCGACCGTCCCAAACCACCGAGCACCCGCTCCAGCAGCGGGACGAAGGTCAGGTCGGCGAACAGCACCCGATCCTCGGCATGGTCAATGATGTAGGCGATCTGCTCGTCGAACAGGCGCGGGTTGATGGTGTGGATGACCGCGCCCATGCCGGAAACGGCGAAGTACAGCTCGTAGTGGCGGTAGCCGTTCCAGGCCAGCGTGCCCACCCGATCACCACGGCGGATGCCCAACCGCTCGATCGCCCTGGCCAGTCGCCGGGCCCGGCGTTCGGCATCGCGGTAGGTGTAGCGGTGGCGAGGCCCCTCGACGGTGTTGCTGACGATCTCGGCATCGCCGTGATGGCGGGCCGCGAAGCTCAGCAGCGACGAGATCAGCAGTGGCTGCTCCTGCATCAGTCCCAGCATGCCCGCCTCCCAGCGTGATCGGACACACTACGACCACTCGTCGCCCGCGCCAATTAACATCGACTTGAGCGTAAAAGGGCGGCACACCGGCGAGGTCAGCCTCAGGCAAGCTGCCAGGCGGCCAGCATGTAGAGCGCCGCCGTCTCGGCCCGCAGGATACGCGGGCCGAGACTGACCGGCACCACGCCGGGTGTCTTGAGCAGACGGGCGCGCTCCTCGGGCGCGAAGCCGCCTTCGGGGCCTACCAGCAGGTCGGCGTCCACGCCGGCATGTAGCGCCTGTCCCAGCGGCATCCCGGCACCGCGCTCGTCGGCGAACAGCAGCGGTATGGCCGAGGAGCGTGAGGCGAGCCACTCGGCAAGCGGGCGCGGCGGGTCGATCGGCGGGACGCTCAGCCGCTCGCACTGCTCGGCGGCTTCGATGGCGATCGCCTCGAGCCGCGCCGTGCCCTCGGGCCGGACGACGGTGCGCTGGGTCAGCACCGGCACCAGCCGCGCCGCGCCGAGCTCGACCGCCTTCTCGATCAGCCAGTCCAGCCGGTTGCGGCGGATGGGTGCGAACACCAATCTTGGGCCCGGCTCGGCCGTCGGGGCACGGGTACGCTCGCCTATGGTGATGCGGACCTCATGCCGGCCGAGACTCGTGATCGTCGCTCGGAACTCGCCGGCCGCAGCATTGAACAGCTGGAGGTCGGCACCGTCGCGCAGACGCAGGACATTGCGCAGATAATGGGCGCGATCGCCGACGATGCTGAGCGCTTCCCCAGCCTCGAGCCGTTCCGCCACAAGCAGCCTCGGAACCGTCATGTCCGCCTCGCCTTTACCCGGGTCTTGGCCGAAGCTAGAAAGCCGCCCATGCCAGGACAAGGAAACGAGCTGCACGCCGCCGTCACCGACCGGCAGACCAGTTGGATCGAGCGGCTGCCGGACCGTTGGCGCGACTACGCGACGCTGGCGCGCTGGGACCGGCCGATCGGCACCTGGCTGCTGCTGTTGCCGTGCTGGTGGGGTCAGGCGCTCGCCGGACCATTGCCCTCGCCCTGGCTGATGCTACTGTTCGCGATCGGCGCCATCGCCATGCGCGGTGCCGGATGCACCGTCAACGATCTGACCGACCGCGACTTCGACCGCAAGGTGGCCCGCACCAGGAACCGCCCGCTGGCCTCCGGCCGGCTCGGTGTGCGTGAAGCGCTGCTGTTCATCGTTGCCCAGTCCCTGGTCGGCCTCCTGGTGCTGTTGGGTCTCAACTGGCCCGCGGCGCTCGTGGCCATCGCCAGCATCCCGTTGATCGTTGTCTATCCGTTCATGAAGCGGATCACCTACTGGCCGCAGGCATTCCTCGGCCTCACCTTCAACTGGGGTGCGCTGGTCGGCTACGCCGCCGTGACGGGACGGCTCGACGCGGCGGCGTTGCTGCTCTACGCCGCTGGCTTCTTTTGGACGCTTGGCTACGACACGCTCTATGCGCACCAGGACAAGGAGGACGATGCCCTGATCGGGGTCAAATCGACGGCCCTGCTGCTGGGCAACGCCACCCCACGCTGGCTGCTGGGTTTCTACGGCCTCATGCTGCTGCTCCTGGTCGCCGCTGGTGTCTCGGCCGGCAAGGGCTGGCTGTTCTATGCGGCGCTGCTGCCGGTGACATGGCTGCTGCTGCGGCAGGCCCGTGAGCTTCGGCTCGACCAGCCGGCCGATTGCCTGGGCCGCTTCCGCGCCAATCGCGATGTCGGCCTCGCGGTGTTCGGGGCACTCGTTCTCGGCTCGCTGGGCTGAGCGCCGCCATGGCCTCGCTGACCAGTCTCCTGAATCCCGTGCAGATGCTGGGCGACGTCTGGGACGAGCTCGGCATCCTCAAGGACCGGGCGCTCGACCGGCATCTGCGGCTGGCGGTGACGGGCCTCAGCCGCAGCGGCAAGACGGTGTTCATCACCAGCATGGTGCACCATCTGCTGGACGGTCACGGGTTGCCCTTCCTCCAGGCCGTGCACGAGGAGCGCTATCTCGGCGCCCGTCTGGTCAGCGACCACCGGGCGGAACGCTTCCCCTACCAACGCTTCCATGCCGATCTCGTCGGCCAGCCGCCCCGCTGGCCGCGCGCCACCGACCGCCTGGCGACCCTGGAGCTGGAGATCGCCTACCGCACCAAGAGCCTGGTGCTCCGGCAGATGCAGCCGATCCAGCACCTGACGCTGGAGATCATCGACTATCCCGGCGAGTGGCTGCTGGATCTGCCGCTGCTCGAGGAGAGCTTTGAGCAGTTCTCCAGGGACGCGATCGCCCTGGCGGAGCAGCCGGTGCGGTATGCGGCATCGGCCGAATGGCGGGACCAGCTCCAGCGGTTCGATCCCGACGGGCCGGAGAATGATGCCGCCATCGCGGCGTTGGCGGACACGTTTCGCCGCTATCTTCTCCACTGCCATCACGAGCTCGGCCTGAGCCGGGTGCAGCCCGGGCGGTTCACCAATCCGGGCGACCTCGAAGGCTCGCCGCTGCTGCACTTCTGTCCACTTCCTCCCGGCGAGACCAGAATCGGCACCAACCGCGCCCGCATGGCCGGGCGCTTCGAGCGCTACCGCGAGGACGTGGTCCGCCGCTTTTACGAGGAGCATTTCAGCCGCTTCGATCGCCAGATCGTGCTGGTCGACCTGCTGGGCGCGCTGAACGCGGGGCCGGCCCATTTCGCCGACACCCAGGAGACCCTGGCGCAGATCCTCAAGAGCTTCCGCTACGGCAGCTCGAGCCTGCTGCGTCGGCTATTCGCGCCCAAGATCGACCGGCTGCTGTTCGCGGTCAGCAAGGCCGATCACGTGGCCCCCAACCAGCACGCCGCGCTCAAGCATCTCCTGGAGCTGATGATCAAGCCAGCCGCCCGCGGGCCGCGCTACGAGGGCATCACGACCGAGGTGCTGACGCTGGCCTCGCTGCGCTCGACCGACGTCGTGCGCACCGAGCATCACGGTCAGATCCTCTCCTGCGTCCGCGGCCGCCTCAAGGACCAGGATCGCGAGACGGTACTGTTCCCGGGCGAGATCCCGCCGGACCTGCCGGAACCGGAGGACTGGACCAGTGGCCGCTTCCGCTTCAAGGAGTTCGCCCCGAAACGGCTTACCGCCGCAGCGGCCGGGCAGCAGCTCCACCTCGACCAGGCACTCCAGTTCCTAATCGGGGACAAGCTGGCATGACCAGGAACCGCCCCCCCCTACGGCCGTTCGAGCTCGACCCGGCGGCGGACACGACGGTCATCGAGGAGGTCACCGCCGAGCGCGCGCTGGCCGAGGCCGACGGCGAGCCCACGGTGGGACCTCCCCCGCGCAAGCGACCATGGACCGGGCGCTTGTTGGGCCTGTTCACGCTGGGCGTCGTCGGCGCCGGCGTCATCCAGGCGGTCGACTACGTGACCAGCCTCTTGGCGGTCGATCCGGTGCTTGGCTGGCCGTTTGCCGTGTTCCTGGCCATGGCGCTGTTCGCGCTGACGGCCTTCGCCACCGGCGAGGTGGCCGACATGCGCCGCCTGTCGAAGCGGGCGACGACCCGCGAGGCCGCGAACCGGATCGCCGTCTCCGAGCTGCATGGCGAAGCCGAGCCGCTGCTTGCCACCCTCGCCGGCCAGTTTTCCGAGCGGCCTGAGCTCGTGGCCAAGATCGCGAACTTCAACGAGCAGCGCCATGATGCCATGAGCGACGGCGAGCTGCTGCAGCTGTTCGAGCGGCAGGTACTGGCCCCCATCGACCGCGCCGCCTATCGGCTCGTGCTGGAGAGCGGCCGCGACATCGCCCTGCTCACCGCCCTCAGCCCGTTGGGCCTGCTCGACGGCGTGCTCGTCCTGTGGCGGACCAGCATTCTGTTCCGGACCATCGCACGGCTCTACGGCATGGCGCCCGGGCCGACGATGACGATCGCCCTACTCAGGGGCTCGATTCGCAACGCGGCGCTGGCCGGCCTCGCCGACGTCGTCACCCACGCCGCCGTCGAGCATGTCGGCGCCGGCCTGCTGGCCCTGCTCTCGGCCCGTGCCGGCCAGGGTGCCGGCAACGCGCTGCTGCATGCGCGGCTGGGGATCGAGGCCATCCGCCAATGCCGGCCGCTGCCGTTCATGGCCGAGCAGCCGCCGCGCTTGTCCAGCATCCGCAAGGCGCTGTTCGAGAACGACGGCAAGCTGCCGCCGGCCTGAGACGCGACTGGCCGGAGCGTCAGGTCGGCGGGGTGGCACCGTTGATGCCGACCATGACGAACCTCGCCACCTTTACGCCATCGGCCCCCGCCATCGTCACCACGACGACCGGCGTGCCCGGCTTCACCAGGTCGCGCTGGCCGGGCATCATCGACATGATCGGGACGTCGGGCGGGACCACGATGTGCCGCTGGCCGCCCGGGTAGGCGACATCCAGCTCCGAGCTACCGCCGGCCCGCACGACCTGCCCGACGGTGCCGTTGGTCATCTTGGTCCCGGTCGCCTCGTCCATCACCCGGTCCCCTTCGCCTGGCTTCATGCCCGGCGGAAAGACGTGCACCTCGACCGACCGGCCCGACCCGTCGGGCTGGACCACGTTGGTCGTGCCGATGAAGCTGCCGGGCTGGATCGCATCGACGCCGATCGGCGCCACCACGCTGACGCGCCAGTCGGGCGCCAGTTGCATCGAGACCGCGGCACCCTGGGAGTCCCGCACCGTCAGGCCGTCGGCCGTGACGGCCTCCACGGTGCCGCGTACCCGGCTCGACTGGGCCTCCGCCTCGCCAAGAAAAGCCATCATCGCCAGCAGGCCCAAGCCCACGCGCATCCAGCCGAATGTCATCTCTCGCACTCCCGATGGGCGAGCCGCCCTGGCGCCGCCGATCTCCGGCGACGTCATAGGCGCTATCGCCCGCTCGGGGTGATCACCGTTCGGTCAATGGACGCGCTCGATCGCGATGGCCGTGGCTTCACCGCCGCCGATGCACAGCGAGGCAACGCCACGGGTCAGGCCCTCGCGCGCCAGCGCATGCAACAGGGTCACGATCAGCCGGGCGCCGGTGGCGCCGATCGGGTGGCCCAGCGCGCAGGCGCCGCCATGGATGTTGAGTCGGTCGCGCGTGATGCCAAGGTCACGCTGCGCCGCCATGGCGACGACGGCGAACGCCTCGTTGATCTCGAACAGATCGACGTCGTTGGCGGTCCAGCCCGCCTTGTCCAGGAGCTTGCGGATGGCCGGGATCGGCGCGGTGGTGAACCAAGCCGGCTCCTGCGCATGGGTCGCGTGCGCCTTGATCTCGGCCAGGATCGGCAGGCCGTCCCGCTTGGCCAGCGACCGCCGGGTAAGGATCAGCGCCGCCGCACCATCGGCATTGGCCGAGGACGTCGCCGGGGTGATGGTGCCGTCGCGACGGAACGCCGGCTTCAGCGTCGGGATCTTCTCGGGCAGGACCTTGAGCGGATTCTCGTCGTGCTCGACCAGCCGATCGCCACCCTTGGCCGGGACGGCTATCGGCACGATCTCGTCCTTGAAGGCGCCGCCCTCGACGGCCCGGCGGGCGCGGGTCAGCGTCTCCACCGCGTAGGCGTCCTGCTCGGCGCGTGTGAATTGATAAGCCTGCGCCGTCGCCTCACCGAAATCGCCCATGGAGCGGCCGGTCTCGTAGGCGTCCTCCAGGCCATCCAGCAACATGTGATCGAGCACGCGATCATGCCCGACCCGGTAGCCGCTGCGGGCCTTGGCCAGGAGATAGGGCGCGTTCGACATCGACTCCATGCCACCGGCCAGCACGTAGTCGGCCGAGCCCGCGGCGATCAGGTCGTGCGCCAGCATGGTGGCCTTCATGCC
>JBATRI010000015.1:0-3935 GCA_049292515.1 Geminicoccaceae bacterium
CCGCGGCTGCGACGCTGGCCGATCCGCGGCAGGCCTATGCCCAGGCGGCGGGCGACAGCCAGCTGCGCACGGTGCTGGATCGCGGCCATCTGATCGTCGGCACCGGCTCGACCAACGCGCCGTGGCACTTCGAGGACGACCAGGGCAAGCTCACCGGCATGGACATCGCCATGGCCCGGATCTTGGCCAAGGGCCTGTTCGACGACGAGACCAAGGTCGAGTTCGTGCTGCAGGACCCGGCGGCCCGGATCCCCAACGTGATCTCCGGCAAGGTCGACATCACCATCCAGTTCATGACCGTGTCGCCGAACCGGGCGCAGCTCGTGAACTTCAGCCGGCCCTACTACATCGAGGGCGTGGCGCTCCTGAGCAAGCCCGGCAGCCCGCGCGAGAAGTGGGAGGTGCTGCAGGCCGGCGGAGCCGAGACCAAGATCTCGATCCTGCAGAACGTCGATGCCGAGGTCAGCGTGCACAAGGTGCTGCCCGAAGCGCAGGTGCTGCAGCTCGACACCCAGGCCAACGTAATCCAGGCGCTGGAGGCCGGCCGCGCCGACGCGGCGGCGGTCGATCTGTCGACGGTGTGGTGGCTGGCCAAGCGTCAGCCCGACAAGTACGCCGATGCGGGCTTCAGCTGGAACTCGATGCTCTACTCGGCGGCACTCCGGCAGAGCGATCTCGACTGGCTGCAGTTCGTCGACACCACGTTCAACGTCGCGATGTTCGGCCACCAGAACGAAATCTTCGACCCGGCCGTCGACGAGTTCTTCGGCCTGAAGCCGCCCGTGCGGCCGTTCGGCCTGCCCAAGTCCTAGGGGCGGGCGGATGCCGCCACGGCGCGGAGGGGATGGGAGAGGTTGAACTACCATTTCAACTTCACCCTGATCTGGCGCAATTTCGACAAGATCGGCTGGGGCCTCGTGCTGTCGCTCGAGCTGGCGGTGATCTGCGTCGCCATCGGCGTCTTCATCGGGCTCCTGGGTGCCATCATCTACAGCGACGGCCCCCGCTGGCTCGGGCGCGTGGTCACGGCCTATGTCGAGTTCATCCGCAACGTCCCGCTGATCCTGCTCGTCTATTTGATGTTCTACGGCATCCCGAGTGCGGGCGGGTTCAGCTACGGCCCTGTCGAATCGTTCATCATCACGCTCTCGCTCTATGCCGGCGCCTACCTGGTCGAGGTGTTCCGCGCCGGGCTGGACGCCGTACCCAAGGGCCTGCTCGACGCCGGCAAGGCCATCGGCCTGACGCCGGTGCAGCGGTTCCTCTACGTGCGGCTGCCGACCATGTTCCGTATTGCGCTGCCGTCGTTGAGCAACACGTTCGTCTCGCTGTTCAAGGACACGTCGGTCGCCAGCGTCATCGCCGTGCCGGAGCTGGCCTATGCCGCGAACTGGATCAATTTCAGCACCTTCCGGATCGTCGAGGTCTATGCGGTGGTGACCCCGATCTACCTCGTCACCGGCTACACCATCCTGTTCCTCCTGCGCCTGCTCGAGCGGCGCTACGCGATCCGGCGCTGATCCCATGGACGTAGCCCTGCAGGCGCTGCCGTTCCTGATGAAGGGCCTCGCCGTCACCTTGCAGGTCTCGGCGCTGGTCGTCCTGGTCTCGCTGGTGCTGGGCGTGGCCCTGGGGGTGATCCTCGTCTACGGGCCGGCGCCGCTGCGCTGGACCGTGCGCGGCTACAGCGACATCATCCGCGGCATCCCGATCCTGGTCCTGATCTTCGCGATCTATTATGGGCTGCCGGCGCTCAAGATCAACCTGTCCAGCATCGTGGCCGCGGTCGTGGCGCTGTCCATGTTCACCACCGCCCAGGTGGTGGAGACGACACGCGGGGCGATCGAATCGATCCATCACGGGCAGATGGAGGCGGCCAAGGCGATCGGGCTGCGCTTCGGGCAGCGGCTGGTCTACGTTGTCTTCCCGCAGGCGGTGCGCCGCTTCCTGCCGCCATGGATCAACAGCGTCACCGACGCCGTGAAGGGGAGCGCCTTGGTCTCACTGGTGGGGGTGGTCGACCTGATGCTGGCGATCCAGCAGGTGGTCGGCCGGATGTACGAGCCGCTGCCGCTCTATCTCTTGGGGGCCGCGATCTACTTCGTGATCAATTACAGCCTCTCGAGCCTGTCGCGCCGGCTCGAGCGGCGCTTCGCCTACATCGCCACATGAGCCCCGTGCCCGAGCCCATGCCGGACGATGTGGTCGTGCGCATCCGGGATGTCGGCAAGTCGTTCGGCGACCACCGCGTGCTGCAGGCGGTCGACCTCGACGTGCATCGCGGCGAGGTGGTGACCATCATCGGCCCGTCCGGCGGCGGCAAGACCACGCTGCTGCGCTGCATCAACCTGCTCGAGCTCTACGACGAGGGCAGCATCCAGGTCGACGGGGTCGAGGTCGGCTACCGCGACGGTGCGGGGGCCGGGCGGACCCGCCGCAGCGAGCGCGAGCTGGCGCCGATCCGCGCCCAGACTGGGATGGTCTTCCAGCTGTTCTACCTGTTCCCGCATCTGACCGCGGTCGAGAACGTGATGCTCGGCCTGACCAAGGTGCGCCGGCTGCCAAGGATGGAGGCGCGGGGCCTGGCCGAGCGCTGGCTCGAGCGGGTGGGGCTCGGGCACAAGCTGGACAGCCTGCCGGCGCAGCTCTCGGGCGGGCAGCAGCAGCGCGTGGGCATCGCCCGGGCGGTCGCCATGGAGCCCAAGGTGCTGCTGCTCGACGAGATCACCTCGGCGCTGGACCCGGAGCTGGTGGGCGAGGTGCTGACGGTGGTGCAGCAGCTGGCCGACGAGGGCATGACCATGGTGGTGGTCACCCACGAGATGAGCCTCGCCTACGAGATCAGCCACCGGGTCGTGTTCATGGACGGCGGCCGGATCACCGCACGCGGCACGCCGGCCGAGATTTTCGACGCGCCGCAGAACGAGCGCCTGACCGCCTTTCTCGCCCGTTTTGGGCAGGCCCGCCTCGGCCGCGCCCCGCTCCCCAAGGATTGACCGCGACCATGCTCTCCAACCGCCCCGACATCCGCACCGAGCTCGGCCTGCGCCGGGTGATCAACGCCTCCGGCACCATGACCTCGCTGGGGGCGTCGATCGTGGTGCCGGAGGCGATCGAGCTGATGAGCCGGGTGCTGCCCGAGTTCGTCGAGATCACCGACCTGCACCGCAAGGCGTCGGCCGTGATCGCCACCGCGTGCAGCGCCGAGGCCGGGACGATCACGGCCTCGGCCTCGGCCGGCATCACGGTGGCGGTGGCGGGCTGCATGACCGGCGCGGACCTCGCCCGTATCGAGCGCCTGCCCGACACGGCAGGTTTCGAGCGCAACGAGGTGCTGATCCAGACCGGCCACATGGTCTATTACGGCGCCCCGGTCGAGCAGGCGATCCGGCTGGCCGGGGCCAAGGTGGTGCCGGTGGGCACGGCCACCTATGCCAGGCCCTACCATCTCGAAGGGCTGATCGGACCCCGGACGGCGGCCGCCGTCTACGTGGTCTCGCACCATGCGGTGGGCTTCGGCCAGATCCCGCTGCCGGAGTTCTGTCGGGTCTGCAACGCGCTTGGGGTGCCGGTCATCGTCGACGCGGCGTCTGAATACGATCTGGTGGGCTTCCTCGCCGCCGGCGCCGCGATCGCGGTCTACAGCTCGCACAAGTTCCTGGGTGGGCCGACGGCCGGCATCGTCGCCGGGCGCAAGGACCTGGTCCGTGCCGCGTTCCTGCAGAACTGGGGCATCGGCCGCGGGATGAAGGTTGGCAAGGAGAGCATCGCTGGGGCGATGGCGGCCCTGGAGGCCTGGGCGCAGCGCGATCATGCGGCGGTGCGCGGCTTCGAGCGCGACCATCTCGAGCTCTGGCTCGACTGCCTGGGGCGCCTGCCCGGGCTGGCAGCCTCGATCGTGCCGGACCCGACCGGCAACCCGCTGGACCGGCTCG
>JBATRI010000016.1:0-11636 GCA_049292515.1 Geminicoccaceae bacterium
GCGCTATGTCGGCCAGCGTGACATCGGTGCCGGGGATGCGGCCGCACAGATAGGCGACGAGGCAGCCGACCACCCCGGCGCCGACGACATGGATCCGCTCACCGGCCCGCGGAGCGGCATCCCAGACCGCGTTCAGCGCGGTTTCCATGTTGGCGGCCAGCACCGCCCGGGCGGCAGGCAAGCCGCCGGGCAGCGGTGTCACGGCGGCACGCGGGACGACATAGTGGGTCTGGTGCGGGTAGAGGCAGAACACCTCGCGGCCGACCAGGCCGGTCTCGCCGGCCTCGACCACGCCGACATTGGCGTAGCCGTACTTGACCGGAAACGGGAACTCGCCCTCCTGGAAGGGAGCCCGCATGACGCCATGCTGGCTCGGCGGCACGCGACCCAGTGCCACCAGCGCTTCGGTGCCCCGGCTGATGGCCGAGTACAGGCTGCGCACCCGGACCTCACCCGAGCCTGGAGCCGGCAGTTCGCAAAGGCGGAGCTCGCCCTGCCCCGGCCCGGTGACCCAATAGGCCCTGGGCCCACCCATGTTCGCCATGCTCTCGCTCACCCGATGCAACCAGCCGCTGCCTATGTCCAGCATACGCACCGATAGGTCGGCGTGGACCACCCAATGTCGCGCGCTTGACGCCGGCGCGGTGTCGCGGTCACCTCGCGCCGACGAAAGATCGGGAGGCAGGGAATGGCGGACGAACCAGCGGCGCGGCTGATCAGGCTGCGCGTCGAGGGCATGGGCTGCGACGGCTGCGTCCGCTCGGTGCGGGACGCGCTGGCAGCGGTGCCGGGGGTCCTGCGTGCGGACGTCGAGCTCGAGCAGGGCACGGCCACCGTCGAGGCTTCGCCCGCGGTCGATCCGGCGGGACTGATCGCCGCCGTCGACGAGGCGGGCTACGAGGCGGCCATCGCGTGACCGGGCGGCGCTACACCGGCATCCATGCGGTGCTCTACGCGCTGTTCGACGGCGAGGAGCGGCTCGACCGTGCCGCCATGCGGCGACAGGTGTCTGCCTGCATCGCTGCCGGCGTGGATGGGATCGTCGTGCTGGGGCTGGCCACCGAGGTCGCGAAGCTCACCGAGACGGAGCGTCGCCGGCTGATCGACTGGACCGCCGAGGATCTGGCCGGTCGCCTTCCGCTGGGCGTCACCGTCTACGGCAACTCGGTGCAGGAGCAGCTGCCGCTGGCGCGCGCCGCCGAGGCCGCCGGGGCCGGCTGGCTGATCCTGCAGCCGCCGTCGGTCGGCAGCCATGCCGCCGGAGAACTGCTGGGGATGTTCGGTCGCGTCGCGGACGCCGCCACCGTGCCGGTGGCGATCCAGAACGCGCCGGGGCTCATGGGACAGGCGCTCGACGCGGACGGCATCGCCCTGCTGGTGGCACGTCATCCCAACATCACGCACCTCAAGGCGGAAATGCCGGTGGTCCAGCTCAGCCGCGTGATCGATGCGGGTGGCGGGCGGCTGACCGTGCTCAATGGGCAGGCCGGGCTGGAAATGATCGATTCGCTGCGCGCCGGCTGCCAGGGCTTCGTGCTGGCACCCGATATCGTCGATCACGCGGTGCGGATCTGGCGGGCGTGGCAGGCGGGCGACGAGGCGGCCGCCGAGGACGGCTACCGGCTGATCCTGCCGCAGAGCGTGTTCCTGATGCGCGGCATCGAGCATCTGGTCGCCTACGGGAAACGCATCTTTGCCAGGCGGGCCTCGCTGCCGGCCCACGACCGGATGCCCGCCGAGGCGGTGACGCCGTTCGGCCTCGCCTGCGTCGAGCGGCATGCGGCAGCACTCGGCCCTTTCCCAACCAACGGCGGCTGAGCCTGCAACAAGCGGTTGCCCGTGCCGCCATCGGCGGGCCATGATCGCTGCCGATGCTGAACATTGAAAAGCTGAAGGTCGCCTTCCCCACCCGTTCGGGCTTCGTCGATGCCGTGCGCGGCGTCTCGCTGACCGTAGGGCGCGAGAAGCTGGGCATCGTGGGCGAGAGCGGCTCGGGAAAATCGACCGTCGGTCGGGCGGTGATGGGGCTGCTGCCGCCGCAGGCCATCGTCACCGCCGACGAGCTCAGCTTCGAGGGCATCGATCTGCAACGGGCGACCCGCGGCCAGTGGCGCGAACTGCGCGGCGGCCGGATCGGCATGGTCCTCCAGGACCCGAAATACTCGCTCAACCCGGTGATGCGCGTCGGCGAGCAGATCGCCGAAAGCCTGCGCGACCATCAGCGGCTGCGCGGTCGCGACGCCACGCACCGGGTGCGCGAGCTGCTGCGCGCCGTGCGCATCCGCGACACCAAGCGGGTGGCGGCGTCCTGGCCGCACGAGCTGTCCGGGGGCATGGGCCAGCGGGTGATGATCGCCATGATGCTGGCCGGCGAGCCCGATCTGCTGATCGCGGACGAGCCGACCTCGGCGCTCGACGTCACGGTGCAGCTGCAGGTCCTGGCCATCCTCGACGACCTGGTCAGCGAGCGCGGCATGGGGCTGATGTTCATCAGCCACGATCTCGAGCTGGTCGCCACCTTCTGCGACCGGGTGGCCATCATGTATGCCGGCCGGATCGTGGAGGTCTGCCGGGCCGCGGACCTGCACGAGGCCAAGCACCCCTACACGCGCGGCCTGCTCGGCTGCCTGCCCCGACTCGACCGGCCGCAGCAGCGCCTGCCGGTGCTGACCCGCGATCCGGCCTGGCTCGAGGACCTGTCTTGATCGAGCTGGACGCGCTGAGCGTCACTTTCGGCGAGGGGGCCAAGACCGTGCGGGCCGTCGACCTGGTCAGCTTCACCGTCGCTCGGGGGTCGGCGTTCGGCCTCGTGGGTGAGAGCGGCTCGGGCAAGAGCACGGTGCTGCGGGCCATCGCCGGGCTGATCCCGGGCTGGTCGGGGAGGATCAGCGTGGACGGCGAGGCGCTGGGCCGCAGCCGCTCGCGGGCGGAACGGCGCAAGCTGCAGATGGTCTTCCAGGACCCGTACGGCTCGCTGCATCCCCGGCACACGATCGACCGGATACTGAGCGAGCCGTGCCGCATCCAGGGCCTCGACCGGCCGGCGCGGCGGGTCGAGGCGGCACTGGAAGAGGTCGGGCTGAGCCCCGCCTTCCGCTACCGCTACCCGCACCAGCTGTCGGGCGGGCAGCGGCAGCGCGTGGCCATCGCCCGCGCCCTGATCGTCGAGCCCGAGATCGTCCTGCTCGACGAGCCGACCTCGGCCCTGGACGTGTCGGTGCAGGCCGAGATCCTCAATCTGCTGGTCGACCTGCGCCAGC
Organism: Geminicoccaceae bacterium; assembly: GCA_049292515.1. Taxonomy (GTDB): domain Bacteria; phylum Pseudomonadota; class Alphaproteobacteria; order Geminicoccales; family Geminicoccaceae; genus Benzoatithermus. The sequence goes on from JBATRI010000016.1 coordinate 3,261, forward strand.
GGCGCGGCCTTACCTACCTGTTCGTCTCCCACAACCTGGCGGTGGTCGGCCATGTCTGCGGCGAGCTGGCGGTGATGCGACAGGGGCGCATCGTCGAGGCCGCGACTGCGGCCGACCTCGTCGCCGGCACGCTCGAGCACCCCTACAGCCGGCAGCTGCTGGCGAGCAGCAAGGGCTACAGCCGCGAGGCCGCGCGCGTCGCCTCAGCCTCCGGGCTCGGCTAGTCTTGCGATCGCTGACAGCAACGGGCATCGCAATGAGGGTCCGGGTCGGGCGGTAGGGCAACAAGCATGGCAACCTCGTCCCGTCGCTTCATGCTGGCTGCGACGCTCGCGACCGTGGCAGCGGCATCGTTCCCGCCCGTCCGATCATCCGCAGCGGCCGAGGGCTACCCGAGCCGGCCGGTGACGATGGTGGCGCCCGTGGCGCCGGGCGGGATCCTGGACCTTACCGCGCGCCTGCTCGCCATGGGCCTGAGCCAGGAACTGGGTCGGCAGTTCGTGGTCGAGAACAAGGGGGGAGCCAGCGGCAATATCGGCATCCAGCAGGTTGCCCGGGCCAATCCCGACGGTTACACGCTGCTCGTCACCTATTCCGGCTACCAGGTCGCCAACCCCTTCCTGTTCAAGAAGCTGGGCTGGGACCCGATCCGAGATTTCATGCCGATCGGGCTCGCGATCAAGGCGCCGCACCTGATCGTCGTGCGCAAGGGCCTGCCGGTCGACACGCTCGGGGAGCTGATCGAGTATGCGAGGGCGCATCCCGGCAAGCTCAACTTCGCCGCGCCCGGCGTGGGCTCCATCGGCTATATCGGCGGCGTGCAGCTGCAGCAGCTCACCGCGATCAAGATGGTCCCGGTGTTCTACAAGGGCACCGCTCCGGCGATGATCGACCTGCTGGGCGGCACCGTCGACCTGCTCATCGCCACCCCACCCTCGGCCGCCGGCCATCTCAAGGATGGCAGCGTCAAGGGGCTGGCGCTGGCCGGCGACAGGCGCCTGCCCATGCTCCCGGACATCCCGACAGCCGCGGAAGCGGGCCTGCCGGGCTTCGAGCTGGAGGCCTGGACCGCCGTCTACGCGCCCGCCGGCACGCCGCAGCCGGTCGTCGACAAGCTCGCGGCGGCGATGGCGAAGGTGGTTGACAGTGCTGCATTCCAGCAGCGAGCCCTGGAGCACGGTACCTACCCGGTGCACATGGGCCCGCAGGAGCTGGGCGAGTTCACGCAGGCGGAACTCACCCATTGGGGCGAGGTGATCAGGACGGCCGGCATCCAGCCCGAGTGACCTTCCGGCACTCATGACCGCCAGCGCGGCGGACTGACCACCGCCACCGCTCATTCTCCGGAAGCATCGGCAAGGATGCCGGCCTGCTGCAGGAAGGCCTCGATCTCCGTCAGCATCGCCGCGTGCAGGCCCGCTCGCTGGCGCCCACTCGTGTCGCCACCGTCCATGTCGCCGTCGATGCAGAGGATCTCGTCGCCCGGTGCCTCCGCCGCGAGCAGCTCGTAGGCGCCCGGCTTGCATTCGCCCATGAAGCTGAAATGGCTGGCGCCCGCGATCTCGACATAGGAAGTCGTGGCGGGCGGCAGTCGTGCTGCGAGGCGGCGCGATTCGAGAGCGACGTTCATCTGCGGATTGCGGCTACCTGCCGCCATGACCAGCACCGGAATGGCGATGGCTTGCAGACTGCCCGGCGTGAGGGCACCCGTGAAGCCGAGATCGAGCGACACGACGGCCCTGACGCGGGGATCGGCGACGTCCTGCGCGTAGGTCGCGGCCTGGGCGGCATCGACCCGGTGCTTGCGATACCATTCGCAGGCGGCGAGCTCAGGGTGCTCGTCGCAGTCCCGGGCGGCAAGCGCCGGATCGAGGCGAGCGCCGGCGACGGCCATGGCCGTGTAGCCGCCCATCGAGTGGCCGATCACGGCGATGCGGGCCGGGTCGATCAAGTTCCCGAAACGCCCGTCGGCGAGCATGGCGTCGATGACGCGGCTGACGTCGCGGGCCCGCTCCCAGAGCTTGGGCGTCTCGGCGGACTGCGTGTCCCCGGTCGTGGTCCCCGGATGGTTGGGGGCCACGACAATGGCGCCCCGAGTGGCGAGCTCGACGGCAAGCCAGGCCTCGTTGCCGCGATTTCCACCCCAGCCATGCGACAGCACGACGAGCGGGTAGTGTCCCGGCGCCGTCGCGGCATTGCGGATGGCCTGAAAGCCCACGCGGACGGCATTCTCCTCGATCCGGGAGGTGGGTGCCGTGGAGCGGGTCGGATACCAGACATAGCTGAGCAGATGCCGACCCGTGGCCGCATCGTCGCTGCGGAGATCCTGCAGGCCCACAGCCATGTTTCCCAGGTCGTGGTCGAACGCGGCGGCAATCATCTCCGCCAGCCGTGTGTGGAGGAGGTCCCGAGTCCGGCCACCGGCGTCGTCGCACAATGCATCACGGTCTCCTGTCTCCTGCAGAAACGCCCGCGCCCCGGGCTGGCATTCGGCGAGGAAGCTGAAATGCACGGCGTCCTCGACCGTCGCATAGGACGCACCCGGGATGGCCCGGGCGATCCAGGCCGAGTCGACCGACACGGGGATGTGGCCCGGGGGGCCGAGGTTGATGATCGCCGCCCGTGCCGACATCGCGTGCAGGCTTTCGGGGGTGAGCGCCTGGGCGATGGACGGGTCGATGGCGACGATCGCCTTGATTCGCGGATCGCGGTTGGACTGCTCGAACCGCGCCTTGTCGACCGCGCGAAGGTCGACGCCGCCACTGGCGAACCAGACGCAGTCCGGCATGGTCACCTCCTCGTCGCAGTAGCGCGCATAGGCCTCCGCCGTCACGCGGGCGCCGCCGATCGCCAACGCCGTGTGGCCGCCCAGCGAAAAGCCAAACGCACCGATCCGGCCTGGATCGATGTACGGGCCCCATTCGGGATCCGCCATCATGGCCGTGAGCACGGCGGACAGGTCGGCGGGGCGCTGCCAGATCCTGGTCGTGTCGATCGGCGTGGAGTTGCCGCGGGTGGTGCCGTGATGATTCGGGCCGGCGACGATGAAGCCCCTGGCGGCGAGGGACGACGCGATCCAGCCCAGGCTCTCGATGTTGCCACCCGAGCCGTGCGAGACCAGCACCAGGGGGAAGCGGCCTGCGGCCGGTGGCGCGTCCTGCCAGGCAGCCGTGCCCTTGAACAGCCGATCGTCGCCGACGAGGACGGGTTTGCCGCCGGCGGCAGCCGGATACCAGACGGTGACATTCAGGCTCGTGCCGACGCGATGTGGCGCCGGCACCGCCAAGCTGCGGGTTCCGACGCGGTCGGCCGCGGCGACCGATGTCGCGGCGGCACAGACCAGGGCGAAGGTGAGCAAGGAGCGGAGCAGCTTCATCGAAGGACCTCTGGTTCGGGCCTCCAACGTCGGAGGACCGGCCCGTCCTTCGGCTTCGCTGCACCGCGGCGCGACCTCGATCGCAATCGAGGACGGTTCGAATCGCGATCCAGGCCACCGGCTCAATGGCGGGGACAGCCGGCCGCGCGCCGTGCTATCGGCCCCGCGGACCGCCGGACCGTCGATCATGAGCGCCCTGCCCTTTCCCCTGCCGTTCATCACCGCCCTGCTGGCAGGCATCGTTGCCCTGCGCGTCCTCGTCACCGCGCAGGGCGTGCCGGCGGCGCGCACCATCTTTGCGGCGCTGTTCGCGGTCATGGCGCTGCGGGCGCTGGCTGTCGGCCTGCGCTTCGGCTACGGCCTCGATGCTGCCGGCGCTCTGCAGCCAGTGCTGGCGATGATGCTGCCGCCGCTGGCGTGGCTCGGCTTTCGCAGCATGACCGCCTCGCCGCCGACGCTGGGCTGGAAGGATTGGGCGCGGCACGGCACACCCGTCCTCGCCGTGGCGGCCGCAGTCGTGGCCGCCACCGATCCGCGCTGGTCGTGGCCGGTCGATCTGGCGGTAGCGTCGAGCTACATTGTCTATGCCGGGCTGCTGCTGCGCCTGTTTCGAGCCGGGGCGGCGGCGTTCACGCCCCTCGATGCGGCCACGGTCGGCGACACCCGGCGCCAGCTCCTGGTCATCGCCGGGCTGATGCTGGTCAGTGCGGCCGTCGACGCATGGATCCTGGTAGGCGTTGTCGCCAGCGGCGGGCATATACCACTGACCCCCATCGTCGGCGCGCATGTCTTCGCGGTGGCGACGCTCGTGCTGCTGCTGGCCCTGGCGCCGCAACGGATGCTGGGCACGCTGGCGGCACGCGTACTGCCGAAGCCCGCACTCGATGCCGAGGCGGATGCGGCGCTGGTCGGGCGCCTGCGCGACCTCATGGCGTCGACGGCCCTCTACACGGACCCGACCATCGATGCGGCACGGCTCGCCAAACGGCTGGGCGTACCGCTGCGCCGCATGTCGGCGGCGGTCAACGGTCAGCTCGGCCTGAACGTCTCGCAGTTCGTCAACGGCTACCGGGTGGACGAGGCCTGCCGGCTGCTGGCGGAAAGCGACACCACGGTCACGGCGATCATGCTGGCGGTCGGTTTCGAGACGAAGTCGAACTTCAACCGCGAATTCCAGCGGGTGACCGGCATGAGCCCCAGCGCCTGGCGGAAGAGCAGGCGGACCGCGACGGTTGCGCCCGCGCTAGACGCCAGCCAAGCCTAGCCGCTTGGCCACGATGTACACGGCCAAGCCGGCCGCGACCGCGATCAGGAAGTGACCGGTCCGGCGCATTGCAACGAAGCCGGCGCCGGCGGCAAGCCAGCCGGCGGGGCCGGCGCCGACCACCATCGGCGCCACCATGGCGGTGAACACCGCCCCCGGCAGATGCTCGAGCCAGGCGCGCATGAACCGCCCGGGCGTCACCCGGCGGGCGAGCCAGAACCCGCCGGCGCGCGAGGCGTAGGTGACCAGGCCCATGAGGACGATGGCCAGGAGGCTGGTACCGCTCACGCCTTCTCCCGCCAGGCGCCGATGAGGCTGCCGGTCACGGCACCCAGGACGATGTACCACGTCCCCGGCAGGGTCCACTTGGCGGCGACGGCAATGCCTCCTGCCACCAGCCATGGGATGGCGTCCTTGCGGCCACGCCAGAAGCCGGCCAGCAGCGCCACGAAGAAAGCCGTGGTGAGGTAGTCGAGACCCCATTGCTCGACGAGGTAGGACAGGTCGCCGGCGGCACGGCCGAGCACCGTGGCAGCGACCCAGAAAACGTAGAGACCGAGTCCGGCGCCGAGCAGGAAGGCGGCATCCCTGCCGCCGCGGCGCTCCTCGGCGACGCTCACGCCCCAGCTCTCATCGGTCATGAAATAGAGGCTGGCATAGGCCTGGACGGGGCGGACATGGGCCAGCCACGGCAGCAGCGCCGGGCCCATCAGCATGTGCCGGAGGTTGAGGATCGCCACCCCCAGCACGAGGCCCGCCACCGGCAGCGGATGCCCCCACAGCTCAAGGGCCAGGAACTGCGAGGCGCCGGCGAACACCAGCATGCTCATCAGGCCGATCTCGAGCAGGCTGAGGCCACGCTCGCCGGCGAGGAAGCCGTAGATCAGGCCGAAGGCGATGGCGCCGGGGACGATCGGCAGGATGGCGCGCGCGCCGCGCACCGCGCCCGCAGCCGTGAACGTGACCGGCGGCCGGGCAGGTGCTGCGGCAGCATCGCTCACGCATCCACCTCGATGCTGCCTTCGGCTACCGGCACGGCGGCACCGCCGACCCGCACCTCGACTACCCCGTTCGCCTCACGTCGCGCCCTTGTCTCGATCAGGCTCGGCCGGCCCATCTCGAACCCCTGCCCGATGCGCCAGCGATGCCAGCCCTGGGCGGCATCCGGGCGACCGGCCAGGTAGCCCGCGAACGCAGCGGCCGCGCTCCCGGTCGCGGGGTCCTCGGCGATGCCGTCATGCGGTGCGAACATCCGCGCCCGCACGTCCAACGAGGGGTCGCCGGTCTCGCGGGTGAACAGGAACACCCCCTTGGCGCCATCGGGCAACGCCTTGGCGGCGTCGAGCCGGGCCCGGCCCAGGGCGTCCAGCCCGGCGACCTCGACCAGCAGGAACGGCGCCCCGCAGGAGGCGACGCAAGGCAGCCCGCCCGCCGTCAGGATATCCTCCGCCGCGAGCCCGAGACCGATCGATGCGGCCAGTTGGGGCCGGCCACAGGTCGGTGCCACAGGTGCGGCGAACTCGGCCATGCCTGGGCGACCATCCGCCAGCTCCACCTGCACGGGCACCGGCCCGGCCAGCTCCTCGAGCACGATCGCGCCACCGGGCGGCACACGGCCCAGCCATGCCAGGACGAGAGCCGTGCCCACGGTCGGATGCCCGGCGAACGGCATTTCGGATCTGGGCGTGAAGATCCGCACGCAGGCCAGATGGGCGGGGTCGCGCGGCGGCAGCACGAAGGTCGTCTCCGAGTAGTTGAACTCGTTGGCGATCGTCTGCATCTGCTCGGTGCTCAGGCCGGCGGCATCGGGCACAACCGCCAGCTGGTTGCCGCCGAAACGACGCTCGGTGAAGACGTCACAGGTCACATACGAGTACCGCATCGCCCTCCCCCCTGGATCAGCCGCGCCAGAACGGCTTGCGCGCTTCGCGTTCCGCCTCGCTGCGGCTGAGACCGATATCCTTCAGGGCGTAATCGCTCAAGCCCTGCAGGGTCAGACGCTGCCGGCGCCGCTCGGCCCAGGTCTCCAGAACAGCCGTCAGGCGGACGGCCAGACTGCCGGGTCTTGAAGATTGATTCGTGAATAAGCGTATTGATTCGATTCTACCGATAGCCATCGTCGTTGCTCGGCCAGTTGGTTACAGGACGATGCGATACAATCTTGACGGCAACTTGGAGTCAATTATAACATTGCCACCATGACAATCGAGCCCACCGACCTGCAGCAACGCTCCGGCCCAGCCTATCGTGCCCTGGCGGACGCACTCACCGAGGCCATCGATCAAGGTCGCCTGGGGCACGGCGAGCGCCTGCCGCCGCAGCGTGATCTGGCCTATCGGCTGACCGTCACCGTCGGCACGGTCGGCCGGGCCTACGACCTCCTGGCCCAGCGCGGCCTGGTGCGGGGCGAGGTGGGGCGTGGCACCTACGTGCTCGGCAAGGTCGCCGCACCGGCCGAAGTCGTCGGGCAGCTCGAGGCCGGCGACGGCCTGATCGATCTGACCACCAACTTTCCAGCACCCACCACGGCCCAGGCCGGACTGGGTGACCTGATGCCGACGCAGGAAACCGCGGTCGAGGTGCTGGCGGACCTGCTGCGCTACCCGGACGCCGCGGGCACGCGGCGGCATCGCCAGGTCGCCGCGGATTGGCTCGAGCATCTGGGAATTGCCACGGATCTCGAGCGAGTCATTCTCACCAACGGTGCGGAGGGTGGGCTGGCGGCGGCGTTGCTGGCGCTGGCGCGCCCCGGCGACACCGTACTTGCCGAAGCGCTCTGCTATGTCGCCCTGCGCAATCTCACGGCACGGCTGGGGCAGCATCTCGAGCCGGTCGCCATGGACGAGCATGGCCTGTTGCCGGAAGCACTGGCGGTGGCCGCGCGCCAGCGTGGGGCCAAGCTGGTCGTCATCAGCCCCAGCCTGCACAACCCGACGACGATCCTGATGCCCTTGGCGCGGCGCGAAGCCATCGTGGCCACCGCCCGCGAGCTCGACCTGATCCTGATCGAGGACGACGTCTACGGGCCCTTGGTCCCCGACCGGCCGGCTGCCTTCGCGAGTCTGGCACCCGAGCGGACCGTCTTTCTCACCAGCCTGTCCAAGTTCCTGGCGCCGGGGCTGCGGGTCGGCTTCATCCATGGGCCCGACCGGCTGCTGCGCGAGGTCCTGGCGACGCAGCGTGAGCTGTCCCTGGGCTACACGCCGCTGGCGGCGGAACTGTTCGTGCGGGCACACAAGACCGGTCTGGTCGCCGAGGCGCAGATCCAGCAGCAGCGGGAGATGGCGAGGCGGCAGCATCTGGCCCAGGAGCTGCTGTCGGGGCTCGACGTGCGCTCACAGCCCACGGCATTGCACGTCTGGCTGCGCCTGCCCGAACCCTGGAGCAGCGGCGAGGCCGCCCTGGCGCTGGCGCGGACAGGCGTGCTGGTGACGCCGGCCGAGCGCTTCTTCATCGGCCGCGGCGTGGCGCCGCGAGCCGTGCGGATTTCGCTCTCCGCACCACCGACCCACAGCCATCTGCGCAGCGCGCTGGAGCGGATTGCCCGCGTCCTGGCGCCCGGTACCGGCTCCGGCGAGACGGGCAGCTTGGTCTAGCCGTCGCCGCCCGGCGAGCAGCACAACAGCTCGAACGCCACGGCGTCCGACTGGCCGGGGGGCGCCAGCACGCCGGCATGGAAGCGGACCGCCACCCGCTCGGCGGCGATGCCGTGCCCGACCAGATATTGCGCGCTGAC
>JBATRI010000017.1:0-6586 GCA_049292515.1 Geminicoccaceae bacterium
GACCGGGCCGCCATGCGCCGGCTGCTGCGCGTCTTCTGGGGCGAGGCCGAGCCGGCGCTGCGGCTGCGGATCGTCGGCACCGTCTGCCTCCTCGCCTGCACCGCCCTCGTCAACGCGCTGGTGCCGCTGCTGTTCGCGCGCGCGGTCGACGGGTTGGCCCCCGGGCACGCCGCCCTCGCCGCCCCGGCGGCGATCGTCATGGCCTACGTCGCCGTGCAATGGCTGGCCAAGATGCTGAACGAGCTGCGCTGGGCGCTCTACGGGCCGATCGAGCAGCGCACCCGCCGCCGCCTCGCCCGCCAGGCGCTGGAGCACCTGCACGCCCTCTCCTTGAGCTTCCACCTCGCCCGCCGCACCGGCCAGATCAGCCGCGTGCTGGAGAACGGCCTGAACGGCGGCCGCGAGCTGCTGTTCGACGGTGTGTTCCTGATCCTGCCGCTGGCGGCCGAGATCGTCTTCGTCGCCATCGTCATGCTGGCCCGGCTGGACGCCGTGTTCACGGCGATCCTGATCGTGACCATCCTGCTCTACGGCACCACGCTGGTGGCCGGCTCCGAATGGCTGCGCACGCACCAGCGCAAGGCCGTGGTCGAGGCCTCGACCGCGCACGGCAAGGCGATCGACAGCCTGCTCAACTACGAGACGGTCAAGTATTTCGGCAACGAGCAGCACGTGGCCGAGCGCTACGACCGGAGCCTCGCCGAGGTCGAGCGGCTGACCGTCAAGGCGCTGACCTTCCGCAGCCTGACCGGTGTCGTGTTCGTGAGCATCCTTGCCTGCGGCACCGGCCTGATCCTGCTGCTGGCGGTGCGCCGGGTGACCGCGGGCAGCATGAGCGTGGGCGAGCTGGTCCTGGTCAACAGCTACCTGCTGCAGCTGGCCCGGCCGATGGACCGGCTGGGGCAGCTCTATCGCTCGATCAAGCAGGCCTTCGTCGACCTCGAGCAGCTGCTGGAGCTGCTGGCCGAGGAGCCCGAGGTGCAGGACGCCCCTGGTGCGGTCCCGCTTCCCGCCGGCCCGGGAGCGATCACCTTCGAGCGGGTCTCCTTCGCCTACGGCCCCGACCGGGCGATCCTGCGCGACGTCGCCTTCGAGCTGGCCCCCGGCCGGCGCCTGGCCCTGGTCGGCCCGACCGGGGCCGGCAAGTCGACTATCGCCCGCCTGCTGTTCCGCTTCTACGACCCGACCGAAGGTCGGGTCCTGATCGACGGCCACGACCTGCGCGACGTGACCCAGGCCTCCTTGCGCGCCGCCATCGCCGTGGTCCCACAGGATACGGTGCTGTTCAACGACACGATCGGCTACAACCTCGCCTTCGGCCGCCCTGACGCCAGCCCGGCCGAGATCGAGGCCGCCGCCCGCGCGGCCGAGCTGCACGCCTTCATCGCCAGCCTGCCCGACGGCTACGAGACGCTGGTCGGCGAGCGCGGCCTCAAGCTGTCCGGCGGCGAGAAGCAGCGGGTGGCGATCGCCCGGGCGATCCTGAAGCGGCCGCGCATCCTGATCCTGGACGAGGCCAGCTCGGCCCTGGACAGTGCGACCGAGCAGGCGATCCAGCGCCGCCTGCGCGACCTCGGCCACGGCACCTCGACCCTGGTCATCGCCCACCGCCTCGCCACCATCGTCGACGCCGACCTGATCCTGGTCCTCGACCACGGCCGCATCGTCGAGCGCGGCACCCACGCCCACCTCCTGGCGCGGGGCGGCCTCTACGCCGACCTGTGGCGCCGACAGGGATCGGCGCGGGTGGAGGCCGGCTGAGGCCACGCTGTCCCACGGCCGCCGAATCGCGTAGAATAAAGCGAGTGGTTCGGAGACCCCAGCCGATGCAGGCCATCCTCGACCGCCCTTTTACCCCGACCCGCCGCCGCTTCGACGTCGACGCCTACTACCGCATGGCCGAGGTGGGTATCCTGTCGCCGAAGGACCGGGTCGAGCTGATCGACGGGGAGATCATCGAGATGGCCCCGATCGGTGCGCCGCATGGCGGCAAGGTGGATCGCCTGACCAGCCTGGTCGCCCGGATCGTCGCCGAGGGCCAGGCGATCGCGCGCGTCCAGGGGCCACTTCGCCTCGACCGTCGCAACGAGCCACAGCCCGACCTGATGCTGCTCCGCTCGCGCGCGGACTTCTACGAATCCGGCCACCCCACCGCCGCCGACGTGCTGCTCCTGGTCGAGGTCGCCGACAGCTCGCTGGCCTACGACCGCGGCCCGAAGCTGGCGCTCTATGCCCGCCACGGCGTGCCCGAGGTGTGGATCGTCGACCTGCGCGGCCGCACTGTCGACGTCTGTCGGCAGCCTGGCCCTGGAGGCTACGCGGAGCAGCGCTCGGTGGTCACGGGCGAGCTTACGCCGGTGCTCGTGCCGACGTTGCGGATCGATGTGTCGGCGCTGATCGGGGCTTAGCGGTCGGATAGTCTGTATGGTGAGAGGCTGACAGCTCCTGGTACGAAGCCGGCCGGAGGTGGCGCTGGTGGAGGCGGCACTGTCATACGGCCACCGGATTGGGTACAATACCGCCAGTGGTTCGGAGAGTCCAACCGATGCAGGCCATTCTCGACCGCCCCGACACACCTACCCGCCGCCGCTTCGACGTCGACGCTTACTACCGCATGGCCGAGGCCGGCATCCTCGCGGCGCAGGACCGGGTCGAGCTGATCGACGGGGAGATCATCGAGATGGCCCCGATCGGCAGCGCGCATGGCGGTATGACCACGCGCCTGACAAGACTCGTCGCACAGGCCCTGGCTGAAGGTCGTGTCCTGGTCAGCGTCCAAGGATCCTTGCGCCTCGACGCGCACAACGAGCCCCAGCCCGACCTGATGCTGCTCCGCCCGCGCGCGGACGACTACATGACGAGCCATCCGACCCCCGCCGACGTGCTGCTGCTGGTCGAGGTCGCCGACAGCTCGCTCGCCTACGATCGCGGCCCGAAGCTGGCGCTCTATGCCCGCCACGGCGTGCCCGAGGTGTGGATCGTGGATCTGCGCGGCCGCACCATCGACGTCTGTCGGCAACCCGGCCCGGGAGGCTATACCGAGCGGCAGGCGGTTGCCAGCGGCAACCTCACACCGACGCTCGTCCCGACCTTGCGGATCGACGTCCCGACCCTATTCGGAGCGTAGCGGCCCCCAATGGTGCCTTGGCACGGTGAACTCGGCCGCCCTTCTGGAGCCCAGCAACCCCTGCCCCAACCTTTGGTACGAAGCCCATGACGAGCGTCACCGCCTACGTCGAGCAGGATCCCGAGACCCAGCTTTATGTCGCCGTGGTGCCCGGCCTGCCCGGTGCGCACACCCAGGCTGCAAGCCTCGACGAGCTGCGCACGAATCTCGAGGAGGTCATCGGGCTGCTGCTGGAGGAAGACACTGCGCTGCGCGAGCGGCTGCCGCGGTTCGTCGGCGTGCAGCAGATCGAGGTGCGATGAGTGCCGCGGCTACCAGGCCTTCCCTATCGCGACGTCGACCGAGGACTTCTTAGCTGCGCTTCGTTCCGGAGAGGAGCGCGGCACATGATAACTGTTTAACTAACTACAAAATGCTTTGAGTTCATTTTTTCAGTAACGCTGTCAATTGTTGCTGCAAGCTTCACTCTTAGTGCATTACCTCCAGCTGCTGTATCCTGGTAATCAATTATCCTTATATGCGCTATATCGAAGGGGAACTTTGTGCTCGTATCTTTTTGCTTCATCAGAATTGTTTCCTTGCCTAATGTATGAGCTATACCAAGTTCATACATCACATTTGGGTTCAGATCTGTAATGTCCGAGATTATAAATCTTGCTTCACAAATAGATTTCCATATATCGGCTATAATTATATTATTCGATGTAATATCATCAGCCCTTCTACAAATCATACTCTTAGACTCCACAGTTGGTTTTACGAATTGCATATAAATGTCTGTTAACTTTTCACTGAATGGCATTATAACAAATACCAGATTCTCCTGAAGCGGAAAGCGATTCGGGCCGAAGATCGGATTAAAAGGTATCACTTCCGTTTCCCTTCGATGATGCACCAGTTCGGCTTGTATAACCTGCTTTGCCACCGCTGCAAGCGTTGCCTTTCGATGATCATTCGGTAACTCAAGCCAACTCATATCCAGTTCGACAACGGAAAAGTTTTGGCCAAATGTGTCAGATAGATAATTGTAGAAATTTTGAATACTAGGCACACCTGATGAGTGCAGCAATGCGAACACGCACGTTGGCATTCCAAGATGCGGACTATAACCAATAAATATTCTATTTTCTAGAGCCCCACAGAACATAGAACCTGGAAGAAGAGGTCGTATTAATCTTCTCGGCACTCTACTGGAATCAACGACTATTTTTAACTGATCTTCAAAATTAATAATTAATGTAGTCACACGATCTGTTTGCTCAGGTGGCATATCGCCACCACCTACGCTCGCTGTCATTTGTTTTAACATCCGCTATCTCCATTCGCGATCAATACAAAATTATGTTATTTTTCGCCGTCTATTGGCTATCTATTACATGGATGGATCATCACTATTCAACGTATCGAGTAGATTTAACGTCCATAAACTGACGCATCTCATCTAATTCGCCGCCGTCAAGCCGATATACAATTCCCTGACGCTCAAACTCACCCCCAACCCCTCCAGCCTGATCGTGGCCTTCGGGTCCGTGACGAACACCGACCGCCAGCTATTATCCCCCTCGCGCGTCACCACCTCGACCTGGACCTTCTTCGGCTCGACATAGAGCAGCCAGCGCAGGGATGGGATCGCCTGGTAGCCGTAGCGCTTGCGGATCAGGTCCTCGCGTCGGGTGCTGGGCGACAGGATCTCGACGATCAGCACCGGGATGTCGGCCTCGGTCGCATCCTCGTCGAAGGGGCCGCAGCGGACCAGTACGTCGGGATAGGTCACCATGCAAGCCGGCGAGCTGACCTTCAGGCCGCTCTGATGCGCGGTGCAGCCCGGGCCGAGCTGCGTCTGCAGGGCTGTGAGCATGCGCCCGGCCAGCAGGTTGTGCCCGACCGTGCCGCCCCTCATCGCGCGGGCCACGCCGCCCACCAGCTCGTAACGCAGCCGCTGGCGGTTCTCCCAGGCCAGGAACCCGGCCGACGTGGTGGGGATCGCTCGGGTGCTGGTCGCCATGGCCGCAGTCTAGTCCATTGGCTGGGGCTGTGCCACCGGATCACCTGCGCCGGTGTGTCGTCCACGGGGCTCCGGCCGACACCCCGCTATGGCGCCTTGCCAAGTCTCCGCTGGAGCGAATACACAGCCGCGCATGCGCCTCCTCTCTCTGAACTGCTGGGGCGGTCGCCTGGGCAGGCCGCTGGTCGAGTACCTTCGCTCCGCGCAGGCCGACGTGGTCTGCCTGCAGGAGGTCGTCCATGCCCCCGGCTGCCTGCACGAATGGCTCACCTACCGGGACGACGGGGTCGAGCTCTTGCAGTGGGCGAACCTGTTCCGCGAGGTCAGCCATGCCCTGCCGTCCCACCAGGCCTTCTTCTGTGCAGCCGCCAACGGCGATCTCTTTTATGGAGACGAGCCGGTCGGCACCGAATGGGGCCTCGCCACCTTCGTCCGCCGCGACCTCGTCGTGATCGGGCAGGCCCAGGGCTTCGTGCACGGCGATTATGCTGCTGCCGGCTGGGGCCCGCACCCGCGAGCCCGCAACGCCCATGTGGTCCGGATCTTCGACCATGCCGCCCATCGCCCGGTCACCATCGCCCAGATGCACGGGCTGCGTGACCCCGCCGGCAAGGCCGATACGGCCGCCCGGCTCGTGCAGGCGGAGCGCTTCAAGGGCCTGATCCGCGCTGCCAGCCGACCGGGCGACGCCGTGCTCGCCGCCGGCGACTTCAACGTGCTCCCCGGCAGCGCAACCCTGCGGATGCTCGGCGATCTCGGCCTCGCCGACCTCGTCACCGGCCGCGGCTACACCGACACGCGAACCTCCCACTACCGCAAGGAGCCGCGCTACGCGGACTATCTGCTGGTGAACGACCAGGTCCGGGTCGACGGATTCGCGGTGGTGGCGCAGCCGGAAGTTTCTGACCATCGGCCACTGGTGCTCGACTTCGTGCCCGCCACCTGACCGTGCGCCCGCGCGCGTTGCGCGGCGACCGGCTCATCACCCGGCGAGTGGCGCGATGGTCCCCCGATCGGCCGCCGCGGGGTCGACCAGGGCAGGCAGGGAAAATCTATAGGACCACGATCCTTGACCTCCTTCAACTATAACGGGATAATCGCAACAGTCCATCGCTCACCCGGAGCCCACCCATGCCCGCAGCCCTTTCCTTCACCCCGGTAGGCCGCCAGTAGCCCCGACGGAACCCGCCACGCCCCACCCGACAACGACGCCCGGGAGCCGGTACTGCTCCGCGCCGCCGTCGCCGCTGACTGGCATCCCAGCGACGCGTACGCCCGAGCCCGCACCGCTGACGCCGTCCGGAACGACGCCTCGCACGTGCACGGCCGAACCCGACATCACCCCTGCCCCGCTGCCGAGGGCCCTGAACCGCCAGGCGCAGCGCCGGGCCGCCTGACGGCAGCCGCACGACCGGCCGGGCGCATAGGTCGCGTAGCCATCGGCCTTGCTGCAC
>JBATRI010000018.1:0-8847 GCA_049292515.1 Geminicoccaceae bacterium
GATGGCGGCGGCGTGCCGCCGACGCTGGCACCGGAGGGGCGGCGCGAGCGGACGCTGCAGGCGCTGACCACAGGGCTGCTGGGCCTGGCCGAGACCCGGCCGCTGCTCGTGCTGGTCGAGGATGCGCACTGGATCGATCCGACCACGATCGAGCTGCTGACACGGGTGGTCGATTCGCTCGCGGCCGAGCGCGTGCTGCTCGTCGTCACGACGCGACCGGAAGGCGAGGGCCTGCTGCCGCCGCGACCGCACGTCGAGCGGTTGCTCCTGCGCCGCCTGTTGCGTGACGACGTGGCCGCGATGGTGGCAACCCTGACCGGCCGGGAGGCCGTGCCCGAGCCGCTGCTGGCGAGCGTCCTCGCCAGGACCGACGGGGTGCCACTGTTCATTGAGGAGCTGGTCGAGACGCTGCTGGTCGAGGGCCGGGCGTTGGATGGTCCGCTGCCGGATACCGCGGTGCCGGCATCGCTGCACGACATGCTGATGGCACGGCTGGATCGTCTGCCCGAGGCGAAGGAGGTGGCCCAGCTCGCCGCCTGCATCGGCCGCGAGTTCGACGCCGCCGTGCTGAAGCAGGTTACCGAGCTGCCGACGGCGTCGATCACGGCAGCGCTGGAGCGGCTGACCGCCGCCGAGATACTGCTTCGGCGCGATGACGCCGCGGGCACCTACGTCTTCAAGCATGCGCTGCTCTGCGATGCGGCCTACGAGAGCCTGCTGCGGTCCCGTCGGCGGACTGTGCATGCTGCGTTGGTCCGCGTGCTGGAAGCCGGGTCGGGCGTGCCGCCCGAGCGCATCGCCCACCATGCCGCGGCGGCCGAGCAATGGGGCAAGGCGATGCCGCTCTGGGGCGCGGCCGGGAAGGCGGCGCTGGACCGCGCTGCCCACCTCGAGGCCATCGGTCTGCTCGGCAAGGCGTTGCAGGCCGGATCGCGGTTGGGCCTCGGGGTCGACGTGGCCGTGACCATGATCGAGCTGCGGCGGAGCCTGAGTTGGGCCTCTGGTGCGGTGGGCGACCTGCCGGTGATGCTGAAGAGCCTGGGCGACGCCGAGACCAGCGCCGCGCGCTTCGGCCTGGGGCGCCTGAAATGCGAGCTGCGGACGCAGCGGGCACATTGCGAGAGCATCTTCGGCGGCAGCGTCGTCCAGGCGATCCGCAATGGCCGCGTCGCCCTGCAGCTGGCCAAGATCTCGGGCCGACGTGAGCTTCTGGCCGCCGCCCGCTTCGCGCTGGGTCAGGCGCACTGGCTCACCGGCGAGTACCACCTGGCCATCGACGAGCTCGGGGCCGATGCGCCGGACTATATGGCCGGGCTCCGCGTCAGCCGTATCGCCAGCGGCGGGACGTTGGCCGTCGATGGGCTGGCCATCCTGGGTGGCTGCCTCGGCCTGGCAGGCCGGACCGACGAGGCGCTGCATTACGGTCGCGCGGCCGAAGCCGTGGCAGCAGAGACCGGGCAGCCGGTCGATGCCGTCACCGCCGCTTATCATCTGGCGCGCACCCATCTCATCGCCGGCGATGTCGAAGCGGCCCGGCCACTGATCGATCTAGGTGTCGAGCTGGCCCGTCGGTGCGGGCTGCGCGCGCTGCTGCCGTGGCATCTCACCCTGGACGGCCATGCAAGGACCCTCGCGGGCGAGGTGGGGCTAGGCTTGGCGGCGCTGGACGAGGCGGTGGCCGGCTGTGCCGCGGTGCGGCTGCAATATGCGCGCGTCGCGGCACTGCTCCATCGAGGTCGCGCCGGCCTCGCTCTGGGTTCGAACGACCCCGCGGCAGCTGCCGACGAGGCGCTGGCCCTGGCGCAAGCATGTCACTACCGGGCACTGCAGGTGGACGCGCACCGGCTGCACGCCGAGGTGGCCATGGCGCGGGGCGACGCAGCTGCCGCATCCGCACACCTGTCCACGGCGCGGATCATGGCGCTGGAGCTGGGCCTGGCACCCGATCTGGCCGCGATCAACGGACTGGCGGTCGCCGCTGCCGGCTAGCCGACCTCGGCCAGCAGCGGTGCCTTCTCGGCGGCGAGGGCCGCCATCACCTTCCCGAACCGCACCACGATCTGGTCGATCTGGTCGAAGGTGTGAGCCGCCGACACGCTGGAGCGAAGCAGGCAGAGGCTGTTGGGCGTGCCGGGTGGCAAAGCGAGATTGACGTAGACGCCATGCTCGCGGAGCAGGTTCCAGGCCCGGGCAGCCGTCACCTCGTCGGGCATGGGGACCGCGATCACCGGGCTGGCCAGCGCGCACGGCTGCAGGCCGATGCCCACGAGCCCGTCATAGAGCCGGTGCGCATTAGCCCACAGACGCTCGCGAAGCCCGGGGTCCTCGCCAATGCGGATCAGGGCCGCATGGACCGAGGCGATGCTGGCCGGGCTCGGCGAGGCCGTGAACATGTAGGCGCGCGCGCAGAACCGGAGCAGGTCGAACTGCGGATGGTTGGAGGCGCCGAAGCCGCCGATCGCCCCCAGGCTCTTGCTGAACGTACCGACGACGAAGTCGACGTCGTCCTCGACGCCCTGTTCCTCGGCAAGGCCGCGGCCATGCTCGCCGAACACGCCGAACGAGTGCGCCTCGTCGACCAGGAGCCAGGCGCCGTGCTTCTTCTTGACCTCGACGAAGTCGCGCAAGGGGGCCGTGTCGCCGAGCATGCTGTACATGCCCTCGACGATCACCAGCTTGCACTCGCCCTCGCTGCCCAGCCGGGTCAGGCGGCGGTCGAGGTCGGCCGCATCGTTGTGCCGGAAGCGGACGATCGTGGCCCCGGCGAGCTTGCACGCATCGTAGATGCTGGCGTGCGAATCGGCGTCGATCAGCACGACGTCGCGTGCCCCGGCGAGGCCGGCGATCATGGCGAGATTGGCCTGGTAGCCGGTGCTGAACACCATGCAGGACCGGCGCTGCAGGTATTTGGCGAACGCCGTCTCGAGCTCGGTGTGCAGACCGTAGGTGCCGTTGGCGATCCGCGAGCCGGTGGTACCAGTACCGTAGCGGCGCACCGCCTCCTCGGCGGCGGCGATGCAGCTCGGATCGTAGGTCAGGCCCAGATAATTGTTGGTGCCGGCGAGTATGGTCGGGCGGCCGTCGATATCTGCCTCGGTCGCCGAGCGCAGCTCATCGATCCGGACGGCGAACGGATCGGCTCCCAGCTCGAGCAGCTTGGCGTGGCGACCCGCGAACAGGGCATATTTCTCAAAAATATCCATTATCTGGCCTCGCGCGCTTTGAGCTGCCGTTCCACCAGGGCGGCGAGATCGGCCACCGTCGTCATGTCGGCCACCAGGTTGATCGGGATGTCGATCTCGAACCGATCCTCGATCTCCATGATCAGATCCATGGCCGCCACCGAATCGACATTGAGATCGGCCGCCAGATCCGTCTCGGGCTCGATGGCGCGGCCGGTGGGATTGTAACGCTGCAAAACCGCCGTCACCCCGCCCAAGATGTCTTCGCCCTCGCTCACGCGCGCCGCTCCTTCAAGTCCGGGCCCAGGGCCCGCATCACAGCCAACCGGCCGATCGATACCACGCCAGCGTCGTGGTCAGGCCATCGCCGAAACGGATGTGCGGCCGCCACGCCGACACCGCATGGAGGCGGCTGGCATCGCACACCCAGTCGCGATGGAAAAATTCGTCGACCTTGCCGCGGGCCAACAGGGGCACATGGCCCCGACGGGCCGCATAGCCTTCCGCCAGTCGCGCCGCAATGGCCAGCGGCAGCTTCGGCAGCCCAACCGCGCGAACCCGCCGGCCCGTCCGCTGCTGGGCGATCGCCGCCAGATCCGCCCAGCCATAGCCACCGACCGTCCCGTCATCGGGCTCGACGATCGTACCGCTGGCTGGTGGCTGCGCAAGCAGCGCCACGATCAGCTGGGCAAGCTCGCTCGCATAGAGCAGGGAAAACTTTGCGGCCTTCCCGGCCGGATGCGGCAGCCAGCCTCGGTTCAGGCCCTGGAAGATGGGCAGGGTCGAACGATCGCCGGGTCCATAGACCGCTGGTGGCCGGACCACGACCACCCGCAGCCTGTCCGCCCGCTCGAGTGCCACCTGCTCGCCCAGAGCCTTGCTGGCCGCGTAGGGTGAAATCGTCGGCAACCGGGCGGCGAGCGAGGAGACCTGCACCAGCACGCTCCCGGGCCGCGCCGCCATGGCGTCGGCCACGCGGGCCGTGCCGTCGGCATTGACGGCTGCGAACGCGCCTCGGTCCGGTGCCTGAAGGACGCCCGCCGCGTGCACCACTGCGTCCGCACCGTCGATCAGCCGGTCGACACCGTCGCCATGCTGAATATCCCCCCGCACGACGGAGGCGCCCATGGCCACCAAGTCCGGTGCCTCACGCCGGGAGAGTGCCCGCACCTCGTAACCGGCCCGGCGCAGTGTTTCGACCACGTGTCGGCCGACGAAGCCGGTGCCGCCGGTGACTGCGATCAGCATGCGGGGAATGATGTCGAGCCGTCCGGCCGGAGCCGGACGTCAGCTTGCGACGGCAAGTTGTTCCAGCGGCAGCTCCGCCAGCGATGCGGACATGTCGCGAATGGCGCCGCTGAGATAGTCGGCCTTCACCGCGGCTCGGCTCAGCTTGCCCGAGGTCGTGAAGGTCAGCGACCGGGTCGGCGCCAGCACCACGGCGCATTCGACGCCGGCGGCGCGGCGGACGGCACCGGCGACGATCGCCCGCAGCTGGTCCTGGCCCTCGGCGGTGGCGGTACGGCACTGCACCACGCATACGACCTGCTCGCTGTCGTCGTCCCGATTGACGGCGAACGCCGCAACGTCGCCGGCACGCACGCCCTCCAGATGCTCGACTGCCCACTCCACGTCCTGCGGCCAGATATTCCGGCCGCCGACGATGATCAGGTCCTTGCTGCGGCCGGTGATGACGAGCTGGCCATCCACCAGGTAGCCCATGTCGCCGGAATCGAGCCACCCATGATCCAAAAGGACGCCATGGGTTGCCACGTCGTTGCGGAAGTAGCCGGCCATCAGGCTCGGCCCCTTGATGCAGACCCGGCCGATCATCCGCTCCGGCTGGCGGTTTCCGGCGGCGTCGCGGATCTCGATCGCATAGCCCGGCATCGGCCGGCCGCAGACCACGAAGCTGCGGGTGGGCACCGAGCGCGCCGCACTGTCCGCCGCCACGGCCCGCCGGTCGACCTCGAGCATCTTGCCGCGGCCGACCACATCGACGGCGATGCCCTGACCCAGCGGCGCGAAGGTCACCGCCAGCGTGGCCTCGGCCAGCCCATAGCTCGGCAGGAAGGCCCTGGCATCGAAGCCCACGGCCTCGAAGCGCTGCGCAAACTCGGCCAGCACGTTGCCGCGGATCATCTCACCGCCGATGCCGGCCACGCGCCACCGGCTGAGATCCAGGGCATCGGGGAGGCCGCTCTGCGCGCGACGCGTGCACAGCTCGAAGCCGAAGGTCGGCCCGAACGAGATCGTGCCGCCATGATCGGACAGCAGCTTGAGCCACAGCAGCGGGCGCCGGGCGAACGCCGTGGTCGGCAGATAGTCGACGGTGACCTGCGACATCACCGGCGTGAGGCAGCAGCCGACGAGCCCCATGTCATGGTAGAGTGGCAGCCACGAGGTGCAGCGGTCGGTCGGGCCCAGCGCCAGCCCATGCAGGGCGATGGCCCGCGCATTGGCGGCGATCGCCCGCTGGGTGACGAGCACGCCGCGCGGGAAGCTGGTGCTGCCGGAAGAGTACTGAATGTAGCAGGGGTCGTCGGGTCCGAGCGGCATGGCGGGCTCCGCCGCGCCCGGCCATGTTTCGATCTCGGCGACCGTGGACACGCCGACGACGTCGGTATCGATGGCCGCTTCGGTGAGTGTGGCCAGCAAGTCGTCCGGTGCCACCGCCAGCCGTGCCCCGGCTGCCGCCAGCATGCCGCGCAGGCGCTGCACGTAAGCGTCGTGGCCGCCGATGTTGATGCACAGGGGCAGCGGAACCGGTACCAGGCCCGCGTACTGGCAGGCGAAAAACACCGTGACGAACTCAGGCGAGGTCTCGGCGACGATGGCCACGCGGTCGCCGCGCTCGAGCTTGGAGCCGGCTAACCTTGCCCCCAGGTCGATGGCCCGCTGGCGCAGGTCGCGGTAAGGCAGGGCGGTCAGCAGCTCGCCCCGGGCGGAAAAGAAGTTGAGGCCGGTAACGCCCTTCGCCGCATAGTCCAACCCGTCGGCCAGGGTAGAGAAACCCTCCACCCGAAAGCTCAGGTCAGGGTTGACGGTTGGTGTAGGCGTGTTCATCGTGCAGGACAGTCTCAACAATGCTCGTCCGCTTCCAGAATCCCGATCTGGCCATTCGGCAGTCAGGTTGCCTGCTCAGATAGAGATGGGCAATTGCACCCGCCACTCACGTTCCGTTACGATTTCTTACGGATCGCGAATATTTTTAGTGCCAAGTTCATGCTTCGTCGACAGAAGCCAGGGTGCATGCGGCGGTCGGTAGTGCCGCTGGCGCATTTATGTCGCACTCCGCACGGGGGGTCCCACGGACCGACGGGCGAGCCGGCGCGCCAATCGTTGCGGCGTCCAGCATCGTATGCTTCAAGCCGACCCTATCGGACCAGCTGCAATCGTGCAATCCGCGGTCAGCTTCTCGACTTGCGAGTGACCAAGCTTGAAGAGCGTTCTTCGCATCTTCTTCAGTGCCCGTGGCACCAACCCCTGGGTCGTTCTCGGCTGCCTGATGATCGCCAGCATCTGCGAGGGGATCGGGCTCGCCAGCCTCGTGCCGCTGCTGGCCGCAGCCAGCGGCTCGGGCAAGCAGTCGCTCATCTCCGACAGCATTCACGGCACACTGGGGGCGATCGGCCTCGATGGATCGCTCGGCACGCTGATCATCGTCCTGGTGCTGGCGCTGCTGCTGAAGTCCGTCATCTCGATGGAGGTCATGCGGCGGGTTGGTTACGCCAATGCCGAGGTCGCCAACAGCATGCGTGTGCAGTTGATCCGGGAGATGCTGGGCGCGCGCTGGAGCTACCTGCTCGAGCACCCCAGCGGCCGGATCGCCAACGCCTTCAGCGGCGAGGTCGGGCGCTCCCAGCAGGCCTATCAGCTGGCGGCCCAGTTCGTCGCGGAAGCGGTCGAGACCGCCGTGCTGCTGCTGCTGGGCCTGCTCGTGTCCTGGAAGCTCGCGGCGGCGTCGATCGTGATCGGCGTGGCCACCGGGGCCGCCGTCCATTTTCTCGTGGCGCGCGCGAAACGCGCCGGGCGCGCGCAGACGGACCTCACCAAGGAGCTGGTGAACCTGCTCACCGACACGCTGGACAATCTCAAGCCGCTCAAGGCGATGGGTGCCCAGCAGGAGTTCGTGTCGTTCTTCGATCGGCGCCTGCACCGGCTGCGGCGTTCGCTGCGCCGGCAGGTCGTCACCCGCGAGGCGTTGCGCAACGGCCAGGATGCGCTGCTCGCGATCTGCATGGGCGTGGCTGCCTATCTCGCGATCGTCGTGCTGTCGACCTCGCTCGAGCAGGTGGTCGTGGTCGGGCTCATCCTGTCGCGCACGGTGAAGGGTTTCGGCCGCCTGCAGGCTTTCCTGCAGCAGGCGGTGATCGTCGAATCGCCCTTCCGCGAGGTCGAGGAGCTGATCGCCGAGCTGGCGGCGAATCAGGAGAACAGCGGCGGCAGCCAGCAGCCGGACTTCCGGCGCGAGATCCGGTTCGACGACGTGCGCTTCGCCTACGGTGCGCGCCCGGTGCTGGCCGGGACCAGCCTCACCATACCCGCCGGCAGCATCACGGTGCTGACCGGCCTGTCCGGTGCCGGAAAGACGACGCTGATCGACCTCGTGCTGGGGCTGCACCGGCCGCAGGGCGGGCGCATCCTGATCGACGGCGAGGACCTCGCAGAAATCGATCTGCAGGCCTGGCGCCGCATGGTCGGCTACGTTCCGCAGGAGCTGATCCTGTTCCATGCCAGCGTGGTCGAGAATCTGACCCTGGGCGGGGACACCGAGCACAGCGCCGAGGCGGTACAGCGCGCCTTGCGTCTGGCCGGTGCCGATGAGTTCGTGGCCGAGCTGCCGGACGGCGTGGAGACCATCGTCGGCAGCAAGGGTGCACGCCTCTCCGGGGGCCAGCGCCAGCGCATCGCCCTGGCGCGGGCCCTGATCCGTCGGCCCCGATTGCTGGTGCTGGACGAGGTGACGAGCGCCCTGGACCCGGAATCCGAGCTGGCGATCTGCCGCAACATCGTGGCGCTGCGCGAGCACACGACGGTGCTCGCGGTGACCCACCGCCCGGCTTTTCTCGACATCGCGACGCGGGTCTACCAGATCGACGAGGGCACGGCGCGACTGGCCACGGCACCGGTGCCGGCGGCGGTCTGACGCCTCCGGCTCAAGCCGTGGTCACTACCTTGATGCGGCCGAGCCCCAGCGCCTTCGCCACGGCTCGCAGGCGTGGCCGCAGAATGTCCGGATCGGGTTCGGCGTCCGGTGCCGGCAGATGGAGTCGAAGCTCGTCGCTGGTAAGCGTGAGGCGGCTGGTCTCGAGCAGGTCCGGCACGGCGGCCGAGATCCGGTAGCCGAGCTGCAGCGTTACGCCGATGAGCTCGGCACGGCGGCGCTCGGCCTCCGGGAGCAGCGCCACGATGGGCCGGATGAACAGGTCGTCGGGGCTGCCCTCGTAGCGGATGAACACGGCATAGGCGAGGAACGCCCGGGCGGCATGGTCGAGGCCGATGAACGGATACTGCGCCAGCCGATAGAACGCCTCACGGGCACGGAAGGCGGGGTGCTCGCGCCACGCGCTGTCCGACAGCTCGCAGGCGGCAAGGCGCAGCCGGCGTTGCTGGTCGTTCTCGCCGGCCGCCACGGCCGCGGTCCACTCGCCCAGCGCACTGC
>JBATRI010000019.1:0-2198 GCA_049292515.1 Geminicoccaceae bacterium
GTCTCGCTCGCCTCACCGGGCACGCCGCCACCGCGCGCGACGTCGCCCGGTTGCTCGACCGCGGCAGCCGCTCGGGCATCGGCATCGGCGCCTTCACCGATGGCGGCTTCCTGCTCGACGGCGGTCGCGCCGACGACGGCGAGCCGCCGCCGATCATCTCGCGCCTGCCCATCCCGGAGGCCTGGCGCGTGCTGCTGATCTTCGACGGCGAGCGCCAGGGCCTGCACGGCACGAGCGAGACCGGGGCGTTCCACAGCCTGCCGCCCTACGCCCCGGAGCTGGCGGCGTATCTCTGCCGCCTGGTCGTGATGCGCCTGCTGCCGGGGCTGGCCACGGCCGATCTGGACGCGGCGGGTGCCGCCATCGGCGAGATCCAGCGGCGGGTCGGCGACTATTTCGCCCCGGCCCAGGGCGGCAGGTTCACCAGCCCCGCCGTCAGCGAGGTACTGGCTTGGCTGGAAGACCAGGGCATCAGCGGCGTCGGCCAGAGTTCGTGGGGCCCGACCGGTTTCGCGATCCTGGGCAGCACCGACCAGGCGGCCGCCGTGGACGGCGAATTGCGGCGGGTTTTTGCCGACCGGCATCCGGCGTTGCGCTTCCTCGTCGCCAGCGCCCGCAACCACGGTGCGGAGATCGTGGCCATGTGAGCCACGTTCTTGGCAGATCGCCGGGGGCGGTGCAGAACGGAGCGTACAGCCCCGGGAGGCGCCCATGAACGAACGCAAAGCCATTCTGCACTTCATCACACCGCTCAAGAACGTGAGCCCCTTCGACGTCAACATGGCGGCCGACGCCGGCTTCGATGTCGTGGTCCCCTACAGCGACGTCGACCTCAAGGAGGTGGCGGGCCTCGTCCAGGACGCGATCTTCAGCCGTGCCCCGCAGGACGGGCGGCGAACCGCGGTGCTGATCGGTGGGCGTGAGCCGATCCTGGCCGTGGAGATGCTGGAGGCCGCCAAGGCCGCCATGGTGCCGCCGCACTTCGAGATCTCGGTCATGGCCGACCCGTCGGGCGCCTTCACCACCGCCGCCGGCATGATCGCCGTCGTCGAGCAGCGCCTGCGCGCCGTGGGCACCACGCTCGAGAACCGGCGCCTCGCCATCTTCGGCGGCACCGGGCCGGTAGGCCGCGTCGCCGGGCTGATCGCCGCCCAGGCGGGGGCCAAGGTGACGCTGGTCGGCTATGACGGCCTGCAGCGGGTGACCGCCACCTGCGAGCAGTTTGGCGAGCGCTTCGGTGTCGCCATGGCACCGGCCGACGGCAGCAACGACGCGAAGAAGCTGCAGGTGATCGCCAATGCCGAGGTGATCCTGGCCGCTGGCCGGGCCGGCACGCAGATCTTGAGCCAGGCACAGCTCGCCACCGCCAAGGAGCTGCTGGTGGCGCTCGACGTCAATGCCGTACCGCCCGCCGGCCTCGAGGGCATCGACGCGTTCGCCGATGCGGTGCCGATTGCAGGTACAAGCGGCGTCGGGTTCGGGGCGCTGGCGGTCGGCAACGTGAAGTTCAAGACCGAGCACGAGCTGCTGACCTCGATGCGCGACGCGGAGCCGCGCCGCTTCATCGGCGTGAACGAGGCCTTCGAGGCCGCCCGGCAGCATGCCGCCGGCTGAGCCGGTCCTGATCTGCGCCCTGTCCGGGCGGGCCTTGGCCCAGCAGGCGCGCAGGGCCGGCTATGCGCCGATCGTGCTCGACGCCTTCGCCGATCTCGACACCCGTGCGGCGACGGCGGCATCACTGCGGGTGCCCATCGATCGGCGTTGGCAGTTCCGCGGTCGTGCGCTGCTCGCCGCCGCCGCCCGGCTGGCACCGCCACCGATCCCTTTGGTCTACGGCTCGGGCTTCGAGCGTGCCACCGGCGTGCTTGCGCAACTGGCGCGAGGACGCCCGCTCTGGGGCAACGGACCGGAGGCCATCCGCGCGGTGAAGGACCCGGTCTCGTTCGCGGCCGCGGCGCAGCAACTGAACATCCCGCATCCCGAGATTCGCTTCCGGCCGCCGGCGGATCCGCAAGGTTGGCTCTGCAAGCGCAGCGGCGGTGCCGGTGGTGGCCACGTCCACCGCGCCGGGACCCGTCCGCCGCGCGGGCACGGCTGGTACTGGCAGCGCCGGGCCCAGGGGCGTCCGGTCTCTGCTTTGGTGATCGGCAACGGCGCGGCGGCGCGGCTGCTGGGCTGCAGCGAGCAGTGGGCCGCAC
>JBATRI010000020.1:0-7647 GCA_049292515.1 Geminicoccaceae bacterium
GGCATGCTTGGCCCGGGCGGCCGCGTCGCCACCCAGCGCCGTGCGCGCGACCTGCGCCCGCAGGTCGGCCACCACCGCCTCCATCTGGGCGGTATTCGCGCGAAAGGCATCGCTGCGCGTGTTCAGGCGGGTCTGAAGTACGCTCATGGGCCGACGGTGCCTCCCCTTGATCTGTCCTACTTCTTTGCCGGCACCGCGTCCAATGCTACATTCTTCCTCGATGAAGCGAGAGGAAGAATGGCGCTCAACATCAAGTCCGCCGAGGCCGACCGGCTGGTGCGCGAACTCGTGGCCCTGACCGGCGAGAGCATCACCGAGGCGGTGACACGGGCGGTCGAGCTGCGCCTCGAGCGCGAGCGGCAGGAGCGGAAGTCGTCGCGGGACATGCTGCGCGCGAAGCTGCGCCGGATCGCAGACGAGGCTGCGCAGTTGCCGATCCTCGACGGTCGCTCCTCCGACGAGCTTCTCGGGTACAACGAGCGGGGCACATTCGACTGATGGTCGTCGACAGCTCCGCGCTGGTGGCGATCCTTACCGGTGAGCCCGATCGCGACCTGTTCATCGACGCCATTGCCGATGCCTCGGACTGCGTGATGTCGGCGTTCAATCACTTCGAGACCCGCACGGTGCTGCTGCGACGCGGCGGCAGCGGCCTGCTTCGGCAGCTGGAGCAGTTCATCGCCAGCGGCGGCATCGAGCTGCGCGCGTTCGACACGCTGCAGGCGCAGCTGGCCTTCGAGGCCTACCAGCGCTTCGGCAAGGGCTCTGGGCACAAGGCGCAACTCAACCTCGGCGACTGCCCCGCCTACGCCCTGGCGATCTCGCTCGATCTGCCGCTGCTCTACAAGGGCGACGACTTCCGCCACACCGACGTCCGCTCGGCCCTCGCCTGAGCCTCAGCGCTGATAGACGATGTGCGAAGTCCGACGCGCCAGCGTGTCGTAGAGCGCCCTGGCGTCCGCGTTGTACTCTTGCGTCTGCCAGTAGACGGTGCTGGCCCCTGCCACGTCGGCGGCGGCATAGACGGCCTGGATCAGCCGGCGCGCCACGCCCCGCCCGCGCGCCTCGGGCGCCACGAACAGGTCCTCCAGGTAACAATAGGGCTGCACGCTCCAGGACGAGCGATGGAACAGGTAGGTGGCGAAGCCCAGCAGCTCACGCCCGTCTGCGGCGACCAGCGCATGCGGCTGCTGGCCCGGATCGAGGAAGCGCAGCCAGCTCGTCTCCGTGATCGCTGGATCGAGCTGCTGGCGGTAGAAGCGCAGATAGCCCTGCCACAACGGGTCCCACCGACCCCGCTCCTCCGGCCGGGGCACGCGGATGACCAGCTCGTCTCGAAGCCCGTCCTCGTCCTTGCTCACCATCCCCCCGTTGCCAGCCACCGCTCCACCTGCTCGATGCGGTCGGCACCCCAGAACGGCTCGTCGTCGACGAAGAAGAACGGCGAGCCGAACACGCCACGCTCGATCGAGTGGTCGGTCTCCTCCTTGAGCCGCGCCTTGATCGACGGGTCCTGAACAGCCGCCATCAGGTCGGCGCTCGGCAGGCCCAGCTTTTCGCCGACCTCCGCCACCTGCTCGGCCGCCGACAGGTCGCGGCCCTCCCCCCAGTAGGCATGAAAGGCGGCCTGGGCAAAGCCTTTGGCCATGTCCTGGTCCTGCGCCTGCAGCCACCAATAGGCGCGCGACACGGCCAGTGAATTCAGTGGCCCGTTCGACGGTGGCTTGAACGGCGCGTCCAGGATTCGGGCACAGCGCGGTGCGTCATGCAGCAGATACGGGCCCTTGAGTGGCAGCAGCATGTTGGGGCCACCGCCCGTGAGCTTGAACGCCGCCCCTAGCATCACCGGCCGCCAGGTCACCTCGCGCTCATAGGCTGCCGCGATGGGCTCGATCCGCAGCGACGCCAGATAGCCGTAGGGGCTCGCGAACTCGAAATAGAAGTCGATCGGTGCCGGCATCTCGGGCCTCCCTGCTGCGCCGCATGCTACGCAGGTCGAGCCGTGGGCGGTCCCGGTCACGACGCCGCATGATGACGTCCCGCGATCCATTGTCAGGCTAACAGCCCACGGCTAACGTCAGCGGCAAGCAGTCCATTGGAGCAGTATGGCGAGCACGGGTTCCGCGCCGTCGCAGGGCGACGCCATCACGATCGACGGCGTCAGTCGGGTGTTCGCGTCGGGCAGCGAGGTCGTCCGCGCCGTCGACGACGTCTCGCTGGGCGTGCGCCAGAACGAGTTCTTCACCCTTCTCGGTCCGTCGGGCTGCGGCAAGACCACCCTGCTGCGGCTGATCGCCGGCTTCGAGCACGCCACCAGAGGCCGGATCCTGCTCAACGGTCGTGATGTCGGCGCACTGCCGCCGTTCCGGCGCCAGGTCAACACGGTCTTCCAGAGCTACGCCCTGTTCCCGCACATGACGGTGGCCGAGAACATCGGCTTCGGGCTGCGGATGCTGGATCGGGCGCCGGCCGCGATCGCCTCCCGCGTGGCGGAGATGCTGCGCCTCGTGCGCATGGAGGATCTCGCCGACCGCAGCACCGCCCGCCTCTCGGGCGGGCAGCAGCAGCGCGTGGCGCTGGCCCGCGCGCTGGCCCCGCAGCCGGAGGTGCTCCTGCTCGACGAGCCACTTTCCGCGCTCGACCTGAAGCTCAGGAAGGCGATGCAGCTCGAGCTCAAGGCCCTGCAGCGCGACACCGGCATCACCTTCGTCTTCGTCACTCACGACCAGGAGGAGGCGCTGACGATGTCGGACCGAATCGCGGTGATGAATCGCGGCCGCGTGCTCCAGATCGGCTCGCCGCGGGAGATCTACGATCATCCGGCCGAACGGTTCGTGGCCGATTTCATCGGTGACGCCAACCTGCTGGAGGCGGACATCGTCCGCATCGACGGCAACACCGCCATGGTGCGCCTGCCCACCGCACTCGAGGTGCCGGCCCGGCTGCCGGAGGGCGCTCCGACCGCTGGTCGCGTCCATGTCGTGATCCGACCGGAACACGCGACCCTGACGCGTGACCTTGCCGCCGCGGGTCTCGGCTGCACCGTCGTAAGTGCGGTCTATGTCGGCACCGATACCCGTTATCATCTGGTCCTGGGCAGTGGCGAGCCGATCATCGTGCGCTGCCAGAACACCAGCGCTCAGGCGGACGCCTATGGCGCCGGCGAGCCGCTGCGGGTGCAACTCGGCCCGCATGCCGTCCAGGTGCTGCGCGATTGACCGCCGGGGCCACGGCCGACGGTGAGGCCGGCCGCCGCTGGCTGCTGCTGGCGCCGGCCCTGCTGATCCTCGCCATCGGCGCCGTCGGGCCATTGGCGATCGTCGTCATCTACTCGTTCCTGACGCCGGGCGACTATGCCGGGGTCAAGTGGATCTTCTCGGGCGAGGCGTGGATCAACCTGTTCCTGCAGCAGGACATCTTCGACGATACCTGGCAGTGGGCCGACGCCCATCTGTCGATCTTCGCGCGCACGCTGGGTCTTGCCATCGGGACCACGCTGGGGACGCTGGTGCTGGGCTTCCCGACCGCCTGGTTCATCGCCACCCGGCCCAGGCGCAGCCGCAGCTTCTGGCTGTTTCTGGTCACCATTCCGTTCTGGTGCAACCTTCTGGTGCGCACCTTCGCCATCATGCAGCTGATCCGCAACGAAGGCGTGATCAACAACATGCTGCGCGGCCTCGGCCTGATCGAGCAGCCGATCCAGATGCTCTACACCGACTTCGCGGTCGGTGTCGGCATGGCCTATGTCTACCTGCCGCTGATGGTGCTGCCGCTCTACGCCAGCATCGAGAAGCTCGACTTCCGCCTGATCGAGGCCGCCTACGACCTTTACGCCAACCAATGGCAGGCACTGACCCGGGTCGTGCTGCCGATGGTCCGGCCGGGCCTGGTCGCGGGCTCGATCCTGGTCTTCATCCCGGCGCTGGGTGCCTACGTCGTCCCACGCATGCTGGGCGGCGGCAACCGGATGATGATCGGCAACCTGATCGACCTGCAGTTCGGCCAGGGCCGCAACTGGCCGCTGGGGGCGGCACTGGCGCTGCTGCTGATGCTGATCGTCCTGGCGGCCCTGCTGGTCTACGTGCGCCAGGTCGGCCGCCAGGGAGCGCCGCATGGCTGAACGGGCGTTCTCGGTGCGCCGCATGCCCGGCTTCACGCCGCTGGCGATCCTGGTCTTCGTCCTGCTCTATGCGCCGATCGCCGTCCTCGCGACCTTCTCGGTCAACGCCGGGACCTCGATCGCGATCTGGGAAGGGTTCTCCCTGCGCTGGTACCAGGCCGCCTGGATGAACGCCGAGGTGCAGGGTGCGACCTTCCGCTCGCTCGGCATCGCCACCGTGGCGGCGGTCGTGGCCACCGTGCTCGCCACCATGGCCACGCTGGCGACCACGCGCACGGCGCCGTTCCGCGGCCAGACCACCGTGCTGGCGATGATCAACCTGCCGCTGATGGCGCCGGAGATCGTGACCGCGATAGCACTGCTGATCTTCTTCGCCCTGATCAAGATCGCCACCGGCTACAGCGGCATCGGCTACATCGTCCTGGCCCACACCGCGTTCTGCATCCCGTTCGCCTTCCTGCCGATCCGCGGCCGCCTCGAGGGCATGGACCGGTCGCTGGAGGCGGCCGCGGCCGACCTCTACGCCACGCCGTGGCGGACCTTCCGCTTCGTCACCCTGCCGCTGCTCTGGCCCGGCATCCTGGCCGGCCTGATGCTGGCCTTCGTCATCTCGCTCGACGATGTCGTGATCACCAACCTGATCGCCGGCCCGGGTCAGGAAACCCTGCCGATCTACATGCTGGCCCAGCTCCGCCGCACCACCACGCCTGAGATCAACGCCGTCTCGACCGCGCTGCTCGCCGTCTCGGTGCTGCTCGTCTCCCTATCGTTCCTGCTCAGCCGCGAGAAAGAATGACCGCCATGCGCCTCACCCTCGCCACCGCCGCGTCCTGCGCCGCGCTGCTTGCGCTCCCGGCCGGCGTGCGGGCCGAAGGGGTGCTCAACATCTTCAACTGGGGCGACTACACCAGCCCCGAGCTGATCGCAAAATTCGAGCAGGCCTACGACGTCAAGGTCACGATAACCGACTACGATTCCAACGACACGGCGCTGGCCAAGGTCAAGGCCGGCGGGCACGGCTTCGACATCGTGGTGCCGACCTCGACCGTCATGCCGATCTGGATCGGCGAGGGCCTGCTGCTGGAGAGCCGCCCGGACCAGATGGCGAACTTCAAGAACATGGATCCCCGCTGGGTCGACGTGCCCTACGATCCCGGCCGGCACTATTCCGTGCCCTGGCAGATCGGGACCACCGGCGTGGTCGTGAACACCAGCGTCTACCAGGGTGACCCGGAAACCTGGGGGATCGTGTTCGATCCGCCGGCGGAGCTGGTGGGCAAGATCAATGTCATCCCCGAGATGAACGACGTCCTGAACGGGGCGATCATGTATGTCGGCGGCCAGCCCTGCACCGACGACAAGGCGGTGCTGAAAAAGGTCCGCGATCTGGTGACGGCGGCGAAGCCGAAATGGGCGTCGATCAACTACGCCAGCCCCGAGACCTATTCCAAGGGCGACGTCGCCGCCGGTGCCAACTGGAACGGCTACACCTTCCGCGCCCGGCTGCAGAACCCGGCCATCAGGTTCGCCTACCCCAAGGAAGGCTTCCCGATCTGGATGGACAATGCCGCCATCCTGGCCGATGCGAAGAATGTCGAGAATGCCAAGCTGTTCTTGAACTTCATCATGGACCCCGAGAATGCCGCCATGCTCTCGGCCTTCGCCCGCTATTCCAACGGCATTCTGGGCAGCGAGAGGTTCATGCCGGCGGACATGCAGGGTGCGCCCGAGCTGACCTTGCCCGAAGGCAACAAGGGCGTGTTCCTCCAGGCCTGCCCACCCGAGGTCAACGAGATCCTGACCCGGATCTGGACCGAGCTGCAGAAATAAGGGAGATCGACGATGCGCGCTGCTCCACTGCTGGCGACCGTGGCCCTGTCCCTGATGCAGGTGCCCGCCGGGGCGCGGGCCGAGGGTGTGCTCAACATCTACAATTGGGGCGACTACACCAACCCCGAGCTGATTGAGAAGTTCGAGAAGCAGTACGGTATCGACGTCACCATCACCGACTACGATTCGAACGACACCGCACTCGCCAAGGTCAAGGCCGGCGCGCACGGCTTCGACATCGTCGTCCCCTCGGCCAACTTCGTCCCGATCTGGATCCAGGACGGCCTGCTGCTGGAAAGCCGGCCCGACCAGATGGAGAACTTCAGCCACGTCGACCCGCGCTGGATCGACGTCAAGTTCGATCCCGGCCGCCACTACACCGTGCCCTGGCAGTGGGGCGTCACCGCCGTCTCGGCCAACACCGACCACTTCAAGGGCGACGTCGATACCTGGGCCATCGTCTTCGACCCGCCGCCAGAGCTGGCCGGCAAGATCAACGTCGTGCCCGAGATGACCGACATCCTCTCCGGGGCGGTGATGTATGTTGGCGGCCAGCCCTGCACCGACGACAAGGAGGCTTGGCGCAAGGTGCGCGACCTGCTGATGGCGGCCAAGCCCAAGTGGATCGCCATGAACTACAGCACGGTCGAGAGCTACGCTAAGGGCGACTACCTGGCCAACGCCGGCTGGAACGGTGCGGCCTTCCGCGCCCGGCTGCAGAACCCCGCGATCAGGTTCGGCTTCCCCAAGGAAGGCTTCCCGGTGTGGATGGACAGTGTCGCCATCCTCAAGGACGCCAAGAACGTCGAGAATGCCCGGCTGTTCCAGAACTTCATCATGGATCCTGAGAACGCCGCCTTGATCTCGGCCTTCGCCCGCTACGCCAACGGCATCATGGGCAGCGAGCCGTTCATGCCGGCCGACATGCGGGACGCCCCGGAGCTGACCCTGCCCGAGCCCAACAAGGGCGTGTTCATCGAGACCTGCCCGCCCGCGGTCAACCAGATCATGACCCGGATCTGGACCGAGCTGCAGAAGTGACCGCCGACCTCGTCGTCACGGGTGCCCGCGTCCTGACCATGGACGCGGGCCGGCCGCGTGCCACGGCCGTGGCGGTCCGCGGCAACCGCATCCTCCTCGTCGGCAGCGACGCCGACGCCCTGGCGCTATCCGGCCCCGCCACCCGTGTGATCGATGCCGCCGGGGCCACCGTCCTGCCCGGCTTCATCGAATCCCACCTGCACGTCTTCCCGGGCGGCGCCTCGCTGACGTCCCTGGCGGTCGACGGCGTCCACGGCCTGGACCAGCTGACCGCCATCGTCCGCCGCTGGGCCGCCAGCCACCCCGACGACCGCCTGGTCTACGCCCGCCAGGCCTCCTACCAGCTGCTGGGCGAGCCGCCGACCCGCCACCATCTGGACCACGTCCTGCCCGACCGCCCGCTGGCCATCCACGCCTTCGACGGCCACACCGTCTGGGCCAACACGCGCGCCCTGGATCTCGCCGGCCTGCTGCACGGCCGCCCCCTGCCGCCCGGCAACGAGATCGTCCTCGGTGCCGACGGCCTCGCCACCGGCGAGCTGCGCGAGCCCCAGGCCTACGCCCCGCTCATGGCCCTGCTGCCGACCGGCGGCCGCGAATCGCTGGGCCTCACCACCGGCCGCGACCCCGACCCGCCGGCGACCCCGGCCCAGCGC
>JBATRI010000021.1:0-3502 GCA_049292515.1 Geminicoccaceae bacterium
CATCGTCGAGCTGGCCATTGTCGGCCAGCATGGCGATCCACTCGTCGAGATCGACCTTGCTCCAGTCGATCCGGCTCAGGTCCTCGATGGGAATGCCGGCACACTCGGGGTTCTCGGCATCGCCGAACGGCAGGCCGAGCTGCGGGCGGAGCTGCTCCTGCATGATGCGGCTGAACGGGCTGGCAAAGCAGCAATAGCCGCGCCTGGCCTCGATGCAGCCGAGAGGGCTGTCGAGCGAGCAGTAGGAACCCAGGCTCCTGCACTGCTTCAGCTCGCGCTTGACCGCGAGCTCCAGCTCCTCGTCCTCGCAGGCCCAGATGATCTGGGCGGCGAGCATCGCCACCTGGTAGACGGTGTAGGCGACCCCGACCCAGAACAGCGCCGCCCCGGCGGCAGCGGCCAGACCGCCGAGCTGGGTGTAGCCGGCGGCGAGCGTGCCGTCGGCGGCGACGGCAGCACCGCCATTAACGGTGAACAGCGCGTTGGCGGCGGCCGGGCCGAAGGTGTCCAGCGTCCACTGTGCCGTGGCCCGCAGCATGTACTGCTGGGCCGAGCCGAGCAGGCCCATGGCGGCCTCGCTGCCGGCGGCCGGGGTGGTGGTGCCGGTCACACCATTCAGCAGCGAGGTGAACTGGCCGCCGATCCAGTCCCAGGTGGCGGCCCCCGGGCTCGCCAGCACCTCCCAGCCGCCGCGCAAGGGACTGTTCGGGTCGAGCGAGCCCATGGCCCCGGCGAGCGAGGCCACGGCAAAGGCGAGCTCGAGGTAGGACGCGAGGCTGACGCCCTGCACGTCGGCGCAGCAGTCGATGTCGGCAGCCAGCACGCGCTTGCAGCTCGCCGGCTGGCCGGTGAAGATGGCGCACTTGCCGGTGGCCGGGTTGCAGGCGCCATCGAGGGCGGCGAGCTCCAGGCCCTGGAGCGTGGCCGCGGTCTCGGCGAAGCTCGGGTTGGTCTCCTGGGTGTTGTCGGTGCAGGTGTCACCGAGGCACTTGATCTCGCCGTCGCACTGCAGCTCGGTCCTGACGGAGCCGTCGTCGACCACGACTTCCTTGCCGCAGTCGTAGGTGTCCTCGACGGCCTGGCAGTTGCCGTCGGCATCCACCGCCCCCTCGATGCAGGCCGACGACTTGAAGATGCATTCCGGCCGTGCGCGTAAGGGGCCGCAGGTGTCGGTCACGTCCACCGGTGGCGTCTCGGCCGGGCAGGACCAGTTGATGTCGGCGCCGCCGGCGAGGCGGCTGAGGTGGGTCTCGTCCGGGTCGAACGGGGGCGGGGGCATGGAATGCCACCAGGCATCGCCGATGCAGACCTTGGTGCCGTCGATGATGGCACAGCCGTCCGCATCCGGCGGGGCGACGGCGGTGGCGGTCAGCGTGCAGGCCGGATCGAGCTCCTGGCCGGTGGCGATCTTAAGGCAGCTCTGCGGCCACCAGCTGTCGGCGGTGGTGTGGGAGGAGAGGATCAGCTCGGCGGTGCTTTTGAAGCGGCCGTCGCCGCCATCGTCGAACAGCTGGACGATGCCCTTGAGGCCGTTGCCGCAGCTGGGCTGCTGCAGGATGCGCACGGCGATGGTCTCGTCCTCCTCGCCCGGCAGCGGGGCGTCGGGCCAGGTGCCGGCAGCCTCGAGCGAGAAGGTGGAATTGAGCTCGCCGCCGCAGAACGCGGCCGGGTCGAGCTTGGGCACTTCGCCGGCGAAGTGCGTGCCATCGGACGGGTCGATCTGCCGCCAGCTGCCGGCGGCGAAGTCGAGCTCGAAGGTGTTGGTGATGGCACCGTAGACCCCGACCCGGGCATGGGTCTGGCTCTCGCTCAAGCTGGCGCTGTGCTCGAGCCGGCAGGCGCCGGTGCTGGGCTCGTTCGCCGGCCGGGTGCAAAGCCGCAGGTCGGGCTGGTGCACGGTGCGCGGGCTGGTGCCTACCACCTGGGTCGGCACGCAGCGGCCATACTCGCCGCCCAGCCGGTCGATGTCGCTCAGAATCGTCCTGGTATTGTCGAACCAGGGCTCGGTGGAGAGATCGCGCGGCCCATCATAGGGGCTGGCCATGAGCGTGCGGTAGGCCTCGCCCGTGCCGCCGGGCTCGTCGGCGAGCCGCTCCTGTGCGGCATGGCCCTGGTCCACCGTGGCGGCCTCGTCGCCATAGCTGTCCTCCAACGCCGTCGGGTCACCCGTGCGCTCCCCTGGGAACAGCTCCTCCAGCGGGATCTCGTCGCCGCCTTGCAGGGTGACGGTGCCGTCCTCGAGCCGGAACAGGGTCTCCGGATCGACGGTGAGCTCCTGGCCGAGCGTGCGGCCCTCCAGGGCCGGGTCCACCTGGGCGGTGCCTGGCTGCGGGTAGGCGGTGAGCACCAGGCTCGCCGTGGTGATGGCGGTGATCGCCGCGCGCAGAGCGGTCCTGAGGCCGGCGAGGCTCATGGCAGGGTGGCCTTGGTGATGAGCTGAGCGGTCATGATCCTGGCGCCGGCGGCAGGCTTTCCGGCCGTGGCCGGAAGCGGTTGACGAGGCAGGCGAGACCGAGCCCGAGGGGCAGGGCGGCGGCGACGAGCCAGGTGAGCGGTGGGCCGTGGTTGATGCTGACGGTGCTCCAGGCGGCACGCTCGTCGTAATAAACGGGCAGGCTCAGGCTGACGGCGAGCACGAAGCGGGCGAGGAAGTAGGTGCAGAGCAGCTCGTCCATGGCCGAGATCCGGTCGTGGCGGCTGGCGGTGATGGCTTTGCGGCCACGCCAGATGGTGAGGACGAGCACGAGGGCAGCGAGTACGCCGGTTGCCGCGTTGTAGATGCTATCGAGCGCGATCGCGGCGGGATCGGGCAAGGGGTCAGCGATGATGTCGAACGGAATCGCGCGCAGCGAGATCGTCAGCCAGGCGGCGTCTAGCTCGATTCCGGTCGTGATGGCGCCGAGCAGGAACGCCAGCGAGAGCGGTCGTGGGTTGCGGCCCGTGAGGTGTGCCCAGACGGCAAGGAGGGTGATGGCGCCGCCGAGGGCAAGCGCTGCATGCGTCAGGATGGGCAAGGAGGGTGTGTACGGCGAGCCGTACAGGAGAAAGTCGGGCGAGAAGCCGAAGATCTCGGGGGCGATGCGATGGATCGACCAGGTGCCGGCTGCCAGCAGCCAGGCAAAGATCAGCCAGGTATAAAGATTGGCGCTGTCGACCGAGGCGACGGCATCGGCGTCGTTCATGTCGATCGGCTGCGATGACATCGTTGCCCTCCTTTCACTTTGCGATCGAGGGATGGTGACGGCGGGTGGATGGATCGGGGATCCTCGTCATGGCTGCGGCCGGAAGCGGCGGGTGAGGCAGGCAGCACCCAGGCCGAGCCCGAGCCCGATGGGCAGAGCGGCGGCGACGAGCCAGGCCAGGGCCGGCTGTTCGAGCGGGAGCCCGAGAGCAAGGCCGAAAAGCAGGCGCGGGATGAAGTAGAGTTGCAGCAAGATAGCGGGCCTGCTTGCCGTGCCGGCGGCCGGCTGGTCACCAGGCAGGACCAGCCCATGGAGAAAGG
>JBATRI010000022.1:0-1528 GCA_049292515.1 Geminicoccaceae bacterium
CAGGCCGCGTCGCAGAGCACGAAGTCGAGATGCTTGGCGCTGATACGGTTGAACGCGCGCCACCAGCTCCTGCTGCCGGGGGCAGCCCGCGGCGTGATCAGGTCGGCGAGCCGGGGCTTGGCCAGCAGATGGTAGCCAGGGGGTAGGTGGAAGGTGAGGCTGGCGGCGAGTCGGGCCGCGGCCGGGCTCAGGAGCACCGGCAGCAGGCGGTAGCCGGCCTCGGCATGCCGGAGCAGCTGGGCAACGAGGGCGCCCACGATCAGGGCGGCGGCCAGGGCTATCAGGGTGATGGCCAGGGGCAGGAGCAGGCCGGTATCGAGGCCCGGCAGCGGGCCGCCCGGGCTCACGATGGGCTCCCGGCGGCGAGCCAGGCGGCCAGATCCTGTGGCATGCCATTGCTCAGGGTGCCGTCGCTGCGCACGATCCAGGGCACCGCCTTCACGCCGAGGAGCTGGGCGGTGATCAGCCGCCGCTGCGCCGCCTCGATGTTGCAGCCCGGCGCTTGCGCAACGCCGGCCAAGCTTTCGTGCCGCAGGAAGGCCGTGGTGGCGGCCGGCTTGTCGGCGGCACAAGCGAGGGCGCGGATGATGGCCCCGCCCTGGCCATCGGCCGGGATCGGCAGCAGCAGGAAGCGGTAGCGCTCGCCCAGCCCTTGCGCCTGCTCGATCAGGCTCTGGCAGTGCGGACAGCCGGGGGCGACGAAGGCCACCACCGTGTTCGGCCCCTGGCCCAGGGTGATCGGGTCGAGCTGCGGCCAGATCGCGGCGAAGCCGTCGAGATTGATCCGGGTCGTGGCCTCGGCAACATCCTCAATCGTGGCCAGCGTGTGCCCGCTCCACAGATCGTAGGCGGTGCCCTTGATCAGGATCCGACCGTCGCCGGACACGAAGTAGAGGTCTTGGCGGCCGGTGACCTTGACCGCACTGAAGGAAGCGCCGGGCAGTGGCCGCGTGGCCTCGATCTGCCGCAGGGCCTGGGCTTCGGGGCCGCGCTGCAAGGGCGAGAGCGGGGTCGAGGGTGCGGCGTGAGCCGTGGCTGTCGTCAGCAGTACGACAAGGGCGAGCGGGAGCGGGCGCATGGGCGGGCCTGATCCGATGCAGGGGAGAGGGACACCCCGGCGCCGCCCCCTTGGAGGGCTGAGCGCGGCGCCGGGGTGCGGCTGGCTCAGACCGGCGTGGTCAGCGCCGCCTCGACGGCCGGCAGGAGCAGCTGCACCGGCTCGCCGGTGGCAGAAGCGGTGACGATGGCGTCGGTGAGCGTGGCGGTGACGATCGCGTCGATGATGGTCGGTGCGACGAACAGGCCGAGCGCGCCGGCCACGGCCGGGACCGCGGCGACGACGCTGCCGCGGACGACACCCATGCCGATGCCGACCAGGAACATGGCGAGAGCCAGGGCCTTGCCGAGGCTGCCCTGCGCCCAGTCGACGATCGTGTCGTAGAACACGTCGAACTCGGTGCCGCCGGTGCCGGCATGGGCAGCGGCCAGGGGGAGGATGGTCACGGCCGTGGCCAGCAGGGCCACGGCC
>JBATRI010000023.1:0-10799 GCA_049292515.1 Geminicoccaceae bacterium
GCGCCGGACTGCGGCCGGCCCCGTCGCGCGCGCCGAGCCTGCTGTCCGGCGTCGGCCCCGAACTCACCGCGATCGCCGGCCGAGCGCACCCATAAGAAGGGTTCCTTCCTTCCCATCGTCATGACCTGCACTCGCAATTCCTAAGCATGTGTGCGTAGAGACTGGCGGCCGGACGGCGGAGGCCGCAGGCAGGCGGACCGCTGCCCCGGAGGACCACCTTTAGCCGTTCAAGCATCACACTGTCCGCCGTCACCGCATCCCAAGGGCGCAGTATCGGGTCCGGAACTGGCCCACGTACGATGCCGGCCTTCGGCGTAGGGAGCGACCTGACGCTCTTATGTGGACGCGGCGGCGTTGGCCGGCTGGCCGGCAGCGCTACGAACAACACCGGGCGGCCGGGCCCGCTACTCGGACCTGGCGATCGAGCTGGTGCTGACCCTGCCGCTGCTCTTCCAGCTCGCCTTGGCGCCAAGCCGAGGGCCTCGTCGGCAGCGTGCTCCGGCTGCTCGGGCTCGAGCTCAACGTGCCAGACCACACCACCTCGAGCCGGCGCGACCGCGGTTTCGCTGGCCGATGGCCGCGTGTCATACCGCATGGGCCACTGCACCTGCTGATCGACAGCACGGGGCTGAAGCTGTTCGGCCAGGGCGAGTGGCAGGAAGAGAAGCATGGCCGGGCCCGGCGGTCCTGGCGTAAGCTCCAGCTCGCTCTCGATGCCGACACGGGCGGGATCGTCGCCAGCATCCTGGCCGGCAATGATGTCGATGACGCCGGTCGGGTGCCGGATCTGCTCGGGCAGATCGAGGGTGAGATCGCGAGTGTCGCGGCGGACGGCGCCGATGACGGCGAGCCGGCAGCCAGGGCGACCACCCGCCGTCATCATCCCGCCGCGCGCCACGGCGGTGCCCGGCCCCCAAGCCGATGCACCGCCGACCTGGCGCGACCGCCACATCGGCGTCATCCGGGAGAAGGGCATATGGCCTGGCAGCAGGCCACCTGCTACGGTCTCCGCAGCTTGGCCGAGACCAGGATCGGCCGGTATATAGCCGCCGTCGGCTCGCGGCCGCGTGCCCGCACGCTGTCCGGTCAACAGGGCAAGATTGCCATCGCTGTCGAGGTGCTTAATCGTATGATCCGGACTGCCAAGCCAGTCTCGGTCGGGGTCGCCTGATGTGGAGCGCATGTCGTTGGCCCCTCCGGTGTCCTCCACCTCGATGCACCAATGTCCATCCAAATGCCATTTGTCGCCCGGCCTTTGCCAACGCTGCTTGAGCGCGTTGGCAAAGGCTCCCCCCAACCGTAGACTCCAGGCGTGGATGCTCTTGTGGCTCACGATGATGCCCCATTGGGCCAGGATCGTCTCGACGTCGCGCGGGTTCAGGCTGAAACAGTGGTAGGGTCACACGGCATGGGCGATGACCTCGGCCGGAAAGCGATGGTCACGGTAGGTACTTGGCTTGGTCTTCATACTCGCCAACCTGCCACACCGCTGCGGCCATGGTCACCCTGATAATGCCTCTGTCAGAGTTTTACTGGCTTGGAGAATACACGTTGAATAACGTGCTCATTCGATTGTCACCAGATTATTTGGTGCTGCTATTGGATTCATTTTGACCCGCCTGAATGACTGGCTGTCCGAGCAACGTGATTTCAAGCGGTCCAGGCGGCATTTGAAGACCGAGTTGGCGAACATCTCGCGTCATTACAGCTATATGCGGGAGAAGCTCGCGTCATATCAAGCGGCATCGGCGTGGACGAACATTGTCCATCTCGAGACCGGCCGATTCTATGGGAACGGTTTGGGTACGTTTGATGTCAGCACACTTCGGCTGTTCGAAGAATCGACTGCGGCAAAAACCATGTACCTGATGTTAATGTTGAGAAACAACAACGCGTATATCGATCAGGCGAAGGAGCATCTCTTGGCCGGGGACAAGGCGACGTTCGGCGAGCTGTGCGAGGAGCTGATCAAAAGGTGCGATGACACGACTGAACATGCCCGCGGCGTCGTGGCGACTCTGGAGCCGCCGCGAAGGCGATGACTCGGGGAGCACCACAAATTGCACTATTGGCCTCGTGGCCGCGAAGCTGTGCGTTTTGGCCATATCGCTTCGGTGCCTCCAAATCTGCGTCCGCCTCGTGGGACCTCAGCTGAGTCGGGGGCGCTCATGAAGCGACTGTGGTCGACGGATGAATTCACTTTGCTGTGGGCGTTGCAGCGGATGATATGGGGCTTACGGTAGATCACAGCGAGCAGGCGAAGCTCGGCCTCATGTGCCAGCTCGCCTTCCGACGCGAGCCCGCGCGCTTCCCCGACGTGAAAGCTGACATCGCCCTAGCAGTTGTCGAGCACTGGTGCGCCAGATGGATGTGTCGGTGAACATGATCAATGGCTACGACTTCGCAAAACGCATATCACCCTCACCGTGACTACATTTGGAGCGCCGGCACTACCTAATATTCTCTTCGTCCGCTTAGGATGAATCCAGTCTCTGTTCTATGGCAAGGGACCAATATGATACATATTTGTTGCCGAATTATTTTTTATTAGTTGCATCCAGATAAATAGTGAGAAAACCAACACGATATCAAGTGCAGCGGCACCAAGCAGCACCGTGAGCGTTCCGTCCGGTCCGACGCCCTGCAGCAGGAGCGCGCCGAGAACGGGAGACGCAGCCTGGGCCAGCAGGCTGGGTAGCGCCAGCCGACCCATCAGCGTGGGGTAGCCAAGAGCGCCGAACAGGGCCAGGGGCAGGGTGCCCCGGGCAATCGATTCAAGGCCGATCCCGGCACCATAGAACACCAGGGCGATGGCAATGACCGGCAGGCCCGCCCATAGCAGGCCGACTCCGGCTGCCACCAACACCATCGAGGCGACCATCGTCCAGATCGGGTGGTGATAGCGTCCGATCAGCATCTCGATCGCCCGGGCGCCGACCTGCGAGGGCCCAACGAGCGCCCCCAGGGCGACGGCCGCGGCAAGCGCCACGCCCCGTTCCTGCA
This sequence comes from Geminicoccaceae bacterium, assembly GCA_049292515.1. Lineage (GTDB taxonomy): Bacteria > Pseudomonadota > Alphaproteobacteria > Geminicoccales > Geminicoccaceae > Benzoatithermus. Next base: position 3,004 of record JBATRI010000023.1, read on the forward strand.
GAATCGACAGAAGATGCACGGACATCAGGGCCGAGATCGCCGAACCGAGCGTAATCGTCACCGCAAGCAGGAGGAACAACCCTCTCGACGGCCGCACGGTGGCGGTCACCGGCCCCGTCATGCGGTTTGGATCCTGTGCGGCATGCGTCTCTCGCTCGTCACTCCCTGGGCCGCGAGGGAGTGCCAACAGGTAAAGCGGAAGGGCGATGGCAACGTGCAGGGCTGCATAGATCAGGCAGGTGCCGCGCCACCCAAACGATGTGGCGAGCCAAGCAGAAAGCGGCCAGCATGCCGTGCTGGCGAAGCCACCGAACAATGTCAGGGCCGTGATCGCCTGCCGCGCGCCCTGGCCATAAAGCCGACCGAGGGTCGCGAAGGCGGCGTCATAGAGACCTGCCCCCATGGCCAAGCCAACGATGAACCAGGAAGCAAGGTAAACGGGCAGAATTGGGGCGGCGGCCAGCCCGCACAGCCCCACGGCAAAAAGCCCCGCGCTGGCGGCCAGGACCGGACGGCCGCCATGGCGCTCGATCGTACGGCCTACCCACGGCGAAACGAGTGCCGCTGCTATCAGGCCAAAGGCGAGGCCGCCGACAATCCAGGGCAGTGGCCATCCGGTGTCGGTCGCGATCACCGGCGCGAGGACGGCCAGAAGGTAGTAGGACGAGCCCCAGGCCAGGATCTGCATCAGGCCGAGCACCGTGACGACAACATGCCGGTGCGGCCGCGCTCCCTCCGCCGACACGACGGCAAGCCCGTTCACGCAGCGGATCCGCACCCGCAACCAGCTTTGCCTGCCTCCCTGGCCACAGCATCCGCCAAGCAGCAGGCAGTTGTTTCGGCCGGTGCCGGACCGCCACAGCAGACGTTCGTCGCTCCGCCCACCTCGATAATCCCGGTCTCGCAGATCCCCGTCTCGGGCAGGACCAGGTGCACGCTTTCAGCGGCCGCGAGGTCGCCGGCGACCGCTGCTGCCACCGATCTCGCCTGCTCATAGCCCGTGAGCAGCAGGAACGTCGGCGCGCGGCCGTAGCTCTTGACCCCGATCGTGTAGAAGCCGGGCTCGGGGTGGGCGAGCTCGCGATAGCCGTGCGGGGCGACCGAGCCGCACGAGTGCAGGTTCGGATCGATCAATGGCCCCAGGGCCTTCACGCTTTCCAGCCAGGGATCCAGCTCGAGCCGGAGTTCCCGCGTCATGGCAAGGTCGGGACGCTGACCGGTGGCCACCACGATCCGATCGGCCGGACCGACCCGACGGGGGCCGGCGGCGCCGTCTGCGACGAGGCCGAGCCTGCCGCCAACCGACTCGACCGCCGTCACCGAGAAGCCCTTCACCAGCTCGATGCGGCCCGTGTCGACCAATTCCTTGAGCCGCCAGCCGAGGGCACCACGCGCGGGCAGCTGATCAGCCGTGCCGCCGCCATAGACCCGCGCGAGACTGGTGCCGCGCACCACCCAGGTGATCGCCGTCTGCGGCGCGTCTTCCGCGAGGCGCACCAGGTCGAGCAGCACATTGGCCGCCGAATAGCCTGCGCCGACCACGACGGTATGCCGCCCAGTATAGGCTGCCCGGCAGCACCCGAGGACATCGGGCATGCCATAGGCGATCCGGCCGGCATGTTCCAGCTCCCCGACCGCCACCAATCCGTCGCCGCCGATCGGGTTCGGGTGGTTCCAGGTGCCCGAGGCATCGATCACGGCCTGGGCCGTGTCATGGCGGATACCACCGTCAGCCAAGCTGATCCGGAGGCGGAAAGGCTTGCTGCCCCGGTCTTTGCTGCTGACCTTGTCGGTCCCGCGGCGCGAGATCGCCATGACCCTGGCTCCTGTCTCGATCGCCTGGGCCAGTTCAGGCGTCCGGGCGAGTGGCCGCATATAGCGGTCATACAGTTCACCACCGGTCGGCAGATCTTCCTCCGGCGGCATCACCCAGCCCTGGCGGGCGAGGATGGCCAGTGCGGCCGTGTCGACATTGTATTTCCAAGGCGTGAAGATGCGGACGTGGCTCCAGTCGAGAACGCTCGCGGCCACAGTCGCTCCAGCCTCGTAGACCCGTACCGGCAGGCCGCGCCCGATCAGATGCGCGGCGGCGGCAAGACCAACCGGGCCAGCCCCGACAACGGCAACCGGCAAACTTGGCATGGCGCTTCTCCTTCTGTTATTCCAGAATAATAGAAACAATGGACACGGGAAGATGCCATCACGCTGCTGCTCCATCCTTCGGCGCGGCCGAGGCGTCGACGCAGCATTCTTCGGTCAGAAAGCCCAGCAGACTGTCCATGGCGCGATAGTTCGCCCGGCAGATCAGGGTCGTCGCCTGCCGTTCCTGCTGCACCAGACCGGTTAGCATCAAGCGATGCAGGTGATGGGACAAGGTTGAGGCGGCAATGCCGATCCTCTCCTGCAGACGACCGACAGGGAGTCCCACGTCGCCTGCCCGGACCAGCGTGCGGTACACGCGAAGCCGGGTTGGGTTGCCCAGCGCCTCGAGTTGTTTGGCTGCTTGTTCGACATTCATCGAAATAAGCTAGGGACGCCTCCCGGGATGGTCAACAGCTATTTCGATGATGATAAAAATTAGGTCTGGTGATCAGAGCCGTGCACCGGGGCAGGGGAACGAGCAGCGCGCCAGCCGTGATTTGATTAATTCCATGATTCTCGTATGGTCGATAAATAGAAGGATCAGGGAGACAAAGATCATGAATCGTTGCCGTGCTCTGTCAGAGATCGGCCGGCGTCAGTTCCTGCGCGGCGGAACGGTCGCCGCCGCCGGCGCCGCCGCGGCGGCCATGGTGGGCGGAGAAGCCAGGGCGGCGTCCCTGCCGGGTGCGCGCGTCACGTACCCCAGCAGCCGCCTCGCCAACCTCGCCGTCCTGAAGCCGAACGAGCCCCTGGAAATCGCCTATCCCGATGCCGACAGCCCGGGCGTGCTGCTCAAGCTCGGCACGAAGGTGGCGACGGGCGCCGGACCCGACGGCGACGTGGTCGGCTTCTCGACGCTGTGCCCGCACAAGGGCTTCCCGCTGCACTACAGCGCCGGCGAGAAGGCCTTCGACTGCCCCGGCCACTATTCGCGCTTCGACGCCGAGAACGCCGGCATGCAGATCTGAGGCCAGGCGACCCAGAACCTGCCGCAGTTCCAACTGAGCATCGACGACAAGGGCGACATCTACGCCTCGGGCGTCGACGAGCTGATCTACGGCCGCCTGTCGAACGTGCTGTAGGGGAGCGCCCAAGATGACCTTCAAGCGCAACGTCGACCGGCTGCCGATCATCCCCAAGGACGCCAAGGTCCACAACGTCACCTGCAACTTCTGCATCGTCGGCTGCGGCTACAAGGCCTATAGCTGGGACGTCAGCCGCCAGGGCGGGTCCGCTCCGGGCGACAACTGGTCCGGAGCCGATCTCGGCCAGCAGCAGGCGGCCGAGACCGACGCCTGGTACCCGCCCTCGATATACAACATCGTCCGTCAGAACGGCCGGCCGGTGCACCTCGTCATCAAGCCGGACAAGGACTGCGTCGTGAACTCGGGCCTGGGCTCGGTGCGCGGCGCGCGGATGGCCGAGCTCAATTACTCCAAGATCACCTCGACCCAGCTGCAGCGGCTGACCGAGCCCCTGGTCTGGCGTTACGGCCAGATGCAGCCGACGTCGTGGGACGACGCCCTGACGCTCGTGGCCGAAGTCACCGCGAAGGTGATCAAAGAGCAGGGCGAGGACGGGCTGTTCGTCTCCGCCTTCGACCATGGCGGCGCCGGTGGCGGCTACGAAAACACCTGGGGCACCGGCAAGCTCTATTTCGGGGCCATGAAGATCAAGAACATCCGCATCCACAACCGCCCGGCCTACAACAGCGAGGTTCACGCCACCCGCGACATGGGCGTGGGCGAGCTGAACAACTGCTACGAGGACGCCGAGCTCGCCGACACGATCGTCGCCGTCGGCACCAACGCGCTCGAGACGCAGACCAACTATTTCCTGAACCACTGGGTGCCGAACCTGCGCGGCAGCTCCGCCGAGAAGAAGGCCTCGGAGCTGCCGGGAGAGCCTCATCCGCCGGCGCGAATCGTCATCGTCGACCCGCGCCGGACCGTCACCGTCAATGCCTGCGAGGTCGAGGCGGGTAAGGAGAACGTGCTCCACCTCGCCATCAACTCCGGCACCGATCTCGCGCTGTTCAATGCCTGGCTGACCTCCGCGGCGCAGTGGTGGGCGGACCAAGACTTCCTGGCCGCCAGCACCACCGGCTTCGACGAGGCGGTCGCGGCGAACAAGACGACGCTCGAGCAGGCGGCCGAAATCACGGGGCTGACGGTCGACCAGATCAGGCAGGCCGCGCACTGAATCGCCGAGCCCAAGGACGGCAAGCGGCGGCGGACGATGTTCTCCTACGAGAAGGGCCTGATCTGGGGGAACGACAACTACCGGACCAACGGCGCGCTCGTGAACGTGGCGCTCGCCACCGGCAATATCGGCCGGCCCGGCGGCGGTTGCGTGCGCATGGGCGGGCACCAGGAGGGCTATTCGCGCCCGAGCGACGCCCATGTCGGCCGGCCCGCGGCCTATGTCGACAGGCTGCTGATCGAGGGCAAGGGCGGTGTCCACCACATCTGGGCCTGCGACCACTACAAGACGACGCTGAACGCATTCGAGTTCAAGCGCGTCTACAAGCGCCGCACCGATCTGGTGAAGGACGCGATGAGCTCGGTCCCCGCCGGCGACCGGGCGGCCATGGTCGAGGCGATCATGGGGGCGATCCGCCAGGGTGGCCTGTTCGCGGTCGACGTCGACATCGTGCCGAGCCAGATCGGCGAGGCCTGCCATGTCTGGCTGCCGGCCGCGACCGCCGGCGAGATGAACCTGACCTCGATGAACGGCGAGCGCCGCATGCGCCTGACCGAGCGTTACATGGACCCGCCGGGTCAGGCCATGCCCGACTGCCTGATCGCCGCACGGATCGCCAACCACCTGGAGACGGCGTTCCGCGCCATGGGGGATGCCGCCACGGCCGACCAGTTCAAGGGCTTCGACTGGCAGACCGAGGAGGACGCGTTCATGGACGGCTACCACGCCCACGAGAAGGGCGGGGAGTTCGTCACGTACGAGCGCCTGCGGGCCATGGGCACCAACGGCTTCCAGGAGCCGGCCACGGCCTTCACCGACGGCAGGATCGTCGGCACCAAGCGCCTCTACGCCGACGGCAAATTCGGCAAGACAGGCACCGCCACGTTCATGGCGACGCAGTGGCGCGGCCTGGAAGCACCGGGCAAGCAGGAGCAGAAGGACAGGTTGGCCTACCTGATCAACAACGGCCGCGCCAACGCGGTCTGGCAGAATGCCTATCTCGACCAGAAGAACGAGTTCCTGATGGGCCGGTGGCCCTATCCGTATATCCAGCTCCATCCCGACGACATGGCCGAGCTGGGCGTGGCGGCGGGCGATCTGGTCGAAATCTACAACGACGCCGGCTCGACCCAGGCCATGGTGCAGCCGACCGCGACGGCAAGGCGCAAGCAAGCCTTCATGCTGTTCGGCTACCCAAGCGGCGTGCAGGGCAACGTGGTCAACGCGGGGGTCAACGAGTTCATCATCCCCAACTACAAACAGACCTGGGGCGACATCCGCAGGATCGCGGCGGCGCCGGGCGCCGTGCAAGGGCTGACGTTCAAGGCCTGGGAGTACCAAGCCACCTGAGCCGGCGCGAAAGGACGGGGACGCCGCCGTGCAGTGTGACGCGGTATCCGGCCAGCGTATGATGGCCGGTGCGAACATCCCCGCCAGGGGCGCATGGCAGGCAACCCTGGGCGCCGCGGCGGCACCGGCCGGCCTGCGGCGTCGCGACGCAGTGCTCGGTTGATCAAGATCAACCCGCATCGGGCAAATCACCCATATTTCAATGGGAGTAGAAATCTAGGCGTAGCCTGGGATGGCATGCTGCAGTCAGGAGCAGGGAAATGGCATCGCGTGAGATTGTGATCTGCGCGCCGGTTCGCACGGCAATCGGCACCTATGGCGGCACGCTGAAGGACACGCCGGCACCCGAGCTCGGGGCGGCGGTCATTCGCGAGACGCTGCAGCGGGCGGGTGTCGCCGGCGGCGACGTCGCGACGCTGGTGATGGGCAACGTGATCCAGGCCGGGGTGAGGATGAACCCGGCCCGTCAGGCCGGGGTGAAAAGCGGGCTACCGGTCGAGGTGCCGGCACTGACCGTGAATCGCGTCTGCGGCTCCGGCGCCCAAGCGATCGTGGCGGCGGCGGCCGAGATCGGGCTCGGCCTGATCGACACCGCGGTGGCCGGAGGCATGGAGAACATGGACCGCGCTCCGTATCTCCTCACCGAGGGTCGATGGGGCTACCGCATGGGCCATAGCCCGATCTTCGACGCACTGCTCCACGACGGCCTCAACGACGCCTTCTCCGGCGAGCATTCGGGCTGGCACACTGAGGACCTCGCGACGAAGTATCAGATCGGCAGGGCCGACCAGGACCGTTGGGCGCTGCGCTCGCAGCAGCGGTTCGCGGCGGCGCAGGCCGCGGGCCGGTTCGACGCCGAGATCGCGCCGTTCGAGGTCAAGACCCGCAAGGGGCCCGTCGCCTTCACGAAGGACGAGCACAATCGGCCGGAGACGACCGCCGACAGCCTGGCCAAGCTCAAGCCCGCCTTCCGCAAGGACGGGACGATCACCGCGGGCAACGCGCCGGGCCTCAACACGGCTGCCGCGGCGATGTTCCTGGCCGAGCGCGGCTGGGCGGAGCAGCACGGCGTGCGGCCGATGGGCCGGCTGGTGAGCTGGGGCGTCGGCGCCGTGGAGCCCGGGATGTTCGGCATCGGCCCGGTGCCGGCCGTGCGGCAGGCACTCGCGCGCGCGGGATGGTCGATCGGCGACGTCGAGCGCGTCGAGATCAACGAGGCGTTCGCGGCGATCGCCCTCGCCTGCATCAAGGAGCTGGGGCTGCCCGAGGAGATCGCCAACGTCGAGGGCGGGGCGATCGCCCACGGTCACGCCATCGGTGCTACCGGGGCGGTGCTCACCACACGGATCCTGCACTCGATGCAGCGTGACGGCATCACGCGCGGCGTCGTGACCATGTGCATCGGCGGCGGGCAGGGGATCGCACTCTGCGTCGAAGCCCTGCGCTGACCTGAACCACCGTATTGTGGCGGGCCCCGGCCGGCCCAAACTAGACGGGGCCACCCATGCTGCTGCTCGATCACCCGACCCGCTTCCTGTTCTTCACCGGCAAGGGTGGCGTCGGCAAGACGTCGATCGCCTGCGCGGTGGCGATCACGCTGGCCGATGCCGGCCGCAAGGTGCTGCTCGTCAGCACCGACCCTGCGTCGAACCTCGACGAGATGCTGGCGGTCGAGCTGGCCGACGCGCCGCGGCCGGTCCCGGGCGTGCCGGGCCTTCAGGCGATGAACATCGACCCGGAGACCGAGGCCGAGGCGTACCGCCAGCGGGTCCTGGCGCCGATGCGTGCGGCCAGCAGCACGGAGGAGCTGGCCACGGTCCGTGAGCAGCTTTCGGGCGCCTGCACCACCGAGATCGCGGCCTTCGACGCGTTCGCCGGACTCCTGGCCGACGACGCCGCGGGGTTCGATCACGTCGTCTTCGACACCGCACCCACCGGCCACACCTTGCGCCTGCTGAGCCTGCCCAAGGCCTGGACGGGCTTTCTCGAAGGCAACGACCGGGGTGCCGCCTGCCTCGGCCCGCATTCGGGGCTGAAGATGCGCGAGGACCGGTTTGCGGCGGCGCTGGCGGCCCTGGCCGATCCGGCGCGGACACGGATCG
>JBATRI010000024.1:0-3128 GCA_049292515.1 Geminicoccaceae bacterium
CGGCTATGCCGTCGGTGCCGCGGCCACCGGCATCGCCGCCAACCTCGCCGGCCTCGGCGATGGCGCCTCGCTGGCGGCGGCGCGATCGGCAGGCTTCTGGGTCTTCGCGGCATTCGTGCCGATGCTGGCGATCGGCGTCGTGGCCGCGTGGCGCTTCACGGCGGAAGCGGAGCCTGACGGACATGGCACGTGAGCGTGCGGTCTATCGCCCGCGATAGGGCGCCACCCCCTGCTCCGGCAGCCACAGCCCTCCGGGCGGCTCCCCTGTCTGCCAGAACACGTCGATCGGCATGCCGCCGCGCGGGTACCAGTAGCCGCCGATCCGCAGCCAGCGCGGGGCCACCGCCTCGACGATCCGCCGCCCGACCAGGAGCGTGCAGCCCTCGTGGAAGCCGCCATGATTGCGGAAGCTGGCGAGGAACAGCTTCAGCGCCTTGCTCTCGACCAGCCAGTCCCCCGGCACGTAGTCGATCACCAGATGCGCGAAGTCGGGCTGGCCGGTGACCGGGCACAGCGAGGTGAACTCCGGGCAGGCGAAGCGCACGAGGTAGGTGGCCGCCGGGTCCGGGTTGGGCACCCGCTCCAGCACCGCCTCGGCCGGCGAGGCCGGGGCCGGCGCCGCATGACCCAGCAGGCTGAGCTCGGACATGTTCCCACTTGGCACGACGGCACCTCCTCGCCACTCCGCATCTGCCTCCTCATCGCACGGTTCGTCGCCGGCCGCGCCGGTGCATTGCCGCGAGGCCGTCAGATCTCGAGCTGGGTCCCGAGCTCGACGACGCGCTCCGGGGGAATGGCGAAGTAGGTCGTCGCCGACAGGTTGCAGGCGGACAGGAAGGTGAAGATGCGTCCCTCGACCGGTCCCATGGGTGGCCGCGCCGTCGGGATCAGCGTCTCGCGGCCGATGAAGTAGGAGACGCGCTTGCGGTCGGTATGGAGGCCGTGCGCCCGGCACAGGTTCAAGGCGGCGGGCACATCGGGCTGGTCCATGAAGCCGTAGCGCACTACCGCCCGCAGGAAACCGGCCGGCAGCGGCTCGACCTCGACCCGTCTCGCCGCCGGCACGTAGGGGATATTCTCGGTGCGCACGGTCATCAGCACAACTTGCTCATGCAGCACCTGATTGTGCTCGATATTGTGCAGCAGCGCCGTCGGCACGACGTCCGGGTTGCCGGTCATGTAGACGGCCGTCCCGCGCACGCGCAGCAGCTCGGGATCGAGTTGCGCGAGGAACGTGGCCACGGGCGGCTGGCGCCCGTACAGCTTGTCCCACAGCACCTCCCGCCCCCGCCGCCAGACGATGACCAGGTAGGCGAACGCGGCGGCCACCACGAGCGGGAACCAGCCGCCGGAGGGGATCTTGAGCGCGTTGGCGGCGAAGTAGGTGAGGTCGATCGCGAGGAAGACCGCGAACACCGGGATCGCGACTAGGCCCCAGCCCCAGGCCCAGGCGGCGACCATGCCGGCGAGGACGGCGTCGATCGCCATGGCCCCGGTGACCGAGATGCCATAGGCGGCGGCGAGGTTCGCCGACGAGCCGAACGCCACCACCAGTGCCAGCACGCCCGCCATCAACAGCCAGTTGATGCGCGGGATGTAGATCTGGCCGATCTCGCTGGCCGAGGTGTGGAGCACGGTCATTCGGGGCAGGTAGCCGAGCTGGATCGCCTGCCGGGTGAGGGAGAACACGCCCGAGATCACCGCCTGGCTGGCGATGACGGCAGCAAAGGTGGCGAGACCGATCAGCGGCCATAGCGCCCACCCCGGCGCCAGGTGGTAGAACGGCTGGGCCAGCGCCGCGGGCTCGCGCAGCACCAGGGCTCCCTGGCCGAAATAGTTGAGCAGCAGGGCCGGCAGCACGAGGCCGAGCCAGGTGCCCCGGATCGCCGTCCTGCCGAAATGCCCCATGTCGGCATAGAGGGCTTCCGCCCCGGTGACCGCCAGGACGATCGCACCCAGGGCCACGAACGCCTGCCAGCCGGCGACCCCGACCAAGCCCCAGGCGTAGCGCGGGTCCAGTGCCGCGAGCACGCTCGGGTTCTGGGCGATCTGCGCCAGGCCCAGCAGCGCCAGCGTCGCGAACCAGATCAGCATCACCGGCCCGAACACGGCGCCGACCTTGGCCGTCCCCCGGCTCTGCAGGACGAACAGGCCGAGCAGGACGAGGGCGGCAACCGGCACCACGTAGGGCTCGAGACCCGGCGCCGCGGTCTCCAGGCCCTCGACCGCCGACAGCACCGAGATCGCCGGCGTGATCAGGCCGTCACCGTAGAACAGCGCCAGCCCGGCGATCGTCAGGCCGGGGATCAGCCAGCGCAGCCCCGCCGACCGCGGCACGGCGCGCAAGGCGAGCGTGCCCAACGCCAGCACGCCGCCCTCGCCGTCATTGTCGGCACGCAGGATCAGCACGACATACTTGATGGTGACGACCAGGATCAGCGACCAGAACACCAGCGACAGCACGCCCAGCACCGCGGCCTCGCCCAGCGCCAGCCCGCCCGCATGGCCGAACGCCTCGCGCATGGTGTAGAGCGGGCTGGTGCCGATATCGCCGTAGACCACGCCCAGCGCCGCCAGCAGCAGCGGACGCAGCTCGCGACGCCGGTGCGACTCCTCGGCCGACTTTTCCCCGACCATCGTCATCCAGCTCCGTTCCCGCCGTCGTCCATGCCCCGTTCTGCATCGGCTTGGAGCTTGTGGGCGGGTCGGAGCGTTAACCCTGCGGCGGCCGCGATCGTTCCGTGCCGCGAAGCACCTCAGGGAGAGACCCATGCACTGCCAGCTGCTGCACACCGGCCCCGACGGCCTGCGAACCCTGGTGGCCGTGCTCGATACCGGCGACCGGACCATGGCGGCCCTTGCCGAGATCGCCAGGCGGGAGCGGCTGACGGCGGCGCAGTTCACCGCCATCGGCGCCTTCAGCGACGCGAGGCTCGCCTATTTCGACTGGGAGACCAAGGCGTACGAGGAGATCCCGGTGGCCGAGCAGGTCGAGGTCGCGAGCCTCGTGGGCGACATCGGCATCGACGAGGCGGGCGAGCCCGCCCTGCATGTCCACGCGGTCCTGGGCCGGCGCGGTGGCGCCGCGCTGGCCGGTCATCTGCTCGACGGCACGGTGCGCCCCACGC
>JBATRI010000025.1:0-3056 GCA_049292515.1 Geminicoccaceae bacterium
GACCTCCTTGTCGATCAGTGGCGCCGCCAATCGGTTGACCGCCTCGATGTCGGCGATCCGCTGCCGCAGCTCCTGGCTCTGTGCCTTCGGCAGGCGTGACAGGATCAGGTCGGTCACCTTGGCGGCAGCGGCGCGCTGGGTCAGTTGGCACGTGGCAGCGCCGGCAAGAATCGCCCGTACCGGTCGCGGGTCGCCGAGCTGCCAGTGGCCGCGGTCGGTCGTGACCTCGAGCCCGCCCCACCAGGCCTGTGCATCGTCGTCGAGATCGTGGAGCCATTCGGCGACCGCATCGAGGCTGGGCCTGCCGGCCGCGTCGGCATCCGGCCACTCAAAGGGCAAGCTGTTCCAAAAGGGCGGGCCGGCGAGGGGCATGAGGCCGTCCGCGTTGCGGTAGCCGAGCCCGTCCAGCTCGTCGATCAGCTGGCACAGCACCTCGGTCAGTGCTGGGGCGGTGGCGGCAAGGTGGGCGAAGCTCGCCGCCATGATCGAATCGAGGCTGATGACGGTGGCGAAGGCCGCCTTGGCCGAGCCAGCGGGTTGGACCGCGATCACCGGCGGATCGGCGTCCTTGTCGCTCGGGGCGGGCGTGCAGGTCTGCGGGACCTCGAGCTTGCGCATCATCTTCTATCTCCAGTAGCCATGCCGCCCTATCGCAACCCAGGATAGCTGGGCAAGGACGCGGCAACGCCGGACACCAGGTGGCACGGCCTGTATCCTCGACCAGCCGGAACGGAGCCTCGCTTCGTGGCCGCTGGTTTGGCAGAAACCGGTGAGTCCGTGTCGTGGTGAAGACGTATGAAAACACCCTCTTTGAGCTACCGCGAGGTGCGGGCCTGTCGGCATCAGCGACAGAGAAATTCATCGTGGCTTGGGCGCAGCCGGGCTGCTTGCCATCTCGCCACCGGCACCGGCATCGACTACCGAGTCCGGCAGTACCCTGGGAATGGCAGGCTCGCCGCGGCCGCCGTCTCCAGCTCGGCGTAGCGCCCGGCCGAGAAGCGAGGGCAATCCCGAGCGAGGCCGGCCTTGATCAGCTCGGCCGCGATGTCCTGCCCATCAAGGGTGCAATAGCCGACCCGCCGGCCATGGGTGCGCTCCCGGGTCAGATCACACACCACGGTCCGCCCCTCGATCAGGGCGGTCATGAATGCCCGGGCTGCGTCGCCACCCGGCTCGCCGGCCTCGCCGACGTGCGCGACCTCCGGGGCGGCCACACCCTTGAGCCGCACGTGGATGCCGGCCACGACGACCGTATCGCCGTCGATCACGTGCGCCCGCCCGGCCAGGCGCTCGGCAGCAAGGGCTGGTAAGGCGGCGAGCGCCAACAAGATCCATAGGCGCGAGGTGGGGTTGCGAGGTCTGCGATGGGCTTTCGGCAGCATGGTCATGCCAGACCATGTGCGGCAGCCTCGGCTGGTGTGAGGACCTTGAGCGCCTTCCGTGCGACCCAGATAGCCCTTGGGTTCCGGATCGGCTCGGGGTTCCAACCACCGCGGAGGGGCAGCAGGCGCATCTTGTCCGGCCTCAATGCTTCGATCCGGCAGAACAGGTAGCCGCGCTGACCGTTGAGCTTCCAGCTCACGACGTCGCCGACTGCGCATGGTGTCGGCACCATACGGTCGCCGGTGTGATCGTAGGCAAGAATGGTCTCGGGCGCGGTGGGTGCCGATGCACAAGCGTCGACTGTTGCTCGCGTCATGGGATTGGCCTTCGGCATGCCGGCCACCTCGGTCTCGGTGGTCGTCTGGTTGTGGTCTGCTGCGGGCTGTTTGCGCAGCTGTTGTGCCGCCCAGATGCTGGCCTTGATCAGCACGTCGCCGTGGCAGGGAGCGGGGGCGCACCAGCATACCAGATCGCAGCCTTCCAGCTCGGCGACGAGCCGGAGCATCTCGGGGTTGTCGTGCATCTGCTGCCAGATCCAGCGGCGATAAAGCTCGATCACCTGCTCACGCGTACCGTCTCGGCCGATGACGAACGAGTTGCCCAGTCGCGAGGGCCGGCCGATGTAGCGCGCACCTTGCGGGATGCCGTGCAGCCGTTTGTTGAGCACCTTGGCCACCGGGTGGGGCCTTTCTTGGAAAGGAGGTGTCGCGTGGTGGGTGTGGTGCTGCTGCCGCCACGGATTTGGCCGTTCATCATTGTGCGTCGCCACAGCTAGCCTTCTGCTGCTCCTCGCCATTTGTCCGGGGTGGCACGCTGGCGCAGGGCGCGCCGCAGCGTCTCGCTGCAGCCGCGCAGGAAGCCTGCCCAATCGCTGCCAGTCTTGATGATGGTCGTGTTTTGGTCCGGTACGTGGAACAGCACGGCGATCTTGTCGGCGCGCACCAGGCGCAGGACGTTGAGGACCGTTCCGGGGCTCTTGCCGTCCCAGATCATCAGGCCGAGATCGGCCTCGCACGCCATCGCCCGATCTTTCGCCGCGTAGAATGAGAAGCCTTGGCACTGCCCGGGCACGGTGATCTGGCGCGTCGGCCAACCGCCCACGTTGTGGCGGGTACGATCGCCTGAGCAGAAGACGGTGACCTTGTCATAGCTTGCAGCGTGGAAGTGCTGTTGCACTGCCTTGTCGACGCCATGGGCATCGCCGACGACGACATGGTGCCCGTGGTGGATGATGTTATCCAGCCGGGTTTCGACCTCGGTTGGGAGGCGCGACACGGACCGTGAGCCGCCGATGAACACTGTCTTGGTCTCGGGCATCGTCGAAATCTCCTGTTGGGGCGCGGCAGCAACCCTGCCTCGCGGCGAGCAGCGGGTGTGCAAGCGGAGGGCGTTTTCGCGGGGACCCGGCTGCACAAAGCGAAGCGGCGGAAGCTGGGCGGAAGACGCTCGGAGCGCGCCGAGGGCGGTGCCCTAAGTCTTGCGTCTCGCCCTTGCCGTGGGCCGCTTGTCCGTGGCGTGGCTGCATCCGGCAGGGAGGTGTTGCCGGTGACGCGACGAAGGGCGCCCGACCTTGCGGCCGGGCGCCTGCTCCCGGGATGGGCTAGTAGCCGTCCTCGTCCTGGCTGCGCGGGCGGGACCAGGCGAGGTTGAAGCGGTCGGGGTCGGCCTCGGTC
>JBATRI010000026.1:0-1598 GCA_049292515.1 Geminicoccaceae bacterium
CTTGCCGGCGAGGCGCGCCTTGTCGCCGTCACGCAGCTCCACGGCCTCGCGGCTGCCGGTCGACGCCCCCGACGGCACCGCAGCACGCCCACGCGCGCCGGAGGCCAGCACGATGTCGACCTCGACGGTCGGGTTGCCGCGGCTGTCGTAGATCTCACGGCCATGGATATGCTCGATCTCGCTCATGCCTGCCCTCCCGGTAACCGTGCGATCCGCAACAGATTGGTGGACGTGCCGGCGATGCCGAAGGGCATCCCCGCCGCCACCGCGATGATGTCGCCGGCCTCGGCGAAGCCGGTGGCCGCCGCCGTCGAGCAGGCATAGTCCACGATCTCGGCCAGGCGCTTGGATTCCGGTGTCTGCACCGCATAGGTGCCCCAGACCAGGGACAGCCGGCGCGCCACCCTGATGTCCGGCGTCAGGCTGAGGATCGGTGCGGCCGGGCGCTCCCTGGCGGCGCGGATCGTGGTCCAGCCCGACGTCGTGTAGGTGACGATCGCCGCCACCGGCAGCACCGAGGCCGCCTGGCGCAGCGCGTAGCAGATCACGTCGGAGATCGTGGCCTCGGGCGCCGGGTGCGCGGCATCGGTGGCCTCGCGGTAGTGCGGGTCCGCCTCGACCTCGGCGATGATGCTGTCCATCATCCGCACCGCCTCGACCGGGAACTTGCCCGCGGCCGATTCCGCCGACAGCATCACGGCATCGGCACCCGCATAGACGGCCGTCGCCACGTCCGAGGCCTCGGCCCGGGTCGGCGTCGGTGCCTCGATCATGCTCTCCAGCATCTGCGTCGCCACGATGACGGGCTTGCCCGCCACGCGGCAGGCGCGGATGATCTGCCGTTGGATCGTCGGCACCTTCTCCGGCGCCATCTCGACGCCGAGATCGCCGCGCGCCACCATCACCGCGTCCGAGCGGGCGACGATCTCGTCCAGCCGCTCGACCGCCGCGGGCTTCTCGAGCTTGGCCACCAGAAAGACCGGCAGCCCCGCCAGCTCGCGGACCTCGTCCAGATCCTCCGGCCGCTGCACGAAGGACAAGGCGATCCAGTCGACCCCGAGCTCGACCGCGAAGGCGAGGTCGACCCGGTCCTTCTCGGTCAGGGCCGAGACCGGCAGCACGGCGCCCACCACACTGACGCCCTTGCGGTCGGACAGCGTGCCGCCGACGACCACCCTGGCCGTGGCCTGCGCGGGGCCTGCCGATTCGACCTTGAGCCGGACCTTGCCGTCGTCGATCAGCAGCTCCACCCCCGGAGCGAGGGCGGCGAACACCTCGGGATGCGGCAGCGGCACCCGGTTCGGGCCGCCCGGCTCCGGATCGAGGTCGAAGCGGACGATATCGCCCACCGCCAGCTTCATCGGTCCCGCCGCCAGCCGGCCGACGCGCAGCTTCGGGCCCTGCAGATCGGCCAGGATGCCGATCGGCCGGCCGGTCTCCTGCTCGATGCCGCGGATCATGTCGTGACGGGCACGATGCTCGGCATGACTGCCATGGCTGAAATTCAGGCGGAACACGTCCGCCCCGGCATCCACCAACGCCCGGATCACCTCCGGCGTCGAGCTGGCCGGACCCAGCGTCGCGACGATCTTCGCCCG
>JBATRI010000027.1:0-8166 GCA_049292515.1 Geminicoccaceae bacterium
GCCGTACACCCTGCACCAGGGCCAGACCGATGCCGGCACCCAGATAGAGCAGGCCGGCGAGCAGCCAGGGATCGATCCCACCCAGGAGCAGCTTGGCGAGCGGCGTGCTGGCGCCGAACAGGGCGGCGGAAGCGAGGGCCAGGGGCACTCCAGGCCAGAGGTGGCTATGCGAGGTCGTCATCAAGGGGCCGTTCGTCGATCGAGTAGGCGTTGGAACATCTGCGACAGATCCGCCGGCATTGATTTGGATCAATGCGTCCAGCGGCGGCGTGACGCTAGATGGAAGTATGCCATGTGTCCGGGATCAGAAAGCTGAAGTGCTGCCGCGCACGACCGATTGGTGGTGCGCCTATACCGCGCGTCATCTGATGACAATGGCCTGCATCCTGGCACTTGTTCTCGTCGGCGTCACTCTTTCGGGTCACTCCCACGCCTCAGGTGGCACAAGCTTGCAAGCCGCCGTCGCCGCGGGCGATGGTGGCGACCACTGCCCGGGGGCCATCGGCCCATCGGGGCCAAGCCATTGCCACTCTGGCGGCCATTTTTATGACTGCTGCATCCTGCTGACGGCCGCACGTCCCGCCATACCTACTATGGCGCGCCGTTGGGGGCGGGCTCGCGAGTTACGGCTCGCCGAGATCGTGACAGCCCCCAAGCCCCGCCCACCGGCGCACCTCGCCGCCTGACCGCCCGCCCTTTGGCGGGCGGTCGCGCCCTTTCAAGCCGGCGTCTTGACGCGCGGCTCCGCGACGAGGATCGAATCATGCCCGGTAAAGAGGACGCCCACGGGGCGTCGGCACCAAGACGTGTGCTTCCCTTCATTTACGTGACGCTTGCCGTCGTGCTCGGCTTCTTCCTGATCGCCACTGCGTGGGATCGACTGCATCGAGCGCAGCGGGCCGGGACGCTGGCCACGACCGGCCCTTACGTGGTGATCCGGCATCCCCAACACGTGGGCTTCAGCGCGATCCTGGTCGGATTGTTGTCATGTATGTGCGACTGGTGCGGGCAGAGGAGCAGGACACGCTGCATGTATTGGTGGAGCTTGCCGCCAATGCATGACGAAAATATCAAGTTAGCTACCTAAATTTACGCACCAGTCACAGTCAGATCACGATAACTGCTAGGCAAATACACAACATTCTTTATTGCAACTCTCCAATGGAGACTGACGATGCAACTGACGAAGTACGTTCTCGCCGCCACGCTGGCGACCGTGATCGGTGTTGCCAGTGCCACGGCACAGGACACGGGCCACCACCCCGCCGCAGCGCCCGCGGCCACCGCACCCGTGGCGCCCCCAGCCACTAAGCCGGGTCAAGGGGCCGGCATGATGCAGCCCGGACCCAGTGCATCCGACGGCCCGGACATGGTCATGATGCGCGAGTGCATGGGCATGATGAGCAGCATGATGGAGGGCATGGGACAGGATCACATGGCCGCGTCAGGTGCGGTGAAGCCCGGGATGCCGATGGGGCAGGGTGCCGATATGATGCAGGGTCAAGCGGGAGCGCCCCGCGGTGCCGACATGCACATGATGGGCAAGTGCATGGGGATGATGGGGCGCATGATGCAAGGCATGGGCTCGGGTGACATGATGGCCGGGACCGCGCCCGATGATCCGGTTGACGGGGCGTTCGCCGCCATCAACCGCCGCATGCACCGGGACATGGCGATCCCAGCTGGCGGCCATCCGGACGCCGCGTTCGCGCAGGCGATGATCGCGCACCATCAAGGCGCGATCGACATGGCCCGCGTGATACTCGGCTTTGGCACCGACCCGGCGATCCACAAGCTGGCACAGGACGTGATCACCGCCCAGGAGGCTGAGATCCGCTTCCTGCGGCAATGGTTGGCAGACCAGCCCAAGCCGTGATCCGATGCCCCTGGCGTCTCCATACCCGCTCGATGCGGCTCAGAAGGCCGGCCGAGACCGGGCTTGTGCACGGTACGGAACCGGACGCGCGCCAGCTGGCGGAGGACGGGATCGTGGCGCAGGAGAAGGAGATCGCGTGCGTGGAGGCTTGGCTGGCCAAGCAACCGAATTAGCTTCAGCTCCAGATCCGAAAGGAACTCGACATGCCTGCTCTTGCCCGCCGCCATCTTCTGATTGCAGGGGCGTCTGTGTGCGTCATGCCGCGCGCCTTCGCGGCGGTGCCGGAGCTGGAGGTGTGGAAGATGCGCGGCTGCGCCTGCTGCGAGGCTTGGGCCGACCATTTTGTGGCGGCCGGCTTCGCGGCCCGCCTACACGAGGTCGACGATCTCGATCCGGTGCGGGCAGCGGCGGGCGTGCCGACCGACCTCGGCGGCTGCCACACGGCCAAGGTCGAGGGCTACGTGGTCGAGGGCCATGTGCCGGTGGTGGCGGTCCAGCGGCTGCTGGCGGAGCGGCCGGCGATCCTGGGCATCGCCGTGCCGGGGATGCCGGCCGGCTCGCCGGGCATGGAGATCGCTGGCCAGCCGGGTCAGCCGTTCGACGTGATCACCTTTGCCGCCGACGGCAGCCGATCGGTGTTCATGGCCGTGAGCCCGTAGCGCCGACGCGCCGGGGATCAGCCGTCACCGACCAAGCCTGATCGTGGCTTGCCGCCTTTGCTCCCAGGCGTGGACCCAGCAGCCGCAGCGCGTTGAGCGTGACCAGCACGGTGGCACCAGTGTCGGCTAGGATCGCCGGCCACAGGCCGGTGATGCCCATGATGGTGGTGAGCAGGAACACGGCCTTGAGGCCGAGGGCGAGGGCGATGTTCTGGTGGATGTTGGCCATCGTCCGCTTCGAGAGCGCGATCATGGCCGCCACGTCGGTCACCCGGCCATGCAGCACCGCGGCGTCCGCGGTCTCCAGGGCCACGTCGGTGCCGCCGCCCATGGCGATGCCGATATCGGCCGCCGCCAGGGCCGGGGCGTCGTTGATGCCGTCGCCAACCTTGGCGACCTTAAGCCCACGCTGCTGCAGCTCGCCGACGATGCGCTGCTTGTCCTCCGGCAGCAGCTCGGCCCGGACCTCGATGCCGAGATCACGGCCGATCGCCGTGGCGGCGCGGGCATTGTCGCCGGTCAGCATGATGGTCCGGATGCCGGCCTCGGTCAGCTGGCGCAGGCCGGCCTGCGCGTCGGCGCGCGGCTCGTCGCGCATAGCGAGCGCGCCGGCGACGACACCGTCCACGAGCAGAACCGAGACGGTCTTGCCCTGATCGTGTAGCACGGCGATCGGGGTCGTCTGCTCGGCCGACAGCGGCGCGAGATCGGCCGCGGCCCGAGGGGAGCCCAGGAACACCCGGGCACCGTCCACGGTGGCGCTGATGCCCTTGCCGGCGATGGCCCTGCCGTCGGCGATCGCGGGCAGGGCGATCCCATCGGCTGCGGCCCTGGTCAGAATGGCCGTGGCGAGCGGATGGCTGGAGTCGGTCTCCAGGGCGGCGGCCAGCCGCAGAACGGCGGCCTCGGCATGCACGAAGCCGATCACGTCGGTGAGCTGGGGCTTGCCCTGGGTGAGGGTGCCGGTCTTGTCGAAGGCCACCGCGGTGATCCGGCCCAGAACCTCGAGCACGGCGCCGCCCTTGAGCAGCAGGCCCCGCCGGGCACCGGCGGACAGTGACGCCGCGATCGCGGCCGGTGTCGAGATCACCAGAGCGCAGGGGCAGCCGATCAGCAGGATCGCCAGGCCCTTGTAGATCCAGGCCTGCCAGTCGCCGCCCATCAGCAGCGGCGGCACGAGCGCCACCAGGGCGGCGACCACGACCACGGTCGGCGTGTACCAACGGGCGAAACGCTCGATGAAGCGGGCGGTCGGCGCCTTGCGCTCCTGGGCTTCCTCGACCAGCCGGACGATGCGTGCGATCGTATTGTCGCTGGCGGCGGCCGTAACGCGGACGCTCAGCGCCGCCTCGCCGTTGACCGTGCCCGCGAACACGGCGGCGCCGACCCCTTTGCGCACCGGCAGGCTCTCGCCGGTGACCGGGGCCTCGTCGATTCCGCTCTCGCCGGCAACGATGATGCCGTCGGCCGGGATGCGATCCCCGGGCCGGACGCGGATCACGTCGCCGATCGCCAGGCTTGCGGCCGGGACCTCGCGGGCGAGGCCGGCCGTCTCGAGGAGCGCCGTTGGCGGCACGAGGCTCGTCAGTGCCTGGAT
Source organism: Geminicoccaceae bacterium (assembly GCA_049292515.1). GTDB lineage: Bacteria > Pseudomonadota > Alphaproteobacteria > Geminicoccales > Geminicoccaceae > Benzoatithermus. The sequence goes on from JBATRI010000027.1 coordinate 4,133, forward strand.
GCTGGCCCGGGCCTTGCCGGCGGCGACACCCTCGAGCAACTCGCCGACCAGGAACAGCAGGACGACGACGGCACCTTCCTCGCCGGCACCGATCACGACGGCGCCCAGCGCTGCCACGGTCATCAGCATCTCGATCGTGAATGGCGCACCGGCACGTGCCGCCATGAATGCCCGCCACGCTATCGGCACCAGGCCGAGCAGCATTGCCGCCAGGAACAGCCAGGATGCGGCCGCCGGCATCAGCCAGCCGAGCCCATAGGCTACCGCCAACGCCACAACGCAGGCGATGGTCAGCCGGCCCTTGCCTCTCCGCCACCAGGGGCCGCTGGTCGGGGCATGATAATGGTGGTGGTCGTGATCGTGCCCGTCATGGGACGGCGCCGCCGCCAGTGGCGTAACGCCGTAGCCGAGGCCGCGCACGCACTGCTGCAACCCGTCAAGGTCCGTGCCGCCGGCATGGCGGATGGTCATCGCGGCGGCCGTCACCGACACCTCGACGTCCACGATGCCCGGCAGGCGCCGGACGGCCGTCTCGACTTTCGCGGCGCAGCCGGCGCAGTCCATGCCGGCTACGCGAAATCTCGATTGAAGTGCGGCCTCTGCCATGTCGGTCCCCTTGCGCCATCGGCGAGAGGCCTACATCCTCTAGCGACTAGAGGAGCAAGCGAAATGCGAGAGGGAATTCCGATCGGCGAGGCGGCCCAGCGGAGCGGGGTGAAGGTGCCGACCATCCGCTATTACGAGCAGATCGGGCTGCTCAGCGCGCCGGCCCGCAGCCAGGGCAATCGCCGGCACTACACCGCTGCCGACCTGCGCCGGCTGGCGTTCGTCCGCCACGCGCGCGAGCTCGGCTTCGACATCGAGGCGATCCGCACCCTGCTCACGCTGCAGGACGACCCGAGCCAGCCTTGTGCCGCAGCCGATGCCATTGCCAGGGCCCGGCTGACCGAGGTCGAGCAGCGCCTGGCGAGCCTCGGCGCGCTGAAGGCCGAGCTCGAGCTGATGATCGAGGGCTGCCGGCAGGGGCATGTCGGCCAATGCCGGGTGATCGAGGTGCTGGCGGATCACGGGCAGTGCCGCCATGTCCACCACCAGCCGGAAACAGCACCCGGCCTCAGGGCAGCCCTGTAGCCAGATAGTAGATAATACCCAATGCCGAGCAGCCGCCGAGCACGGGCAGCATGCCGAGCTTGAGGCGGAAGACGGCCAGCAGGGCGACGATGGTCAGCACGAGGGCAGGCAGGTTGACGCTGCCCGGGACCGGCAGGTCGAGGTGCAGCCCGAGGACGCTTACCGCGTGCACCTGTGCGAACAGCGTATGCAAGGCGAACCAGACGGCGAGGTTCAAGACGACGCCGACGACGGCGGCGGTGATCGCCGCCAGTGCCGCGGACAGCGCCTTATTGCTGCGCAGTGTCTCGACATAGGGGGCGCCAGCGAAGATCCACATGAAGCACGGCACGAAGGTGACCCAGGTGGTGAGCACGCCACCCAGCGCCCCGGCCAGCAGCGGCGGCAGGCTGCCGGGATCGCGGAAGGCGCCCATGAAGCCGACGAACTGCACGACCATGATGAGCGGCCCGGGCGTCGTCTCGGCCATGCCGAGGCCGTCCAGCATCTCGCCGGGTCGGAGCCAGCCGTAGGTCTCCACGGCCGCCTGTGCCACGTAGGCGAGGACGGCATAGGCGCCGCCGAAGGTGACGACCGCCATCTTGGCGAAGAACATGCCGATCTGGCTGAACACGTCGCCCGAGCCAAGCGCCAGCAGCAATGCCAGGACCGGGCCGAGCCAGAGCAGCAGGCAGATTCCTGCGACCCGGAGGGACCAGCTGCGGCCGGGGCGCGCATGAGGCGGCAGCTCTTCCCCGAGAGCGGTGTCGGCATCCGCGATCACCGGGCCGTGGCCTGGGCCATGCCCGCCCGAGGCGGAAAACGCCGGCATGCCGGCGGCGCCGCCAAGGTAGCCAGCGACGGCCGCGGCCAGAATGATCAGCGGAAAGGGGATGCCGAGGAAGAAGATCCCAACGAAAGCGGCGGCAGCGATGCCGACCATCACCTTGTTCTTGAGTGCTCGCCGCCCGATCCGCTGCACGGCCTCAAGCACGATCGCCAGCACGGCCGCCTTGAGGCCGAAGAACAGGGCCTGGACGATGCCGACGGCGCCGAAGGCGGCGTAGACGAGGCTCAGCGCCATGATGGCGACGAAGCCCGGCAGCACGAACAGCGTGCCCGCAACCAGGCCGCCTTTGGTCCGATGCAGCAGCCAGCCGATATAGATCGCGAGCTGCTGGGCTTCGGGGCCGGGCAGCAGCATGCAGTAGTTCAGCGCGTGCAGGAACCGCGCCTCGCCGATCCACCGCTTCTCCTCGACCAGGATGCGGTGCATCACGGCGATCTGGCCGGCGGGGCCGCCGAACGACAGGGCCGCTATCCGCGCCCAGGTGCGTGCGGCTTCGGCAAACGTCGGATGGGCCGGCCGCAGATGGGCAGGTGCGGTGCCGGCGACTGCAGGAACATCCATGGATCAGGTCGCCGGCTTGCTGGTGGGCCAGTTGTGCTTCTCGTCGGTGGCGTCGCGGCACCAGCGGTAGAAGGCATCGTAAAGGGTCATGCCGGCCTCGAGCTGAGCCAGATCGTCGGCATACATCCGCGACAGGCCGAGCGATGCCGCCAGGAGCCCGGCCGCCTCCGGGACGAGGTCGAGACGGGCGGTGTCAGCGGCACGCACGATCCTTGCCAGGTGGAGCAGCGGCGCGGTGGCGAGGCCCAGCTCCTCCACCATCGTGTCGAAGGTGCAGGCCTCGCCGCGATGGCTCCAGAACACGCCCTCGACGTCGAACGGTGCGGCGTCGAACTGCTCGGCCACGGCCCGGACTTCCGCCGGGGCCACAAACAGGAACACCGCCCCGGGATCGACGAAGCGCCGGATCAGCCACGGGCAGGCGATGCGGTCGATCTTCGGCCGGGCGCGCGTCACCCAGACCGTGAGTCCGCGCCCATTGCGTGGCGGCAGCTTCGCCGTCGGTACCAGCGGGAGCGCCGCCTGCGCCCAGGCGACGTGGCCCCCTGCCAGGACCTCGGCGGAGAGGCCTTCATGCCGCAGCCAAGCGGCCACGCCCTCACTCAACTTGCGGCCGTGCTGACCGACGACGATCACCGGCCGGCCCGAGCATTCCTCCGCCCACTCTGCCGTAGCGGCATGGGGCTGGCGCAACGCGCCCGGGATCAGGCGCGGATCGGCCGCGAAATCCTCGTTGTTGCGGACATCAACGATGGCGGGGCAGTGCGGGGTGCCGACGAGGCGAGCGAGCTTGTCGACCGAGATCGTGGTCACCGACGACATGATGCGTCCTCCAACAGGGGTGGGACGCGATGCTTCGGCATGTCGCCTCGTGGGGAGATCGCCCATCCCCATGCCGTCATTAACCGTCGCTGTGGCGGCCCTGTCAATGCCGGCTCCTAGGTCGCGGGCAGCAGGCGGTCGGGGCGCAGCTGGGAGGTGTCGAGCACAGCGCCGCGCAATGACAAGGAGGGCTCGTCCCCGGTGATCAGAGCTGCTGCCGTGGCGGCCAGGGCGGGTGCGATCTGGATGCCGTAGCCGCCTTGCCCGGCCAGCCAGAAGAAGCCCGGCGCACGGGGATCCTCGCCGACGACGGGCGTGCGGTCGCGGGCGAAGCAGCGCAGACCCGCCCAGCGGCTCTCGATCCGCCGGACCGGGAAGGTGAAGGCCTGCTCGATGCGATCGACGCAGATGGCGACGTCGAGCTCCTCGGCCTGCACGTCACCGGGATCACAAGGGGTCTCGTCGGCGGGCGAGCACAGCAGGCGACCGGCGTCGGGCTTGAGATACCAGGTCTCGCCGATGGCCTCGACCATCGGCCAACCGGTGGTGGGCATGTCGGTCGGCGCCGAGACGATGACGGCGGTCCGCCGGTGCGGGACGATGCCCAGCGGCGCCAGCCCGGCCAGCGCCGCCACGTGATCGGCCCACGCACCGGCGGCGTTGACCACGATCCGGCCGTGCACGGCACCAT
>JBATRI010000028.1:0-26229 GCA_049292515.1 Geminicoccaceae bacterium
TCCGCCGACCGTCCGCCGCCTGGGCCGCATCCGGCGCGCGCTCGACCAGCTGGTCGGGGTCATCGAGGGCAATCTCGACCGCAGCCGGCTGGACGGCGCCACCGCCACCTGTGCGCCGCGGCCGGTCGATCCACGACCCGTGGTCGAGGCCGCGGTCGAGCAGGCCCGCAACAGCTGCGGCGGCCGGCCGCTGCTCGTCCGTTTCGAATCGATGGACGAGATCGACCGCGTGACCATCGACCCGCAGCTGGTCATGCTGGCCCTGGTCAATCTGATCGAGAATGCGGCCAAGTTCTCCGCCCCGGCCGCAGGGGTCGAGATCGTCTGTGGTGGCCGGGCCGACGGCCTGGAGATCGCCGTCCTGGACCGCGGCATCGGTGTCGCGGCCGAGGACCTGCCGCAGCTCAAGGAGAAATATTTCCGTGGTGCCAATGCGGCCGGGATCGCCGGCATGGGCATGGGGTTGCGGTTCGTCGATACCATCGCCCGCGCGCACGGCGCCTCGCTGCGGCTCGAGCACCGCGACGGCGGCGGCATGATCGCCACGCTGCACATCCCCGTGGCGCCGGCTCGTCACGTCGGACGCGGGGCATGGAAGGCAGCGGAGTGACGATGCGGCCATTGCGTGTACCGACCCACGGGCGCTGCCCCGTCTGTCGGCGGCTAGGCGTTGGCGTAGAAATCCGGTTGCTTGCGCAGCGACACGGTCTTGCGGGTCCCGCTCTGCAGGGATTCCAGGGCAGCATCGCAGACCGCCGTGGCGGCATAGCCGTCCCAGGCGCTGGGTCCCGTGGCGGTGCCGTTGGCGGCGGCCAGCAGCCACTCCTGGAACTCGGTGTCGAAGGCGCGGATGAAGCGGTCGCGCCAGTCCTCCGGCACGCGGCCGCCGAACGAGCCCTCACGCTTCACGATCACGGTGTTGCTCTCAGCGAGCGCGGCGACGCCGGTCTCGCCCACGATCTCGCCGCGGATGTCGTAGCCATAGGTGATGTTGACCGACACCTCGACGTCGACGAGGGCACCGCCGGCCATCTCGAACAGGATGTAGATCGGGTCGCGCAGGTCGCCGGCCCGACTGTTGCGGCGCGGCACCAGCACCGAGGCGGCCGCCACCTCGTCGTCGAGCAGCCAGCGGACGATGTCGACGTCGTGGACCGCGGTGTCGTTGATGGCCATATCGCTGGTGTAGTGCGACGGCACCGACGCGTTGCGGTGGGCGCAGTGCATCATCAGCGGCGTGCCGATGGCACCGCTGCTCACCACCTCCTTGAGCGCCCTGTAGGCGGCGTCGTAGCGGCGCATGAAGCCCACCTGCACCAGCCGCTTGCCGTAGGCCATCTCCGCCTCGATGATGCGCCAGCAGGCCTCCTGCGTCGTCGCCAGCGGCTTCTCGCAGAAGACCGGCTTGCCGGCGGCGATGCTGGCCAGCACGTAGGGTTCGTGGGTCGGCCCCCAGGAGGTGACGACGACGGCATCGACCCCGTCATCGTTGATCAGCTCCTCGCCGGTCGCATGGGCGATGGCACCGGGAATGTTCTCGGCCACGCTTCTGGCGCGCGCCACGTTGGCATCCGCGACCGCGACCACGGCGCTGCCGGCCAGAACCCTGGTCAGCCGACGGATATGGTCCTGGCCGATCATGCCCACGCCGATGACCCCGACATTCACCGTCATCTCGAGTACCTCCTCGTCTTGTCGCCAATTGCCGCGACCGCCATCAGCTTGCCGCCCTGGAGCCCGTGCCGAGATGCCGACGCCCGGCTACGGCGTCGCGCCACATCTTGCGTCAATGGATCTCGGGTTCGGGTAGCGGCTCGGTGCCGAGCAGGAAGTCGAAGTCGCAGCCGTCGTGCGCCTGCTGGATGTGGGTGGCGTACATCCGGCCGTAGCCGCGCGGCGGCAGCGGCTTCGGCCGCCAGGCCTCCTTGCGGTGCTGCAGCTCGTCCTCGGCCACCAGGAGGTTCACTTGGCGCGCCTCGACGTCGACCTCGATCAAATCGCCGGTCCGCACCAGGGCGAGCGGGCCGCCGATCGCCGCCTCGGGCGACACGTGCAGGATGCAGGCACCGTAGGAGGTGCCGCTCATCCGGGCGTCGGAGATGCGCATCATCTCACGCACGCCCTGCTTCAGGAGCTTGACCGGCACCGGCAGCATGCCCCATTCGGGCATCCCCGCACCCACCGGCCCGGCGTTCTTGAGCACCAGCACATGGTCCGCGGTGACGTCCAGGTCCTCGTCGGCGACGGCAGCCGCCATCTCGTCGTAGCTCTCGAACGCCAGCGCCGGGCCGGTGTGCTTGAGGAAGCGTGGGTCGGCCGCCGACGGCTTGATCACGGCACCATTGGGCGCCAGGTTGCCGTAGAGGATGGCCGTGGCCTCCTTGGCCACCGGGTCGGCGAAGCCACGGATGACCTCGCTATTGTAGACCTCTGCGCCGGCAATGTTCTCGCCGATGGTCCTGCCGTTGACGGTCGGGCAGTCCAGGTCGAGCTCGTCCACGAGCTGGGCCAGGAGCGCCCTGATCCCGCCGGCATAGAAGAAGTCCTCCATCAGGTACTTGCCCGACGGCCGCACGTCGGCCAACACCGGGATCTGCCGCGCCAGCTCGTCGAAGCGTTGCAAGGTGAGCGGGATGCCGGCCCGGCGGGCCATGGCCACCACGTGGATCATGGCGTTGGTCGAGCCACCCATCGCGAGGTGACAGCGGATCGAGTTGTCGACACCCGCGGCACTCATGATGTCGGACGGCTTGAGATCCTCCCAGACCATCTCGACGATCCGCCGGCCGGAATCGGCGCACATCCGCGGGTGGCCGGCGTCGGGGGCCGGGATCGACGAGGCGCCGGGCAGGGAAAAGCCCATGGCCTCGGTGATCGCGGTCATCGTGGCGGCGGTGCCCATGGTCATGCACATGCCGGCCGAGCGGGCGATGCCGCTCTCGATGTCATTCCAATCCTGCATCGTGATGTTGCCGGCCTGGAGCTCGGCCCAATATTTCCAGCTGTCGGAGCCGGAGCCCAGGATCTGGCCGTGCCAATTGCCGCGCAGCATCGCCCCGGCGGGCACGTAGATCGCCGGCAGGTTCATGGAGATGGCCCCCATGATCAGCCCGGGTGTGGTCTTGTCGCAGCCGCCCATCAGCACCGCCCCGTCCAGCGGGTGGCTCCTGAGCAGCTCCTCGGTCTCCATGGCCAGGAAGTTGCGGTAGAGCATGGTGGTCGGCTTGACGAACGGCTCGCTGAGCGAGATCGCCGGCAGCTCGAGCGGGAAGCCGCCGGCCTGGAACACGCCGCGCTTGACGTCCTCCACCCGCTCCTTGAAGTGGGCGTGGCACTGGTTGATGTCGGACCAGGTGTTGATGATGCCGATCACCGGCTTGCCGGCATAGTCCTCGGGGCCGTAGCCCATCTGCCGGATCCGCGACCGGTGGCCAAACGCGCGCAGATCGTGCACGCCGAACCAGCGGTGCGAGCGCAGCTGCTCGGGAGTCTTCCTGGTCATCATGGTGCTCCTCTCAATCCAGGGGCCGGCCGGGGATCGACTGGGCGCCGTAGCGGCCGTCCCATTCGTCCTGGACCTGCTGCAGCACCCGCATCGCCGGCAGCACCGACGGGCCGGAGGCCAGCGGCGGGCGGTTGTCGCGCACGGCGGCGATGAAGTCGGTGATGATCCGCGCGGCGTTGGTCTGCTCGTCCTCGATCGCCGCCTCACCTTCACTGGTCCGCAAGGTGCCGGCAAGTATGTCATAGAAATACGTGTCGCGGTCGGTGACGATCAGCTTGTCGTAGAAGCGGTAGGTCGCGTGGTAGGAGCCGTGGACCAGCAGCGACTGGTCGGCCTCGGTCTCGACCAGCACCACGCACTCCATCGGGATGCCGGTGAGCTCGTGGCAGGGGCCGTAGTGGCTTTGGATACGCCGGATCGGCGCGCCGTCGAACAGGTACATGCCCAGATCGACGAAGTGGCAGAAATGGTGCCAGAGGATATTGTCGGTCCAGCTGCGCTGGTAGCCGGTGGCGCCGATGTTCACCAGGCGCTTGATGAAGAACCGACCGGCAAGGTGACGGATCTTCTCCTCGCCGGCCCGGGTGCGGGCGAGCAGGGCTTCGCGCTCGCGGCGAAAGCGCATCGGGTGCGACAGGCCGTAGATCTTGCCGCTCTTCTCGCCGGCGGCGACCACCCGCTCAGCACCGGCGGCGCTCATCGCGATGGGGATCTCGATCAGTGTGTGCTTGCCGGCCTCGAGGCAGGCGATCGCCTGCGCCTCGTGCTGGTCGCTGGGCGTGGCTAGGATGACGATGTCGATCTCGGGATCGGCCAGCGCCTCCTCCAGCGTGCCCGCCACCTTGCGGTAGCCGTAGCGCCGGGCAAACTCCCTGGCCGCCTCGGGCCGGCGCCCGACCACGGTGTGCAGCACGGCGTCGGTCCGCAGCAGCGCCTCGGTGTGCCAGACCCCCATCATGCCGTAGCCGACCATGCAGATGTTCATGGCGTTCACCGCATGGTCGGCATGACGAAGTCCGCACCGGCGCGGATGCCGGTGGGCCAGCGCGAGGTGATGGTCTTGAGGCGGGTGTAGAAGCGCACGCCCTCGGGGCCGTGCATGTGGTGGTCGCCGAACAGCGACTGCTTCCAGCCGCCGAAGCTGTGGAACGCCATCGGCACCGGGATCGGCACGTTGATGCCGACCATGCCGACCTCGACCTGGTGCGCGAACTCGCGCGCGGCGTCGCCGTCTCGGGTGAAGATGGCGGTGCCGTTGGCGAACTCGTGGGAGGCGATCAGGTCGGCCGCCTGGGCATAGTCCTTGGCCCGGGCGATCGACAGCACCGGCCCGAAGATCTCCTCCTTCCAGATCGTCATGTCCTTGGTGACGCGGTCGAACAGGGAGCCGCCGATGAAGAAGCCGTTCTCGTAGCCCTGCATCTTGAAGTCGCGGCCGTCGACGACGAGCTCGGCACCCTCGGCCACGCCCTGGTCGATGTAGCCCCTGACCTTGGCCAGGTGCGCGCCATTGATCAGCGGCCCCATCTCGGCCTCACGGTCGGAGCCCGGCCCGATCTTGAGTGCTCGGATCTTCGGCACCAGCCGTTCGACCAGCGCGTCGGCCACCTGATCACCTATCGGCACCGCCACCGAGATCGCCATGCAGCGCTCGCCGGCCGCACCGTAGGCGGCCCCCATCAGCGCGTCGACCGCCTGGTCGAGGTCGGCGTCGGGCATGACGATCATGTGGTTCTTGGCCCCGCCCAGCGCCTGGCAGCGCTTACCGTTCCTGGCCGCGGTCTCGTAGATGTACCTGGCGATCGGGGTCGAGCCGACGAAGCTCACCGCCGCGATCCCGGGATGGTGCAGGATGGCGTCCACGGCCTCCTTGTCGCCGTGCACGACCTGGAACACGCCGTCGGGCACGCCGGCTTCCTGGAGCAGCTCGGCCAGGATCAGGGCACCCGACGGCACCCGCTCGGAGACCTTGAGGATGAAGCAGTTGCCGCAGGCCAGCGCCACCGGGAACATCCACATCGGCACCATGACCGGGAAGTTGAACGGCGTGATCCCGGCGACGACGCCCAGAGGCTGGCGTAAGGAGTGGCTGTCGACCCGCGTGCCGACATTCTCGGTCACCTCGCCCTTCAGCAGCTGCGGTGCCCCGGTCGCGAACTCGACCACCTCGACGCCGCGCGCGATCTCGCCCAGCGCATCGGAGTGCACCTTGCCGTGCTCGGCGACGATGACCGAGGCGAGCCGCTCCTGGTTCTCCTCGAGCAGGCGCAGGAAGCGGTTGAGGATGCGCGCCCGACGCAGCGGTGTCGTCGTGGACCAGGCCGGAAATGCCGCCCTGGCGAGCGCCACCGCCTCGTCGACCTCGGCCGTGCCAGCCAACGGCACGGTGCTCTGCTGCTCGCCCGTAGCGGGATTGAACACCGGAGCGCTGCGGCCACTCTTGCCCGGCACGAACTTGCCGCCGATGAAATGCTGGATCTGGGTCGGCATGGCGCGACCTCCGGTAGGAGTGTTGTTCAGGCGACCTTCAGGCCGACCTTCTCGGCCGTGGCCTTGATGGTGGCGTAGCCCTTCCTGGCGTAGGTCAGCGGATGGGCCTTGGCGGGATCCTGCTCGGCCTCACAGATCAGCCAGCCGCTATAGCCGGCATCCGCCAGCGGCTGGATGGCGGCCACGAAGTCGACACAGCCGTCGCCGGGGACCGTGTAGACACCGTTCAGCACCGCATCGAGGAAGCTCCAGCGCTCCTCGCGCACGCGCTTGAGCACATCCGGGCGTACGTCCTTCATGTGGATGTGGTTGATGCGCTTGGCCCACTTCCTGGCCACTGGTGCAGGGTCGTCGCCGGCGAAGGTAAAGTGGCCGGTGTCGAACAGGAGGCCCACGGAGTTGGGGGTGCCCTCCATCAATCGATCCACCTCGGCAGCGCGCTCGATCGCCGTACCCATGTGATGGTGGAAGGCCATGGCCACGCCGTTGGCGGCCATCCAGTCGGCGAGCTGGCCGATCCGCTCGAGATAGCCCGGCCACTCGGCCTCGCTCATCACCGGTCGGTCGGCCACCGGCACGTCGCGCTGGCCCTGCACGGTGCCGGCGGTCTCCGCCCAGACCAGGACCTTGCTGCCGCAGGCCTTGAGCAAGTCGAAATGCGGGCGCATCGCCGCGATCTCGGCCTCGACCGAGCGTGTGCGCAGATCGCCGCTGTGCCAGCCCGAGACGAGCTCCAGCCCGTACTTGCCGAGGACGGTTTGCATCTCCTTGGCATCGTTGGGGAACTTGCCGCCCTTCTCGATGCCGACGAAGCCGGCTTCGGCCGCTTCCTTCAGGCAGGTCTCGAGCGGCGTATCGCCGCCCAGCTCCGGCATGTCGTCGTTGGTCCAGGCGATCGGGTTGGTCCCGAGCTTCACCGTCATGGCTGTCCCCTTGGTTCCTGCTGCCTCAACCCATCGCCTGCGCGGCACGCGCTTTCAGGTAGCCGGCGTGCGCTTCGTTCACCGTGGTTCGCGGCGAGGCCTCCGGCACGGCCACATCCCACCAGGCGCCGCCTTCCTCGGTGGTTGGCATGGGGTCGGTGTCGATCACGACGACATAGGTCTTCTTCGATGCCTTGGCACGCTGCAGCGCCAATTCGAGGTCACCGATTCCGGCGACCTTCTCGGCCTCCGCACCCATGCTGCGGGCGTGGCCCGCGAAGTCGATCCAGCTGTCGTCGACGCGATGGTCCACGTCGCGGATCAGGTTGTTGAAGTTGGCGCCACCGCAGGCGCCCTGCAGGCGGTTGATGCAGCCATAGCCACGATTGTCGAGCACGGTGACGATCAGCTTTAGCCCGAGCATGATCGAGGTCTGCAGCTCGGAATTCATCATCATGTAGCTGCCGTCGCCGACCATGACGAATATTTCGCGCTCCGGCAGCGCCATCTTCACGCCGAGCCCGCCGGCGATCTCGTAGCCCATGCAGGAGAAACCGTATTCCATGTGGTAGCCGTTGGCCTTTTTGGCGCGCCACAATTTGTGCAGCTCGCCCGGCAGCCCGCCTGCGGCGCAGACCACGACACCATTGTCCCCGGCGGCGCGGTTGACGGCACCCACCACCTGGGCATCGGTCGGCAGCTCCAGATTGCTCGAGACGGTGACGTGGTCGACGGCGGCATTCCATTCGGCCACCAGCGCCTGCGTGCGGGTCTCCCAAGCCGGAACAGCGGCATAGTCGGCAAGCGCCTTGGTCAGGTCCTCTAGCGTGCGCCTGGCATCGCCGATGATCGAGACCGCCCCGTGCTTGCCGGAATCGTAGGGCGTGATGTTGAGCTGGACGAGCCTGGCAGCACCCGGCAGCAGCGCCCGGCTGCCGGTGGTGAAGTCCTGCAGTCGCGTGCCGACGCCCAGGATCACGTCCGCCTCCCGGGCCAGCGTGTTGGCGGCCGAGCTGCCGGTGACGCCGATCGAGCCCACCGCCTGCGGATGGTCCCAGGCGATCGCACTCTTGCCGGCCTGGCTCTCGGCCACCGGAATGCGGTGCCTGGCGGCGAAGGCCGTGAGCGTGGCCGTGGCCTCGCTGAACAGCACGCCGCCGCCGGCCACGATCAGCGGCCGCTCGGCCGTGCGCAGCAGTTCAACGACGCGGGCCAGCTCGTCGGGATCGGCGCCCGGCCGCCGGATGGTGGTGCGCAGGTGCAGTGCAAAGAAGCTCTCGGGGTAGTCGAAGGCCTCGGCCTGCACGTCCTGGCACATGGCCACCGTGACCGGGCCACACTCGACCGGATCGGTCAGCACCTGCATGGCGCGGGGCAGGGAGGTCAGCAGCTGCTCCGGCCGGGTGATCCGGTCCCACCAGCGCGACACCGGCCGGAAGCAGTCCGTCACGCCCATGGTGGCGTCGTTGAAGTCCTCGATCTGCTGCAGCACCGGGTCGGGGCGGCGGTTGGCGAACACGTCGCCGGGCAGGAACAGCACCGGCAGCCGGTTGACATGCGCCACGCCCGCCGCGGTGAGCATGTTCATGCTGCCCGGTCCGATCGAGGTCGTGCAGGCCATCATCTGGCGGCGGTTCTTGGCCTTGGCGAAGGCTACCGCCGCCAGGGCCATCCCCTGCTCGTTGTGGGCACGATAGGTCGGCAGGGTCTCGCGCGCCTGATGGAGCGCCTCGCCGATCCCGGCCACGTTGCCATGGCCGAAAATCGCCCAGCAGCCGGCGAACAGCGGCACTTCCCGGCCGTCGAGCAGCGTGCGCTGCGCCGCCAGATAGCGGATCAACGCCTGCGCCGCCGTGAGCCTTACCGTGGCCATTCCAACGCCTCCCCAGATCGCGCCGTCGCGAGCCGCCGGCACCTTATTGGTCGAGCTGGACCACGCGGCCGGTGCGCAGGCTCTCCAGCGCCGCATCGGCCAGCCGCAGCGCCTCGCGCCCGTCGGCGAAACCGGCCAGCGGCTTGGTACCCTGCTCGACGCAGTCGACGAAGTGGTCGATCTCGGCGTCATAGGCGTCGCGGTAGCGCTCGATGAAGAAATGCAGCACTGGGTCTCGCGCCGCCGTCTGCTGACCACCCCAAGCCTCGACCGTGGTCGGGCGGCGATTGCCGGCCTGGAGCATGCCCTTCTCGCCGAACGCCTCGACGCGCTGGTCGTAGCCGTAGGCGCAGCGCCGGCTGTTGTTGATGTGGATCAGCGCCCCGGACGCCGCGCGCAGCACGATCATGGCAGCATCGATGTCGCCGATCTCCTTGATCCCGGCGTCGATCAGGTTGGCGCCCATCGCCTGCACCTCGACGATGTCGCCAGCCAAATAACGGGCCATGTCGAAGTCATGGATGGTCATATCACGGAACAGCCCGCCCGAGACCTTCAGGTATTCCGCGGACGCCGGGGCCGGATCGCGGCTGGTGATCACCACCTGCTCGAGCTTGCCGATCTCGCCCGCCTGCAGCCGGTCGCGCAGCGCCTTGAACGAGGGGTCGAAGCGCCGGTTGAAGCCCACCATGACCACCGGATCGAGCCCGCCGATCTCGGCCCAGCAGGCGTCCACCCGCTGCAGATCGAGGTCGATCGGCTTCTCGCACAAGACCGCCTTGCCGGCCTTGGCGGCGCGCGTCAGCAGGTCGACATGGGTATCGGTCGAGGAGGCGATGAACACCGCGTCGACCTGGCTGTCGGCCAGTGCCTCGTCGATCGAGGCCAGCACCTTGGAATTGAGCTCGGCCGCGGTCGCCTGGGCCGATTCGTGCACCACGTCGAAGACCGAGACCAGCTCGGCCCGCTTGTGCGCCTTGATGTTGCGGGCGTGCATGCGCCCAATCCGGCCGCAGCCGAGCACGGCAAATCGCACCATCTTGTCCCTCCCTGCCGGGACCGACATGTACGGCCCGGCGCTTCACCTTTGTCCAGGGCGGTGTAGCGGTATCCGGCCCCTGGTCGCTTCTGCGGCACGCGTCCGGTCGGCCCCTTGAGGTGCCGAGCGTGACGCCAGCATCTTAGAATTGATGTTTCATTCCATTGCAAGGCTCAAAATTTTTACGTCGGTAACCGAGCCGTCGGCCCTTTCACTTCCCGGGAACCGGGACGGGCGTCGGGTCGGGCGGCGCGCTTCGGGCGTCGGCTCCGGCGGCTGGCCTGATCGCTGAGCCGCTGGCCGACGTGGACCACCAGCGCCAGCGCCAGGCACATGGTCGCCGATAGGGAACGGAAATCCTGAAGCTCCGCATCCTCGATCTCGAACGCGACGCGGGCCATCGGCAGAAGCGGGCTGAGCGGGCCGTCGGTCAGGACGACGATGGGTGTGCCGCGCTGGTGAGCCCGCTGCGCCACGGCCATGGTCTCCGGCGCGTAAGGTGCGAAGCTGACCGCGACCAGCGCGTCGCGTGGCGTCATGCAATTCGCCTGCTGTTGCGTCATCCCGCCCACGCCGTCGAGGAGATGGGCACGTGTGCCGAGCTGACCCAGCGCGTAGGCGAGGTAGGCGGCGACCGGGAAAGCCCGGCGCTGGCCGACGACGTGAATGGCCTCGGCATCGGTCAGCAGCTCGGTGGCGGCATCGAGCTGCTCCGGCCGTGTCGTCCCGCGCAGATGCTCCAGCGCGTGTATTCCAGCCTCGGCAAGCCGGTCCAGGACCGACGCCGGGCCGCTGCCGTCGGCCGTTCGGCGCAAGGCCCGGATTCGCTCGGCATAGTCCGTGGTCCGTTCGACCAGCTGCGACCGGAATACACGCTGCATGGCGCTGAACCCGTCGTAACCGAACGCACTGGCGAAGCGTATGAGGCTCGACGGGGGAACCTGTACGCGCTCGGCGATCACGGCGATGGTCTCGAGCGCCATGTCGTTCGGGTACCGCAGCGCGAACTCGGCCAACTGCCTCAGGCGTGGGCTGAGATCACCGCGCTTGGCCGTGATGGCCGCCTTCAGCTGATCGTAGTTCGTGGTCACGATACGCGCTCCTCCCAGCACCGCGTCGGCAACCCATAGGTTGGACCCGACAGCGTCGGGCTGCGGCAGCCTGCTCGATACTAGAAGCAGCATTTCACAAGGCGGTGAAAATTGGAACCTGCGTTCGATTGCGCCGGAGCAGCCGCGGCTGCGTTGCAGGTGCCCGTCCTTGCCCTGGCAGTCCCATGGCCCGGGTCGACGTGGCCGTTCTGATGCCGTGCATTGCCGCAAGAACGGATGCTTTTTCGAAAGAAGGCCGGCCGGGCTTGGCCCAGTATTCGAGCTACGGAACGGTGGCAGGTAGACACGGACGATTGGTCCCGATGGGTAGGGGACTTGAAGCGGGTCGAGATCACTGATCCGAGATGCTGAAGAAACCATGCGCGAACAAGCGTTCGCAAGGAGATCTCTGATGAACAAGTATGTCGCCATCGTCGCCCTGCCGCTGCTGCTCGGCGCCGGCATCGCCAAGGCCGATGAGGTCGTCGGGAAAGTCGAGCAGGTCGACGCGTCCAGCATGACGGTGGTCGTCGGCGGCCAGCCCTACATCTTCGAGAGCCAGGTGGCGCCGCTCAAGTTCTCGGACGTCAAGGTCGGCGAGAAAGTGCGTTTGCAGTACAACAATACTTCCTATGTAGTCTACCAGGCCGATCACGCCGAGTAAATTTTCGCGACGCCGAAGACCGGCGCATGGAGGGTGCACACCAGGCCCTGTCCCGTTTACCGCTTCGGCACAGGCGGGCCAGGCTGGATGTGCGTCCGGCATCGATCCAAGTCCCAAGATCAGCTTCAGGAGACGAACCGTGACACGTTGCTTGCGTCTATTCATGGCGGCCGGCGCCCTGGCCTTTCTCGGCCCGCTGGCGGGTCAGGCCTTGGCCGACGATAGTGCACTTGCCAAGTACGCCGGTGCCAAGGAGCAAATCATCAGCTACTATCACACGAATGCCCGCGAGGGCGCCGGCAATTGTGGCGCCGGCAACATCACCTCGATCGGCGATGCGAAGGTGGTGGCTGATAGCGGCGACAGTGTCGTCGTCGCGGTGAACTACACGTTCAGTGCCACGCCGACGGCGAGCAACACCGTGACCTGCAGCGGCGAGGCCATGCGGGACTTCACGCTCGGCAAGAGCGGGTCGGGCTACGTTGTCACGGCCATGACCGGTCAGAACCCCTAGAGATCGTCGGCGAGCATCGCTTTTCACCGCTACCCTTGGGCCTGCGTGACGGGGCTCGTCGGTCCACCGACCCGTTCGACCCCGAGACCGCCGCCTGACGCCGAGAAACAAACGGAATCTTGCGGCATACGATATGCTCCCTCGACGGCTTGTGGCGGCGGTCCAATCCCGCCCCATCGCCGCCCGCTCGCGGCCTTGCGGGCCTGCGAGCGCAATGCCCGGGTCATGACCCGCCGCAGGCCATGCGGCGGGCCGCCAGCGTGCGCCGCTTCGGCTTCAGCGGCCAGCTCATCGGCGGTGCCTACCTCGTCGTGGCCGAGTACGATCGCCTCGCGGCGGCTCGATGCAAGCTGCGTCAGCGTCAGCCTCATCATAATCTAGCCCTATCGCAACTATCATCTAATCCAACTTAATCTGATAGGGCGTATTTGATATGAGACCCGTCGGGAAGACGGGGAGCCGCCGATGTCACGACCATCTCGCGCCGCGGGCACCGGATGTGTTCCGGTCACCAGCGTTCGGTGCGGCTGGAACGCTGGCGCATGCGGGGCCACCTCTGCTTCCGGATGGACATCTGTCCAGCAAGGCCGTGCCGCTGGAGTTGTTCCAGTCGCCCGGCAGATGCCATCGAGCAGGTCATGAAAATGGATTGCCTCGCGGCGCATCCGTCGCCTTGGCCGCGCATCGGTGCACGCAACTCAGCCACAATCGGAGGCCAAGATGGACGGGGATAATGTCGAGATGGTCGGGCAATGCCCGGTCGCGCATGGGGGGCGTAGTCTCCAGTCGCTGCGGGGACGGCTGAACCGAGACTGGTGGCCGAACCAGCTCAACCTCAGGATGCTCACCCAGAATTCGTCCTTGTCCAGTCCGCTGGGCGAGGGCTTCAACTACGCCGAAGAGTTCAAGAAGCTCGACCTGGAGGCCCTGAAGAAGGACCTCCACGCGCTGATGACGGATTCGCAGGACTGGTGGCCGGCGGATTTCGGCCATTACGGCGGGTTGTTCATCCGGATGGCGTGGCACAGCGCCGGCACCTACCGCACCGGCGATGGCCGCGGTGGCGCGTCGTCCGGCACGCAGCGCTTCGCGCCGCTCAACAGCTGGCCGGACAACGTCAACCTCGACAAGGCGCGCCGGCTGCTCTGGCCGATCAAGCAGAAGTACGGCGACAGGATCTCCTGGGCCGATCTCATGATCCTGACGGGCAACTGCGCCCTCGAATCCATGGGGTTCAAGACGTTCGGCTTCGGCGGTGGCCGCGAGGACGTCTGGGAGCCAGAGGAGGACATCTACTGGGGCGCCGAGGACACCTGGCTCGGCGACAAGCGCTACAGCGGTGAGCGCGACCTCCAGAACCCGCTGGCCGCGGTGCAGATGGGCCTGATCTACGTCAACCCGGAAGGGCCGAACGGCAAGCCCGACCCGGTCGCGGCGGCGCACGACATCCGCGAGACCTTCGCGCGCATGGCGATGAATGACGAGGAGACCGTGGCGCTGATTGCCGGCGGCCACAGCTTCGGCAAGACCCATGGCGCCGCCCCGGCCACCCATGTCGGGGCGGAGCCGGAGGCTGCGGGCCTCGCCGAGCAGGGGTTCGGCTGGCACAACAGCTACGGCACCGGCAAGGCCGGCGACGCGATCGGCAGCGGGCTCGAGGTCACCTGGACCAAGACGCCGGTCCAGTGGAGCAACAATTTCTTCGAGAACTTGTTCGGCTTCGAGTGGGAGCTGGGCAAGAGCCCGGCCGGCGCCTGGCAGTGGCATGCGAAGGACGCCCCGCAGACGATCCCCGACGCGTTCGACGCGGCCAAGCGGCATGTGCCCACCATGCTGACCACCGACCTCTCGCTGCGCTTCGACCCGGCCTACGAGAAGATCTCGCGGCACTTCTTCGAGCACCCGGACCAGTTCGCCGACGCGTTCGCACGGGCCTGGTACAAGCTGACCCACCGCGACATGGGCCCGCGCTCGCGCTATCTCGGCCCCGACGTCCCGGCCGAGGAGCTGATCTGGCAGGACCCCGTGCCGGAGGTCGATCACCCGCTGGTCAACGCCCAGGACGTCCTCGACCTGAAGGCCGAGATCCTGGCCTCGGGCCTGTCGGTCCCCGAGCTGGTCGGCACCGCCTGGGCCTCGGCCGCGACCTTCCGCGGCTCGGACAAGCGCGGTGGGGCCAACGGGGCGCGCATCCGCCTGGCGCCGCAGAAGGACTGGGAGTCCAACCAGCCGGTCCAGCTCGCCAGGGTGCTGGGCGTGCTGGAGGGGATCCAGCAGGCGTTCAACGGCGCGCAGACGGCGGGCAAGCAGGTGTCGCTCGCCGACCTGATCGTCCTCGGCGGTTGTGCCGCGGTCGAGCAGGCGGCCAGGAACGCCGGGCACGAGGTGGCGGTGCCCTTCGCGCCGGGCCGCACCGACGCGACGCCGGAGCAGACCGACGAGTACTCCTTCGCCGTGCTCGAGCCGATGGCGGACGGGTTCCGCAACTACCTCAAGACCAACTACACGGTCTCCGCGGAGGAGCTGCTGGTCGACAAGGCGCAGCTGCTGACGCTGACCGCGCCGGAGATGACGGTGCTCGTCGGCGGCATGCGGGCGCTGGACGTCAATGTCGGCGGCTCCCAGCACGGGGTGCTCACCAAGCGGCCGGGGGCGCTCACCACCGACTTCTTCGTCAACCTGCTCGACATGGGCACGGTGTGGAAGGCGGTGTCGGAGGCCGAGGACGTGTTCGAGGGCCGCGACCGCAAGACGGGCGAGCTGAAGTGGCTCGGCACCCGCGTCGACCTGGTCTTCGGCTCGAACTCGCAGCTCCGTGCGCTGGCGGAGGTCTATGCCGGCGGCGACGCGCAGGCGAAGTTCGTGCGTGACTTCGTGGCGGCGTGGACCAAGGTGATGAACCTCGATCGCTTCGATCTCGCCTGATCCGGACGGAAGGACGATCGGCCGCCGCTGCGGACCAGTGGCGGCCGACCGTCGGGTCGGAAGCAGCTGACGGCCCGGCATTGGCTGGCGATGCTGCTGCTGGGCAGGTCGTAGCCACGGGCCGGGCGCAACGGAGGGATCCGAGAGTGGTCACGGCTTCTTCGGTCGCGCCAGACGAGGAGCTTCCTGCAGGCGGAGCCCCAGCAGCGGCTTCTCCCGGGGCTTCTCTCTATATCGATCGGCTCGTCGTTCGCCTTGCGCAAAGCGAGGATGCCGTCGTCATCATCCACAAGGATCATGGCATTGCCGCGGCCACCTTCCGGGCCTCGATCTTCCGCTACGCCCGTGCACTCGACTTCCTCGGGGTCGGGCGCAGCAGCCTTGTCGCGTTGTTCGCGCCCAATTGCCCGGACGCGCTTGCGATCCGCTACGCGACCAACCTGCTTGGCGCCGCAGCGACCTTTCTTTCCGCCCCGCGCTCGCCGGCGGCGCGGGCTGCGCTGATCGCGCAGGTCAAGCCAGACCTGCTCGTCATCTTTCCCGAGACCGCGCATTTTTTGCCGGCCGACGTCGATGTCCGGGTAGCCGCGATGGATGCCGATCTATCCGGCGCCTCGCTGCGGCTCGATGAGCTCGCCGCTGCTCAGTCGAGCGAGCCGGTTGCCTGTCTCGCCCGTTCCGACGATGTTGCCGTGATCATTTCGTCCGGTGGCAGCACCGGCGTTCCCAAGGGCAGCTGGCGGACCTTCGCCGCTTATTCGGCCATGGTGGGCGTTCCCAGCCCCACCGATCGTCGGCAGCTCGTCAACGGTCATCTGGCCTATCTGTCCGAGGTGCTGGTCGATATCACCCTCCTCGGTGGGGGCGTGGTGGTGCTCAAGGATGCCTACGAGGCTGCGGACACCCTGGCGACGATCGAGTCGGAGCGGATCACCGACCTGTTCCTCGTCGAGCCGCAGCTGTTCGACATGATGGACCATCGCGACGTCGCGCATCGTGATCTCTCCTCCCTGCGCACGCTGACCCACATCGGCGCCTCGGCACCACCGACGCTTCGCCTGCGCGCCCGCGCCCGCCTGGGGCCAGTGCTCGTCCACACCTACGGCGCCAGCGAAGAGGGCCTCGTCAGCGTGCTACCCCCGGCCGAGTACGACCCCGCGCGCCCGGAGCGGTTCACCTCGGCGGGCCGCATCCTGCCACGGGTCGAGGTCCGATTACGCCAGGATGATGGCACGCTGGCTGGACCAGGAATGATCGGCGGGATCGAGATACGCTCGCCCGCCATGGCCCAAGGCTATCGCAACCGCCCCGACCTGGACGCGGCAGCGTTCCGCGACGGCTGGTATCGTTCCGGTGACCTGGGCCGGCTTGACGGTGACGGCTATCTTCATGTGCTTGGCCGGGCCGTCGACATGGCCTGGATCGACGGCAGGATGGTGAGCCCGACCCTGGTCGAGGATACGCTGTGCTGCACGCCGACGGTGCGCTATGCGGCCGTCGTGGTTGATCACGGCAACGACCGATGGATTGCTGCGGCTGTGCCCTGGCCGGGCGCAGGACTCGATGAGGCCGAGTGTCGGCGAGCCCTTGCGGCCACGTACGGCGAGACCTTTAACGCCCGCCTGGAGATAGTTCCGCTCGAATCGGTGCCACTCACCGAACAAGGAAAGCCGGACCGCGAAGCAATCTGTCGAGTGTCGTCAAGTCGGCCGGGGCAGGGTTGATGTGGCAGGTCGCCGGGCATGAACAGATCTTGGCAACAGAGCCGTTCAGGTTAGGTCCTGGCCCCACTTTGGTGAGCGGGCCAGGACTGCCAAATCCCCGCAATCGCCGGCTGGCGCCGCTTCCTGGCAGTCCATGCGCCTTTTGTACGGAGCAAGCGGAGGATGTGGGTGTGGCAGCACGTGCGTTCCCTCGCGGTGGTCAGGGCCTGAAAGATTTGCAGTTTTCTGGAAGTAGCACCTTAAACGAGCCCAATATAAATTATGAGTATTTCATAAACGATTAAGAAGATAACGTTTCCTATCTCAAATACGGCAAACGGCGACGATATTGGGTGGTCGCGCACCCTTCGCCAGCGAGCCAGCGAATAGTGTTCAAGCTCGGTGAGCCACCTTTCGCTCTTTCGTCCAACCCGATCCGCACGCTTCGCGCACCACCGACCTCAGCCAGCGATATGCTGGATCGACGTCGAAACGCGGATGCCAGGCGAGCGAGATGGCCAGCGGCTCGGTTTTCACCGGCAGTTCGAAAGTATGAAGGCCGATCCGCGCCGCTTCGGTCAACCGCGCCGGGACCGCCGCCACATGTTCCGAGGTGCGGACGATCGCCAGGGCATCCGCGAAATTCGCCACCGCGATGGCCACGAAGCGTTCGAGGCCGAGTGGCGCCAGCCCTTCGTCCATCGGCCCAGAAAAGCGACCACGTCGCGACACCGAAACATGGGGGAAAGCGACAAAACGCTCAGGCGTCACTTCATTCGCGAGTGGATGATCGGGCCGAACGACACCGACGAAGCGGTCGTGAAACAATGCCTGCAATCGGACTTCCGGCCCCATCGCGCCGATGACACCGACATCTACATCGATTTTTCCCTCGCGCAGCGCCTCGACATCCTCCTTGTCCTGATAGGCGAAGCGCAGCCTGACGCCCGGTGCATCCCGGGCCGCACGAGAGGCGAGCGCCGCGCCGAAGGTGCCGACGAACCCGTCATTCGTACGGATGACGAAGGTCCGTTCGAGCCGCTTTAGATCGAGTGCATCTTCGCCGCGAACCAGCGCCTCGGCCTCTAGCACGAGGCTCCGCAGCCGCTCCCGCAGCGCCTCGGCGCGTGGCGTCGGCACCAGTCCGCGCCCGGCGCGGACGAGGACCGGATCGCCGAGAAGATGGCGGATGCGGGCAAGCTGGCGGCTCATGGCCGGAGATGACAGGTTGAGGCGCTGTGCGGCGCCCACGACGCTGCCCTCCGACAGCAACGCATCGAGCGTCACGAGAAGGTTCATGTCGAGAGGGACATGACGCTTTGCAGGAGCTTTTGCGCGCATACGCGCTTTCACGCCGATTAAGTGCATTCCAAGCACTTATATAATATGAATATTGCAATACATGCAATCTAAGTCAGCCGCTATCGAAGGACGACATCAACAGTCCCGCCCGGGACGCCTTCGATCGGACACGACATGACACCACCTCCTCATCCACTTGAAGCCGCGCATGCGGTCCATCACCCACCCATCCATTCCGGCATGGCCCTCATCGGCCTGTCGCTTGCCGTTCTGCTCTCCCAACTCGGCACCAACATCATCAACGTCGCCCTGCCGACGCTGGTGGACGCCCTCGGCGTCGAATTCGGGGCCGTACAGTGGGTGGTGGTGAGCTATCTGCTCGTCGTCACCGCCTTCATCGTCGGCGTCGGTCGCCTCGGCGATCAGCTCGGCAAGAAGCGGCTCTATCTCTGGGGGCTCGCCATCTTCATGGCGGCCTCCGTGCTCTGCGCGCTTTCCACCAACTTGGCCCTGCTGATCGCCGGTCGTGCCGGACAGGGGCTCGGGGGTGCGATTCTGATGGCGCTTTCCTTCGCGTTCGTCGGCGACGTATTTCCGAAGGAGCGCACCGGCTTCGCCATGGGCGTGCTCTCCACCATGGTCTCCTTCGGCATCGCACTCGGGCCTTCGCTCGGATCGCTGGCACTGGCCGCCTTCGGCTGGCGGGCGGTATTCTGGATCAACTTGCCGTTCGGCCTGCTCGCCTTTCTCTTGGTAAGCCGCTATTTGCCCAATACCGTCGATGCTTCGAAGTATCCTGTACCGGCCGCCCGGTTCGACTGGATCGGCACGGTCCTGCTGGCCCTCACGCTCGGCGCCTATTCGCTGGCCATGACCTTCTCCGGCAACCTGTCGAGATCCGTTGTTCCGCCTGGATGAACGCCAGCGGTGTTCCCCGGTCCTGGCTCTGACCTAACCAAGGGCTCAGTGGTGCCTGCCTGAGCTGGCGCTGCCGCGGGCGCGTCCTCGGCCATCGATGGACCAAGCTGCGCCGACCAAGCCTGCCAGAACGAGGCGATAGCCGGCCAGCGTCGCTCCCTTGCGACGGCTGCGTCTTTGGTCCGCAGCGAGCGAACGAAATGCGTGCGGCCGAGCTGGGAAACCAGCGGCGCCGGGACGCTGATGTGGACATACCAGCCCTCGGGCCGTCTCTGGAGATACTGGCTGTGCGGCACCCCGAGAGTTCCCTCGCGGTAGCCAGAGCCTGACACAGTGTCAGGAGCCGGCAGGTGTCACCGCAGGTGAACCCAAGGGAAAACAAGCACTTGAGGGGGCTGGCGGAGACGGGGTCCGTCTAACTGCCGTCCATGACCGTCTGCCGGTGTCCAAAGCAATACAATAATAACAATATGTTAGCGCGCAGCCGGTCCATTGCCGTCCAGTGGCATCCGTGCTAATCCACGTCACGACGTGGGAAAGGATGTTGGAGCGATGAGCAAGCTCACAGACCGCACGGTCAGGACCATCGGCCCAGGCAGGCATGGCGATGGCACTGTTCGCGGGCTTCACCTTCTGGTGCAGTCCGGCGGCGCCCGATCTTGGGTGTTACGCTACCAACTGAACGACCGCCGCCGAGATATGGGGCTTGGCCCCTATCCCGAAATTTCCCTTGCCAGGGCGCGCGAGAAGGCGCTGGAGGCCCGTCGGCTCGTCAAGGACGGACGTGATCCCTTGACGGAGCGAGGCCGGGAACGTGCGATGACCTTCGAGTCGGCGGCCGAGGCGCTGATCGAAAGCAAGCGACCCGGCTGGCGCAACGCCAAGCACGCGGCGCAGTGGACCTCGACACTTGCGACCTATGCCTATCCCACGCTCGGCGATCTCGACGTGAAGGCTGTCGACATTCGCGGTGTGCTGGACGTTCTTCGGCCGATCTGGGCCGAGAAGCCCGAGACCGCCAGCCGTCTGCGGCAGCGCATCGAGGCCGTGCTCGACTATGCCACGTCGCTCGGTGTGCGCACCGGCGACAATCCGGCGCGCTGGCGCGGCCATCTCGACAACCTGCTGGCCAAGCCTTCGAAAGTGCGCACCGTTGAACATCATGCCGCGATCGCGTGGCAAAAGCTGCCGGCGTTAATGGTCGATCTGGCTGGCCGAGAAGGCATTGCCGCAAAAGCCCTGGCCTTTGCGATCCTGACGGCCGCCCGGTCGGGCGAAGTGCGCGGCATGACCTGGGCCGAGATTGACCAAGAGGGCGCTGTGTGGACGGTGCCGGCTGGCCGCATTAAGGCTGGCAAGGAGCATCGCGTGCCGCTCACGCCCGCCGCGCTGGCTCAGCTTGGCAATGCTGGCCCATGTGAAAAACTGGTGTTCGCCAGCCCGACCAACGCCAATCGTCCGCTCTCCGACATGACATTGAGCGCGGTGCTCAGGCGGATGAATCGCGACGGCATCACGGTGCACGGGTTCCGGTCGACCTTCCGCGACTGGGCGGGAGAGACCACGGCCCACCCGCGCGAGGTGATCGAGGCGGCGCTCGCCCATCAGCTCAAGGACAAGGCCGAGGCCGCATATGCTCGCGGGGACCTGTTCACGAAGCGCCGCAAGCTTATGAAGGATTGGGCCGATTTCCTTGCCAAGGCCGCGCAGCCGGCGGACGTAGTGCGGATCAGGCGTGCCGCGCGGTGAGCGGATCAATTCCGAGCCGAAACAAAGGGGATGACGGTAGCAAGCGCCTACCCACGTCCATTAGCTGGGATCAATTCATCAGCTTAATTGCTCGTGTCAACAACATCGAGACTGCAGAAGCCAACACAAGAGTGATCGTAACATTCTCTAGTTTCGAACATCTTTGCATGGCAACTTCTGCTGACGCGGAGACCGTCCTCAAGGTTGGTGGGTCGCTTGACGTAAGCCCCGGAGAGCAGCGGCCATCCGATGGAGATTTACAAGCGGCGCAAGGACGCATCCGGTGGTGGTCTGCCAAAATACTCGCCAATGTGGACGTGGCGAAGCGAAAGGAGGTCGAGTCATTACTGTTGGACGTCGTGGAAGCGACGCCAATCTCCGCGGAGCAAGCACAGCGTCGCGGCGGCGGGCGCAAGGTCAGCGATGATTGGCTAGTCGCAATGGTCGAGGCCGGAGCTTGGCTGGAAATCCAAGGACAACCGGTAGTTCTTGCAAAGCTAGAGGAATTCCTCGCTGCACGGCTTGTAGCACGCGGACAGAATCCGCCAGCCGAAAGTCATTGCAGAGAACGAGCCAAACTTGCCCTAGGGGCTTGGCGGAACTGGAGGGCAGAGGCCGGCAACTGAGTTGGCGGCCTTACCGGCTGATCACACCGCCAAACGGGCGTAGCTGTGTCGTCCAGTTGGATACGGCGCCTTCCCGCTGGGCCAGTCGCCGTATCACAGAGCGATTGGAGTCTCCAAATGGCTGCGCCCACCATTGAGCGACGACCCCTGGAGGTGACGGTAAAGCCTGTTTACCGCATCGAGGAATTCTGCAGAGACTTCGGCGTGAGCCGGTCTCTTGCTTACGAGGAGATCCAAGCGGGAAGGCTGCGAGCATTCAAGCTCCGGGGCGGCACGAGAATCACGGGCGAGGCCGCCCTGGAGTTTCGGGCTCACTATGCCGGCGAGGCCGCCTGAAATTGCCGCCACATGCAAACACCCCGGGTGCGAACCGGCGCGTTGCGGTCATTTCGCCGGCTGGTGAATATCGCGCACCTAGCACCGGTAGCTTCGACAGTCACGCAAACATCGGCACCGAACGGCTAGCCCCGCTCCGCCGGATCGAGGGACTGGCGTGAGCGCCGTGGAAAAGAAGTCAGATGCGTTCTCGCAGCTCGAGGCCGCTTTCGACAATACGGACGTTCATCTCGGATATCTTCGCTGCGGAGTCGGGGATCTTCGCACCGCGCTCGCACCACTCGACCGCGACGATGCGGCGAAGCTCAGCCTGCGGGCTGCCAAGGTAGCTATTGCCCTCCTGCGCGGCGACTTGGGCGAGCTAGCGGTTCGGTTCCTCGAGCTGCAGCGGGCCGCCTGATGGGCACGATCGAGGACCTGGCCAAACGGCATCGACTCAGCGTCGATTTCGATGCCGAGCCCCTGATCCTCGACCCTTCCGATCCCCTGTCGTCGGCACGTCGCTTCGTCGAGCTAGTCCACATGCATCGGCTCGGGCGCACGCTGTATCGGCATGCCGGTAGTTTCTGGACGTATACCGGGACGCACTACCGCGAGCTGCCTGCCGAGGAACTGCGTGCGGCCCTTTACCCGTTCCTAGCCGTAGCAAAACGACGGGTTCGCAGCTCGAAGAACGGTAAGATCGAGCTAGCTCCGTTCAAGCCGACGACGAGCAAGGTCAGCCAGGTGATCGACGCGCTGGCTGCTCACGCCTTCCTGGCAGCCGGATACGCGATGCCGGCTTGGCTCGACGACCGGGCTGCGCTGCCGCCGCGGGAACTGGTGCCCCTCGCGAACGGGCTGCTTCACCTCCCGACGGGCCAGCTGGTGGCGCACACGCCCCAATACTTCGGTGGGTACGCGCTCCCTTTCGCCTACAACCCCGCCGCAGGCGAGCCGGCGGAGTGGCTGCGGTTCCTCACCAGCATCTGGCCAGACGACAACGAAGCGCGGGACACGCTGCAGGAGCTCATGGGCCTGCTGCTGACTCCCGAGACCCGTTACCAGAAGCTGTTTCTGATCGTCGGCCCGAAGCGCTCCGGGAAGGGCACCGTCGGGCGTGTGATCCGCGCCATGCTCGGCGGCGGCAACGTCCCCGGTCCTACTCTATCAAGCTTGGCCACCAACTTCGGCCTGCAGCCGCTCATCGGCAAGCCAGCGGCTATCATCTCCGACGCCCGGCTGAGCGGGCGCGCGGATGCGGCAATCATCGCCGAGCGGCTGCTGTCGATCAGTGGCGAGGACGCGATCACGGTCGACCGCAAGCACGTCGACCCGTGGACAGGGACGCTGCCAACCCGGTTCGTGATCCTGACCAACGAGCTGCCGCGCATCGCCGACGCCAGCGGCGCCCTGGCAAGTCGGTTTGTCGTGCTGACCATGCGCGAGAGCTTCTTCGGCCGCGAGGATCATGGGCTTACCGATCGCCTGATCGCCGAGCTGCCCGGGATCCTCAATTGGGCGGCCGCGGGCTGGAAACGCCTTGCTGAGCGAGGGCACTTTGTCATGCCGCGCTCATCGGCCGACGCGGTGCAGGACATCGAGTCGCTGTCGAGCCCGATCCTGGCATTCCTGCGCTCCTGTTGCGAGGTACGGCCGGGCGCCGAAGTGGAGTGCAGTGAACTCTTCGAACGGTGGTGCGGATGGTGCAAGTCAGAGGGACGCGATCACCCAGGAACCGCACCCTCATTCGGCCGCGACCTCAAGGCTGCCGTGGCTGGCGTCGAGGTGCAGCAGCCCCGTCGGGGAGAGCTGCGGGTGCGGGTCTACGCAGGAGTTGGCATCCGAGCAGCCGAGCAATATGACGGCTTGGCACGCGTTGGCACGCGTGTTCCCCATTGCACCCCCCCATTCCGCACTGGAAGCGACGACGAAGAAAAAAAGAAGTCCTGCAATGGAGTGGAACGCGTGCCAACGCGTGTCAGTCCCGATGCTATCGACGCGGAATTCGACCGTTGAGCGCCGCTGTCGCAATGGCTGAGGTGCAGCTGGCCGGTGTCCGGCTCCGTCTCATCGATGGCGTGGTGAAGATTAAGGGGACGCCGTCGCATGACCTGCTGGCCCGGGTGCGCGAGTACAAGACCGAGATCATAGCCATCCTCTCGTGCCAAGCCTGCATTGACTGCGACGCGGTCCCTGTGGCGTTCGAGCTGGGCGGCTTTGGCACCGGTTGGTGGCGATGTAGCACGTGCCTAAAGCGGCACCTGTATCTAAGCGATCTGAGAAAGAGCAAGCGCTTAGAAGCCGCCGGGTACGTCGAAAAGAATTCCACGACATCAACCAACCCGACCGCGATAATGCTGCCGCGGGGGCTGTTGTCATGATTACCGCTCCCCATTGCCCAATCGCGGGCGCCGCCCCGCGAGTCGCTCTGCGCCGTCGGCAACGCACCGATTGCCACCAGGTTCAAAGTAGTTGTCGGTGCCGCCGGGGGGGCCGCCAGTCATGATCGAGCCGGCATCCTGCGCTTTCATTGATACGACTGCGAGATTTCACCAACAGTCAGCTTCCACGAGCATTCGGTACCTGCGGAGGCAATCCTGTGAGTCCTAGTAGATTGAGTCGAGACCGAGACTCTGCCGCCGCGGCAGCCACCCGTCTGTGGCGAGAACGCAAGGCCGGTGGGCTGCGCGTCGTGCAGGTCCAAGTGTTCGACCATGAGATCGAGGAGTTGATCCGGCGGCGATTCCTGCGTGCGAGCGACGCGCACGACCGCGTGGCAATCGGCAACGCCGTGGCCGGTGTCCTCGAAGTCCTTTGCCGCGGACGGCCGACGAGATGACCATAGGTCGGCAGAATGCGGTGGTGTGGCCGGCCGAATCCGGCGGCTGCCAAGTACCTGTAGCGCATAGTTCGTTGACGCCGGCGTTGCCGGCTCAGCATCGGGCAGGATCATGACTCGAACAGCGAAGAAGCGCCGTGCGGCAGGTACCGAGGCCACCCGGCGCTGGCGCGAGCGGCGCGCCCAGGGTCGGCGTCTGGTCACGATCGAGGTGGCCGACGCGACACTCGAACGATTGTCGGAGGAAGGGTTGTTATCGATCACAGCGCTGGAGGATACGGGTGCCCTGGCCACCTGCCTCTCGCGCATCCTCGACACCACAACAATTTTTTCAGGGCCGGTAAGCGATCACCAGGGTGGCGGGAACCAGCCCGGCCAAGGCAAAGACGCGCGTGACGCGGTCGCGGAAAATGCAGGTGCCAAAGGTTGTGCTACAGTGCTCGCGCCTGTGCAAGTGCACCTGCAAGAGCAGGTCCGTGACGGCCGCGGGCGTTGGGTGCGCGGCGTCTCCGGCAATCCGGCCGGGAAGAAGCCCGGGACGCGGAACTCCAGCAAAGCAATCGAGGAGTGGTTGACCAGCTTGCTGTAGTCTTCTTCGCGGGGTGGATGATGCCTCTGATCGGTCCGCCGATCGCCGGCGCCGGTGAGGCATCACCCAAGCGACACCACCTGATCGGGTTTGCGGTGACTGCCACGATGTCGACCGGCGACGGATTGACCGACGTTCAGCGTGACGGCCAACTCCACCGGCAAGGGCTTTGCCGCCAGCAACTTCAGCATCGACTGGGCAGGCAAGACGGTTACCTGTCCCTTGAGCAAGACCAGCGCGAGTTGGACAGCAGCTATCGACAACCGTGACACGGCGGTGATCAAGGTCAAGTTCGCGCGCTCGGATTGTGGCGCATGCCGGCACCTGACGGACTGCGTGCGTGGTCCCGGAACGCGACGCAATCTGACGCTGCGCACCCACGAGCAGCATACCGCCTTGCTCAAGGCGAGAAAGCGGGAAGCAACAGCCGAGTATGCTGCGCTGAGCGCAGTCAGGGCTGGTGTGGAAGGCACGATATCGCAAGCCGTCCGCGGCTTCGGCCTGCGCCGATCACGCTATGTCGGCTGCCAAGCAAAAACCCATCTGCAGCATGTCGCCACTGCTGCCGCCATGAATCTCGTTCGGACGACCGAATGGCTTGCTGGCGCGTGTTTGGCGACGACCAGACACTCGAAATTCTCTGCCTTGATGGCCAAGGCCGCCTAATGCGAATTCGCCAGCAGTATCAAAACTGCGACAGAGCCCCTATTGCAGGCCGATCCGGGGTCCCCTTCCGGCGCCGATCGACAGCCCGGGCATACTCTTCTACGAGAATGGTGCCGAAAGAGCCCTGAAGCCGGTGGCCCTTGGCCGGAAGAATTTTCTCTTCGTCGGCTCGCAGGGCGGCGGCAAGTCGGCGGCGATCGCCTACACCCTGATCGGAAGCGCCAAGCTGAACGGTGTCGATCCGCAAGCTTGGCTCACCGAGGTACTGGGCCGGATCGCCGACCACAAGATCGCCCCGATCGATGAGCTGCTGCCCTGGCGTTACGCTGCGGTCGCAGCGTAACCGCGGCCCCCGGAGCTGCGCCAGACGGGGCCAGCCGGACGCTCTCGGCCAACGTGTCAAACGGCTTGCAACTTTGACCCCCGATCGGCGTCCAATGTTGACCCCCGAGGTAGGTTGTCCCGGTAGTGCATAGGAGGGCCCCGCGCCGGGAG
>JBATRI010000029.1:0-3705 GCA_049292515.1 Geminicoccaceae bacterium
GGTCTTCGCCGCCCGCTACCCCGAGATCGAGCTGCAGCTGGCCTTCGCCGACCGCCGCCTCGACCTGGTCAGCGAGGGCCTCGACGTCGCCTTGCGCCTGGGGCCCGTGCACGACGACGCCCTGATCGCCCGCCGCCTCGGCGACCACGGCCGCATCGTCTGCGCCGCCCCCTCCTATGTCCTGCGGCACGGCCTGCCCGCCACGCCCGAGGACCTGGCCCGCCACAACTGCATCCTGTTCGACCAGCCGGAATACCTCAACCACTGGCCCTTCCGCCGCCCGGACGGCTCGGTCCAGCGCCTGCCGATGCACGGCAACTTCCGCAGCGACAACGGCGATGCGCTCTACGAGCTGCTGCTCGGTGGCAGCGGCATCGCCCACGCCGCCGACTTCCTGGCCCTGCCCCACCTCGCCGCCGGCCGCCTGGTGCCGATCCTCCCCGCCTACGCCGTCGACGAGCGCACCCCGATCCACGCCGTCTACCCCCAGCGCCGTCACCTGCCGGCCAAAGTGCGGGCGTTCATCGACTTTTTGGTCGAGCACTTCCAGCCGGTGCCGCCGTGGCTGCGGTAGCGGGAGGGTGCGGGTCGATGGGGGCGGTGCCGGGTTCGTTTTGATGCGCTGCCGGGGTCGTTTCTCGGGTTCGTACGTGCTTTCAAGGTGGGCCGCAGCGGTTGCCGGCTCGGGTTCGTTTCGCACGGCGCGTTTGTACCGTTCTTCGGGTTCGAACGTGCGCGCTACCGCGTGCTCACACGGTGACGGCTCGGGTTCGTGCGTGCACGAAGTGTGATGCGGTGTCGTCGTCAGCGGGGTCTCGGATTGTGCTCGACGATCCGGGCGTGGGGTATGTCGGCCGGCAGCTCGGGTTCGCACGTGCATCTTTGCGCGTACGTGGGAGCGCGGAGCATACGTCTCGCCGGGTTCGTCCGTGCAATTTTTCGCAAGCGCACGACAAACGCTGCAGCTTGCAGGCCATGGCCGGTAACCTGTCGGCGAGCTGATCGCACTGGGGTGCGTGATGGCGGACATGAGCGGGAGCCGGATCTGCCGATGAGCGGATGTAAGGATAGCAGATCAGATCAAGGAATAATATCCTTGCCCTTAGATTGGTCGAAGCGTTCACTGGGAGCCCGGTGCCGGGCTCTCCTCGTCATGGCCGACCCTGGAAGCAATCCGTGCGCGCCACCCATCGGTGTCGGTCGCCCCGATCAGCCGCTCGAGCACGTCGAGCGCCGTGCCCTGGATGCGGTCACCCAGCAAGAACTTCTGACTCCAGGGAAACTTCTCTACCGTCGGAATTAGCCAAAGCATGAAGCGATACATCGCCTCCAGAGCGGGACCCGTCTGCCGGGCATTGTCGCCGTCCGCATGATTCATGTCGATGCCCGAAGAAATTCCGCGCCGGCGGCTTCACCTCCGGACTCCCAAGATCTAAAGAGGCAAATATTCAAGGGGTAAGCATCCTCGCCACCCGGAAACCGATAACGTCGTCCCGGACGTCCGGCGCGAACCCGAAGCGGAAGGCAGAGCGGAGGCTCCTGGGAATGCTGTTCCACGAGCCTCCGCGCAGGACGCGCCCCGGGCAACCCGAAGCTTCAACTGCATTCGATCCGCCCATAGGTTCTTCATCATATTGACTATGATAGCAGTCCTGCACCCACTCCCAGACATTGCCATGCATATGGTAGAGCCCGAACGGGTTGGCAGGAAAGGTGGGGTCGTCGACGGCTACCGTCCGCGCCCGATAGATGCTTTTCACGCCGGCACCATACGTGTAATTGCCGTCGTAGTTCGCCTGCGCCGTCGAGATCGTCGAACCCGTCCAGAACGGCTTCGTCGTCCCCGCTCGCGCCGCGTACTCCCACTCCGCCTCCGTCGGCAGGCGATAGGGCCGACCCGTCTTTCCGCTCAGCCACGTCACGAAGCCTTGCGCATCCTGCCAGCTCACGTCGATCACGGGTTGCGATCCCCGACCCCAACCTTGATCGTCCGGCCTGAACTTGTTGCATTCAGCCGCTGCCACGCACGCATCCCACTGCGCGAACGTCACCTCATAGCGTCCGAGCGCAAACGGCTGTGTGAACGTGACCTTCTGTTGCGGGCCTTCATCGTCGTCTCGACCCACCTCGGTAAGCGGGGAGCCCATCGTGAACGAGCCGGCGGAGATGACGACCATCTCGGGGCAGAATGGGCATGGGCTGCCATCGGCAAGCGTGTCGGTGAACATCTGATCGGGCTGCAGGCGCGCCGGCTTGGCCTCGACGGTTGCAGGCGGACGCTCGGTCGATAGGTGGGTGAAGATATAGGCGCCGACCCCGATCGCTCCAGCGGACAAGAGCGCCGCGAACGCAAGCCGGCCAGCACTGCGTTTCGGCGGCGGGGCGGGCGGACGTGCCGAGCCGAACCTCGGTCGCGCAGGCGCATCGACCGGATCGGGCTGCGGGACTGAATGCTCGTCCGCCGAGGGATCGCGCGCGGGCGGGGACGCCGCATCCGTCTCGACCCGCGTGGACAGCACGGTCGGCGCATCGGCAACGAAGGGAGGCGCAGGCACCGATGCTCGCTCGGGCGCACCATCAGCATTGCCGTCGGAGCCTACTCCTGGATACGGTTCGGATACGACCGGCGGGACGGCGGCTGGGCTGATCTGGGTTTGCGATGGGGCCGGCCCATCGGCGGCAGCCAACCCGGGACCCGCGGCCGTCGGCATTGCCTCGTCAGGGGATGGGCCGAGCATCGCCCCCAGGTCGGCCAGGAAGTCATCGAACGCCGGCGCCGGCACGCCCGGCGTCCACGCCGAGAGATCGGAGGTATGGATGCCTCGGAAGCCGAGCGGGAGGCGGACTGGATGGCGGAAGACGGGGAACAGGACGTTGCGACCCCTGCCCTCGTCCGCCTCCTCCAGAACGAAACTGTCTTCCACTATCGAATGGTGAGACCAGACGACCACGACGCAGCGCGCCCGCGCTAGCGCCGCATCTATATGGCTTCGCCAGCGCTTCCCCGTGGGGGTCCGACGATCCCAAAACACGGTGCGACCACGCTGCTCCAACTCGGCCACGAGCAGGCGCACCCAGCCCTCGTCCTCGCGCGCATAGCTGATGAAGATGTCCGGCGGGTGCATTCCCAGTGATCACAATCGGCCTGAGGCAATGGCCGCGACGGTAGATGCTACCGAGGGTACTGCCAAGCGCCCGCGCCGTTCGCTCAGCCGTCGGCTGCCGACTCGAACGGGTTCAGGACCGCGGCCCCCAGCCCGGCCACGTGCCGGCTGTTGCGGGTGACCAGGGTCAGGTCGTTGGCAATCGCCGTGGCGGCGAGGAGGGCGTCGATCGGGGGGATCGGGCGCAATGCCGCCAGCCGGCCCCAATGCGCGGCCACGGCCCGATCGACGGGCAGGATGCGGCCGGCGAAGGCGGCGTCCACCGCCTGCAGCCAGGCCTCGAGCGCTGCGGCACGCTCGGGCTCCCGGGGCTGGAGCTGGTCGACGCCCTTGCGGATCTCGCCCAGGACCAGGACGCTGAGATAGAGGTCGCCGGCTTCGACGTCGGCGTACTATGTCGCGACGTTACGGTCGCAGCGGTCACCTTTGCGCAGCTCTGAGATGACGTTGGTGTCGATCAGCCAGCTCAAAGCTCGACCGCGCGGTCGACATCGGCCGGCCGCTCCAGGTCGACGCCCTCGAGCGGTGCGGAGGCCAGGAG
>JBATRI010000030.1:0-58716 GCA_049292515.1 Geminicoccaceae bacterium
CTGCTCCTGGTCTTCCTGGGCTTCGGCGGCGACAACACCGATGTCGGCGCGCATGTCGCGGGCTTCGCGCTCGGCGGCCTGCTCGGGCTGGTCCTCGGCCGATGGGGCCACCACCTCCCGCAAGGGCAGCGGGCGCAATGGCTCTATGGGCTGGCGGCCCTCGGCCTCGTGGCGGTGGCCTGGCTGCTGGCGCTGGGCTCGGGCCAGCTCGCCCATGCATACTGACGCAATGGAGGGATCATGACGCTGCAGTTCGCCGTGCTCTACGGCTCGGTCCGCGAGACCCGCCAGGGGATCAGGGCCGCCCGCTTCATCGATGCCCAGCTGCGCCGGCGCGGCCATGCGACCACGCTGGTCGACCCGCTCGAGGTCCGGCTGCCGCTGCTCGACAGGATGTACAAGGAATACCCAAAAGGGGCGGCGCCGGCGCCCATGGAGCGGCTGGCGACCCTCTACCGCTCGGTCGACGGGTTCGTAATCGTCAGCGGCGAGTACAATCACGGCATCCCGCCCGCCTTGAAGAACCTGCTCGATCACTTCCTCGAGGAGTATTTCTTCCGCCCCTCGGCCATCGTCTGCTACTCCGCCGGCGCCTTCGGCGGCGTACGTGCGGCCATGCAGCTGCGGATGACCCTGGCCGAACTCGGCATGCCCAGCATACCGTCGCTGTTCCCGGTGCCGAAGGTCCAGGACGCGTTCGACGAGGCAGGCACCCCCACCGATCCCGCCACCGAGCGCCGGGCGCAACGCTTCCTGGACGAGCTCGAATGGTATGCGCAGGCGCTGCGGACCCAGCGCGCCGGCGGCACGCCCTACTGACCCGCCATCGCCACGGGCTTGGGCGCGAACAGGTCGAGGGCGGTCAGGAGGCCGAGGCTGGCGAGCAGGATGCCCGTGCCCTGCAGCGCGTCGGGCACCTGGCCCAGCATCGGCATGGCCAGCAACGTGGCCAGCGCCGGCACGAAGGACGGGAACAGGGCGGCCCGGCTGGCACCCAGATGGCCGACGGCCAGGCTGAAGGCGAGTACGGCGAGGCAGCCGCCGAGGCAGCCCTGGTAGATGGCCTGCACCACGATCGCCCGGACCGGCAGATCGGGCAGGCCGTCATGGAGCATGAAGTAGAGCGGCACCACGACCACCATCGACAATACCGACACCGCCGCCGTGGCCTGCACGGCATGCACCCGCCAGCGCTTCAGCAGGAAGGTGAACACGCCCCACAAGGTCCCCGCAGCGATGAAGCCGAGGTCGCCCAGCCAGACGAGATGGCCGGAGGGCGCCGTCAGGCCGTCATAGGCGATCGCCAGCAGGCCAGCGACGAGGATCGCCATGCCCGCCAGCTGCATCCGGTTGAGCCGCTCGCCCTCGCATACCCAGGCCAGCGCCGTCGCCGACAGCATGGTGGTGGCCGGACCGAGCACCACCCCGTGCGCCAAGGGGGCCAGCACGAACCCGGTGTTGACGACGAAGCCGAACAGCGGCCCCACCAGCAGCGCCAATGCCGCCCCGCGAGCCCAGCCGAGGCCGCCCAGGTCGCGCAGACCGGCATGGGCAAGGAAGGGCAGCATGATGAGGCCGGCCACGCCGAACCGCATCAGCGTCAGGTCCGCCGGCTGGAAGCCTTGCGCGGCGCCGACCTTGGCCCCGACATTGTAGACCGCCCAGGCGACGGCCGCGACCATGCCCCAAAGGACACCCAGCAGCGGCAGTGGTGGCAAGCTCCGGGGCATGCGCTCGACCATGGGCACGTGGCGTTTCCAGGCTGACGGTGCGTATGCAGGTGGCCTGCATGCAACGGCCCCACCACCGCTCATGTTGCAAGGCAACGATGCGTCCACTCCAGAGCATCAAAAAGGCCCCGAGCGGCAACGCTCGAGGCCCGTTAGACGTGCCCCGAGACCGGCCGTGGCAGGTAGGGCTCCTCGAGCCAGGCGCGGGTCTCGGCATCGAGCTCGAGGTCGAGCGCTGCCAGCGCATCCTTCAGGTGATGCGGCTTCGACGCGCCGACGATGGGTGAGGTGATGCCGGGCAGGCCCAGAACCCAGGCCAGGGCCACCTGCGCCGGCTTGACGCCGAGCTTTCCGGCGACCGCCTGGACCCGCTCGAGGATCACGTGATCCTGCTCGCTGCCCAGGCCCAGCGTGTCCTGGATGGTGTCCGTCCGGGCGCGCACCGTGGCGGCACCGTCGCGCGACTTGCTGCCGGCGAGGAAGCCCCGGGCGAGCGGGCTCCACGGCGTGACCGCGATGCCCTCGGCCCGACACAGGGGCAGCATCTCGCGCTCCTCCTCGCGGTAGACCAGATTGACGTAGTTCTGCATCGAGACGAAGGGCGCCAGCCCCTTGGCCCGCTGCAGCCCCAGCATCTTCATCATCTGCCAGGACCACATCGAGGAGGCACCCAGATAGAGCGCCTTGCCGGCCTTAACGACGTCGGACAGGGCCTCCACCGTCTCCTCCACGGGCGTCGTCGGATCGAAGCGGTGGATGATGTAGAGGTCGACATAGTCGGTGCCGAGGCGCTTTAGGGAGGAGTCGATAGCCTCCATGATGTGCTTGCGCGACAGGCCCTTCTGGTTCGGCCGGGGACCCATGGCGTTGTAGACCTTGGTCGCAATAACGTACTCGTTGCGCGGCGCCAGCTCCTTCAGGGCCCGGCCCACCACCTCCTCGCTGCGGCCAAGGGAGTACATGTCGGCGGTATCGAAGAAGTTGATGCCGGCCTCCCAGGCCTCGCGGATGAACGGCTTGGCCGCCGCCTCGTCCAGGACCCACTCGCGCCAGGCGGGATCACCATAGGTCATGCAGCCCAGACACAAACGCGAGACCTGAAGACCGGTCGTGCCGAAGGGTACGTAATCCATCGCCTGGCTCCCGACGCCTCTAGTTCATCGACACTAGACCGGCCCGCCGACGCCGCAAGGACCATTCCCTGCAAGGCAGCCATCGTCGGAGGGAAGCCCAAGTGCAGCCAATTGTGACAGAGACTTTCAGTCTGTAATTCTTCCATTTCCAGTAGGGGTCGAAGCCCTTTGACGTGCCGGACCAACGACATTACATGCTGGACCGTCACTATCCGAGCATGTGCCGATGATTGTCTGTGTCTGCAATCGCCTGAACGACTCGACCTGCCGCGCGACCGCGGCCAGTGGTCGTTGCCGCACGGTCGGCTGCATGTATCGGCTGCACGGGCATCGCATCCGCTGCGGTCGGTGTCTGTCGACCATGACCGACATCCTGGCCGAGCACGCGCCGGATGCTACCGCCGGCGCACCGATAGGGGCCGAGCAGTCCCTGATCGCTGTGGCAGCCCCCAACCGCTGATTCTCAGCAGCCTCCGGCTGCTGTCTCCCATTTGCGTGCCATGCCGGCTTGCGCCGCCGACCCTTTCGTGGTCCGGCGGCGCTGCCATGTCAGCCCAAGCCGAGCTTGCCGCGTAGCTGGGACAGATCCTCGGCCAGCGTGTTGACCGCACCCGCCAGCTTGTTGCGGTCGGCGTCGGTGAGCTTCTCGTAGCTTGCGAAGCCATCAGGCGTCCGGTAGGTCGCCAGGATGCGGTCGACGGTGGCGAAGTTGGCGCTCACCTTCTCGACATAGTCCGGATCGTTGGTGATGAGCGGGCTGAACAGCAGCCAGATCTTCTGCGAGCCGTCGGCATTGGCCTGGAAATCCCACAGATCGGTGCGGCTGTAGCGATCCTCCTCGCCGGAGATCTTCGTCGCCGCCACCTCCTCCATCAACACCGCGGCGCCACCGACCACCACTTCCGGCGGGAATACCAAGCTGGTGATGCGGTCCCGCAGCTGCTGGACATCGGTCATCAGCTGCTCGGCGTACGGCTCCAGGCCGGAGGTGCTGTCGTCGATCCACAGCCCGTACTCAATCCGGTGGAAGCCCGTGAAGCCGGGATCCCTCTCAGCCAGCTCATGGTCGTCGGCCCGCGAGTCCATCGAGGCGTCGAGGTCGCTGAACAGCTCCGCGATCGGCTCGATCTGCTCGTAATGGGTACGGGTCGGCGCGAACAGGGCCTTGGCCCTGGCGACGTCGCCAGCCTTGACCGCAGCCGTGAAGGCCTCGGTCTGCGTAACCAGGGCCTGCAGCGACCGGGTGACGTAGATCTTGTACTCGGTGATCGGCGGCACCAGCGCCAACGGCGAGACTTCGGCGTGCACGGGACCGGCGGCACCAGCCAGGAGCAGTGCGGCCAAACCAAGAGCCGGAAGGATGTTGTTGGTCATTGGGTTCCTCGCAGTGTGAAGGCCGGTCAGCCGGGGGCTTGCGCCAGACCTGCGGCCTGGAGCAGCGGTCGGCCGAGCCAGTCGTTGGCGTCGATGGCGCCCGGCAGGGTGAAGAAAAAGCCGCCGCCCACAGGCTTGATGTATTCCTCGAGCGGCTCGCCATCGAGCCGTCGCTGGACGGCGATGAAGCCCTGCTCGAGATCAATTTGATAGCAGATGAAGAGCAGGCCCATGTCGAGCTGGCCTGACTTCGTGACGCCGTTCGAATAGTTGAACGGCCGGCGCAGCATCAGGTTTTTCTCCGTTTCCGCCGTACGCGGATTGGCCAGACGGATATGGGCGTCCAGCGGCGTCACCTTGCCCTCGGGATCGGCCCGGTAGTCCGGCACGTCCTGTTCCGTGCCGCCGCCGAGTGGCGCGCCGCTGGCCTTCTGGCGCCCGAAGATGCGCTCCTGCTCGCGCAGCGGCGTCCGGTCCCAGCGCTCGACGAAATTGCGGATGATGCGCACGACCTGGTAGGTGCCATATGTGGCCCAGCCCGGCTCGCCCTGGCCGCCCTGAATCCAGATCAGGCGATCCATCAGGGCCGGGTCGGCGGAATTGGGGTTGGCCGAGCCGTCACGGAAGCCGAGAAAATTGCGCGCACTTGCTGCAGCCTCCCCCGTGACGACCGGCATCTCAGGAACCGACCCCTCCTGCAGCCAGCGCAGCACCAGCAGGTCCGGCAGGTTCTTCACCAGGTCGCGCAGGGCGTGGATGATCGTATCCGGCGTGTTGGCACAGAACTGCACCGACAGGTCACCGTGGCACAGGCTGGCCTCCAGCGCGTCGTTGCGGAAGCGCGACAGCCGCTGCAACCGCACCGGCTTGAACGCCGCGAGCCCATAGCGATCGTCGAACAGCGAGGCGCCGACCGAGACGGTGATGGTCAGATTGTCCGGCGTCACGATCGGCCCCAGAATTCCGGAATCGGCCGGTGGGAAGCGCGGATCCAGGTCCGGCGGCGCACCACCCTGGGTAAGGAAGGCCGCCCTCTCCGTGAGCGTCCGGAACAGGCGGACGAGATCGGCCGGCGTCGTCGCGATCACGTCGAACGATGCCACCAGGCCCGCCGCCGGCCGCGGGGTCACCACACCGGCCTGATGGCGACCATGGAACGGCTGACGCTGCCCGGTGAAAGCGCTGGGCGGAGCGGCCGCCACATTGTCGCCGGTCATAGGCGCCGCCGCGGCGGCGGTAGGAGCGTGCTCGCCGACCAAGGCACCACCGACGGCGCCAAGACCCAGGAGCAGGCGGCGGCGATCGGCAAGAGGGCTGGGAAATTCGTTCATGGCGGGGTCTCGCGTGTCACTCCAGACCGAGGCCCGCATTGATCCGGCTCAGGCTGTCAGCCAGCGCCTGCATCTGTTGCGCAAGTCTCTCACGGTCCGCTCCATCGACCTGATCGTAGGAGACGTCGCCTTGCGGCCCGCGGAGCTTGGCGAGTTCCGCTCCAGTGGCCGCGATCCGTGCGTCGAGTTCCGCCACGAGGTCCGGCTTCGCTTTGGCCAGCAGCGGTCGGAGCAGATCGACGATCTTGCGGCTGGCGTCGAGATTGGCCGCGAAGCCGGCGAGGTCGGTGTGCGCGTAAGGCTCGGCACCGCGCGGTACCCTGGCCTGGGCCAGAGCCGCCATCAGCTGCGCCGCACCGTCCGCCAGCTGCTCCGGCTGCAGCTGCTGCTTGGCGATCCGCGCCTGCAGGCTCGCGACATTGGCGGCCAGTCCATCGGCCACCGGCGCCAGACCTTCCGTGCGGCCCTGGGCGAACAGACCGTACTCGAGCCGATGGAATCCCTTGAAGGCGGGGTCGGCCTCGCGCTGCTCGAGATAGTCGGGCGCCGCGTCGATGGCGGTGGCGAGGTCGCCGAAGCGCGCCGCCGCCGGCTCGACGTGCGCGTAGGCGATCCGTGCCGACCGGTAGTGGGCCTGGGCGGCGCTCAGGTCGCCGGCCTTGACCGCCTCAGCGAGGGCGCTGGTCGCGCGCACCAGCTGCTCGGCTTCGAGCGTGAGGTAGAGCTGGTATTCGGCCAGCGGCCCGATATAGGCCAGCAGCGACGGGCGCGCCGCCTCGGCGGCGGCCTCGGCGGAATCTGTCACCACGAGGATGCCGCGCGGATTGCTCAACAGGCCGCAGGTGATCTCGTACTGGCCCGGCGAGAGCTTGGCCGTCAGTGTCTGTGTGATGCCGGGGGCGATGTTCTCCCGCTCCGCCACCACCATCACGCCATCAAGGATCTCCCACTCCACGGCGCGGTCGGACCGGTTGACGATCCGGAACGTCCGCCGGCCGGCCGGCACGGACAGCCGATTGGGCTCGCAGGCCCGGCCGGCGATGGTGATGGTCAGCTCGTCGGCGGCCGGCGCACGGCTCCGTGCGGTCACCGTCGCGTAGTAGAACGCCGCACCGGACAAGAGCACGAGCAGACCGGCGCCGGCCAGTGCCAGCTGCATCTGACGCCGCGGAAGAATGGCCGTTTCGGTCATGCGCGGCTGGGACCGGGCCCAACGTCAGGATGGGCCGTAGCCGTGGCCTTCGGCCCGGCTCGGGGGCCTGGGTCGGCCAGGAACAGCCACAAGGTGACGGCCAAGAACAGCAGGTAGATCAGGACCTCGCCAATCGCGGGCCGATCGGAATAACCGAGGATGCCGGCGAGCACCGTGCCGACGCCGCTGTCGGTGGGTAGCACGCCGCTGAGATCGAAAGCCGTCGTCTGGAGTTGGTTCCACAGGCCGGCCTCATGGAGCGAGCGCAGCGAACTCGCCAGGATGCCGGCCGCCACGACCAGGATGAACACGCCCGTCAGCCGGAAGAAGCGGCGTAGGTCGAGGCGTATGCCGCCGGCAAAGATGCCGTAGCCAAGGGCGACCGCCGCGAGCATGCCCAACAGCGCACCCAGGGGGGCGAAGGGATCGGTGCTCTGCTGGAAGATCGCCAGCAGGAAGAAGACGGACTCGAGCCCTTCGCGGGCCACCGCGAAGAACACCATGCCGATCAGCGCCAGGCCCTGCCGCCGGGAGCCCGCGAGAGCTGAGTCGATCGAGGCGTGCAGCTCGTGCTTGATCGAGCGCGCCACCTTGCGCATCCAGAACACCATCGAGGTAAGCACGGCCACCGCCATCAGGCCGACGACCGCCTCGAACAACTCCTGGACCCGCTGCGGAAACTCCGCCGAGGCGGCCTGCAACCCCGCTCCCACCAGAAGCGAGGCCGCGATCGCCAGCAGTACTCCCAACCAGATGACGGGCATCCAGGCGCTGCGCCCGGTCCGGGCGAGATAGCCGGCGATAATGCCGACGATCAAGGCAGCTTCCACCCCCTCCCGCAGCATCACCAAAAATGGCACGAGCATCAGAAAGCATCCACAAGCCACACGCAAGGCCAGTGAGCCTTGTGACAGTGCCACGAGATCTACACAAGACGATTGCTTGCGGGAACCCAGCATTCGATAAATTAGATTTCATATAAGGATGCATCGCTTAGGCTTCACCGCGACTGAACACCGACCACGGCACCGCGATTGGCCTCCATCTCTTTCTAGAAAAGATCAAATCTGTATAACTTCTTCCCAGTTGTAGCTTTTCGTCGGAAGTTACATTTAGAATTTGTCTAGGCGGAGCAAACGCGATCCCGGTCCGTGCTCTCTTCGGGTTCGATCCTGATTGACAAGACACGGAGCGCGGCTATATCGACTCTTAAGAATCATTCTAAGGAGAGATGTATGATGAAGGCCCTGACCGGCGATCCGCAGGTGCTGGCGGCCCTGAACGAGGGGCTCAAGGGGGAGCTGACCGCGATCAATCAGTACTTCCTGCATGCCCGCATGCTGGAGGACTGGGGCTTCTTCAAGCGCGGCAAGGCCGAGTTCGACGAGAGCATCGACGAGATGAAGCACGCGGACAAGCTGATCAAGCGCATCCTGCTGCTCGGTGGCCTGCCCAACCTGCAGGATCTCGGCAAGCTCTATATCGGCGAAAACCTGAAGGAGGTGATCGAGTGCGATTACCGCCTCGAGCTCGAGGGCATCGCCAACTACCGCAAGGCTATCGGCATCTGCGAGGTGGCCAAGGACTATGTCAGCCGCGACCTGATTGCCGAGATCCTCGAGGACGAGGAGGAGCACCAGGACCACAACCGCATGGAACTCGAGCTGATCGATAAGATCGGCATCCAGAACTTCGGCCAGAGCCAGATCTGAGCGGCGCGCGTCGCCGCGCCCGCGAGGGTCAGCGGCGGCGCGCCACTGCTGCTGCCACCAGGGCGGCATTGCCGACAGCCACCTGTCCGTCGGGCAACAGGCTGCCGTCCTCCAGGCCGACTCTGGTCGAGAAGC
Source organism: Geminicoccaceae bacterium (assembly GCA_049292515.1). GTDB lineage: Bacteria > Pseudomonadota > Alphaproteobacteria > Geminicoccales > Geminicoccaceae > Benzoatithermus. The sequence continues at coordinate 8,608 of JBATRI010000030.1, forward strand.
CGCGGCGGAACGCCTCGTCGACCAGCGGCCAGACCGTCGCATCGAATCCGTGCAGCAGGGCCGGCTTGCGCACCTGATGCTGGGCCAGCACGTCGACGATGCCCTGAACGACGGCCAGGGCTTCGCCCGGCTCCTGCTCCCCGATCTCGATCAGCAATCGCAGCGCCAGAGGGGCAAGGCCGAGTTGCATCAGCCTAAGGGCGTCGGCAACGCTGGCGATGCCGGCCTCGATCCCGATGCCGCGCCGATGCAGCCGCTCAATCACGGCTGGCGCCGCGTCCTCGCTCAAGTTGACCGACGCATGATCGGGCAGCTCGTTCCAGCTGCCGATCAGCGCCAATCGGCAGTCATTGTCGGGCTCGATCCAGGCACCGGTGCTGATACCGATCAGCGTGCCGGGCAGGCGCGACCGCAGTTGCGCCAGCGTCGCATCCACATGCTCCGGCGCTAGGCTTTCGCTCCCGTCGGGACCACGTACGTGCAGATGCAGCTCGCCGGCGCCCGCCGCAACGGCGGCTGCGGCATCCGCAGCCAGCGTGTCCGGGTCGATCGGCAGGTTCGGATGATACCCTTTCGAGCGGGCCCCGTTGAGGCAGGCTTGGATCAGCATTCGCGCGCTCCGGTGCATGGCCGCTGCAGGCGAGAATAGCCGCCATGGCTTGAGCCCGACAGCAGCTTCGCGCATCCTGGCGGCGTCGAACAGGGAACGGCACCCATGCCTCAGAAGCAAAGCGGCGTCCGCTCGTCGTATGCGACATTCGCCACCATCCACGAAGCCGCGCTCGCGCGCCACGGCCGGGCGGGCCTCGAGGCAAATTTGCCGGTTCCCAAGGCGCAGGCCGAGCTGCGGGCCATGCCCGACGCTCGCTACCTGTCGACAATGTCGCTGCGGATCTTTCGCGCCGGGCTCAAGCATGAGCTGGTCGATCGCAAGTGGCCGGCATTCGAGGAGGTCTTCCGGGGATTCGACCCGGCCTACTGTGCCGGACTGTTCGACGAGGACATTGAACTACTGGTCGAGGACCGGCGACTGATCCGCCATCTCGGCAAGCTGCGTGCGGTACGGGCGAACGCGAAGGCGCTACGCGAGGTGGCGCTGGAGCATGGCAGCTTCGGGGAATGGCTGGCGGCCTGGCCTAGCGACAACATCGTCGAGCTCTGGTCTACCCTGGCCAAGCGGTTCAGCCAGTTGGGCGGAAACTCGGCTCCCTACTTCCTGCGCATGGTCGGGAAGGACACGTTCGTGCTGACGGACTCGGTCGTCCAGGCCCTGGTCCGCTGGGGTGTGCTCGAAGGCACTCCCACGACCAGAGCGGATCGGGCCGCGACCCAGCACGCCTTCAACACCTGGGCGGCGGAGACCGGTCGCCCTTTGTGCCAGCTCAGCCAGATCCTGGCGCGGAGCACGGATTGAGACCCCAGCCAGTGCGCAGGCGTGGACGGCAACGAGGAAATCGGGTTACGCCCAGGCTCCACCAATAAACATAATCGGGCGCACACCATGCTCTACGTCGATCTACCAACCAACACCGAGATAGCGGCCCTGGCCAGCGATCATGGCGACATCAGGGTTTCCATCTTCCTGCCGACCACACCGCTTACGCAGGATGCCCAGGCGGACCGGATCGTACTGAAGAACCTGGCCAAGGAGGCGGCTCGGCAACTGCACGAAGCCGGCGCGGACAAGCGTCGCAGCGACGAGCTTGCCGAGCATCTCGACGACCTGATCGACGACGACGAATTCTGGCGCTTCCAGGCAAGGAGCCTCGTGATCCTGGCGACGCCCGAACGGGTCCGCACCTTCCGCGTCGCCAACGCGCTCCAGCCGCTGGTCGAGGTGTCGGATCGCTTCCACCTGAAGCCTTTGCTGCGCGCGGTCACCTTCCCGCACGCGGCCTACGTGCTGGCCCTGGCCGAGAACTCGGTCCGACTGGTCGAGGTATCGGGCGAGATGCCGGCCGTGACCGCCAAGGTCGCCGGCATGCCCCAGGACGCCGCTTCCTCGGTTGGCAAGTCCAGCATCAACGACCGCTCGCCCAGCGGCCGCATCCACGGCTCCGAGGGCAAGAAGGTGCGGCTGCGCCAGTACGCGCGCCAGGTCGACCAGGCTCTCCGTGGTCTGCTCGCCGGCAGCGACGTGCCACTGATTCTCGCGACGAATGGCGCCCTGGGCGAGATTTTCCGTTCGGTCAACAGCTATCCCCGTCTCGCCGCCGGGGGCATCGACGGCAACCCGGAGACGCTCAGCGATGCGGAGCTCGCCGAGCGGGCGCGCAGTGTGCTGGACGGTCTGCACCGCCAGAGCATCGCAGCCTGGGCTGACCTGTTCGCGGCCCGTGAGGCGCACGGCCGCGCCACCACGGACATCGCCCAGGCCGCGCGCGCCGCCACATTCGGTGCCGTCGAGTCGCTGCTGATCGACATCGACGAGTCGGTCCCCGGTACGATCGACGAGGGAACAGGCGAGATCACCCTAGCCCCTCAGGCCGGCGCCAAGAGCTACGGCGTGGTCGACGAGATCGCCCGCCGCGTGATCCTGTCCCAAGGCAACGTCCTGGGCGTCCGCAAGGACGACATTCCGCACGGCAAGTCGCTGGCCGCGATCCTGCGCTATCCCGTCTGACTGGCGCTGAGCGCGCGCCAGCGCGCCCGGTAGTCGGCCAGGCCCGGGATGTCCCAGGCGCTCGCGGCCACCGGCAGGGCGCTGGGCCAGCCTGGCTGCTCGTGCCAGCGCGCGAGCAGCCAAGCGCCGCGGGCAGTACCGCTCGGATCGTCGGTTGCATGGATCGGCTGGCCCGGGCGGAGCGCCGCGAGCAGGCCGCAGAAGGCGACATTGCGGTGAAAGCTGCCCTCGACCAGTACCGGGCCGGTGGCAGCAAGCTTGTCCAGCATGACGTCGACGGTGAGCGCAGCGTAGAGCGTGGCCAATGCTGTGCGCCGCGCCGGCTCCGTCCCGGGGTCGCCCAGAATGCGCCCCGGGCGGCCGATGAACGGTCCGCTGCCGGGAACGAAGCTCGGCAGCGCCATGCTCCCGGCGGCGACGATGGCGGTCACATCCGCCGGCGCCGCCGGTGTCCGCAATGCTTCGGCGCCAGCGACGAGCTCCACTTCCCGTCCCCCCATGAAGCGGGCCGTCGGCACGGGCGTGCCCCGTGCGTCGACGTTGGCCAGCATGTCCGCATCCGCGTCCAGTCCCGCCAGATCCAGGCCGGGCGACATGGCGATGATCCAGGTGCCCGTGGATAACACCGTGAACGGTGGCTGCCGGGCCACCAGATGCGGCAGGTAGGACGCGTTGCTGTCGTGAATGCCGGCCAGGACCCGGCAGTCGGCCGGCACTCCGGTCCTGGCAGCGAGTTTGGGTCGCACCGGACCCAGAGTCTCCCACGCCCGACGCAAGGGCGGGAACCGGTCCGCCCAGCCCCGTTGCTGCGCGAGGTCGGAGAAGCGGCCCTCGGCCGGGCGCCAGAGGTGGGTGTGGGCACCCAGCGAGGTCACCTCGGTGGCCTTCACCCCCGACAGGCGCCACGCCCAGTACTGGGCCAGTGGCAGGATGTCGGTACAGCGCGCAAAGGCCTTGGGAAAGGTGCGCTCCAACCAATGGAACTGTGCGCCGAGGCAGAGCCCTCCGGGCAGAACAGGCGAGCCGGTGGCGGCGAACGGGTCGAGCTGCGCCGTAAGGCTCTCAGATGTGCTGTCCGGACCAGGATGCTCATAGTCGAGTGCCGGCAGCGCCAGCGCCTCGCCGGCGAGCAGCACGGCGGCGGCACCATGCGCCACCGGGACGATGCAATCGATACGGGCGAGCTGAGCCACCTCGCCCAGCGCTGCGATGGCCCAGTGCCAAGTCCCGTCCAGATCGAGCTGCGGATAGGGCGGGCCCGGGAGCACCGCACACGGGCGGGATCGCTGCGTCAGCACCTGCCCTTCGTCATCCAGCAGCAAGACCTTGGCATTCGTCTTGCCGACGTCGAGCACGGCTATGGGCATGGCCGCTTCGTCACTCCAGGTGAAACATCGGCAGCAGGGGTGCCACGGCAGGGCTGCCGTCGGCGTTGGTCGCCATGATGTCCCGCATGTAGGCCCACCAGCGCTGCATCACCGGCTCGGCGGGCAGGTCGTCCATGCGGTGACCAGATGCACGCCGCAACACAGCGAACAGGGTGCCCGTGGGCTCTTCCAGGAAGATCGAATAGTCGCTGATTCCGGCGGCACGCAGAAGATCCGCCAGCTCGGGCCAGATGGCGTCGTGCCGGCGCCGATACTCATCAGCCTGACCGGCCTTCAGCTGCATGGTGAAGGCGATTCGTTCCATGGCCGGCGGGGCGGGCGCACCTGCCCGCCCCACTCCGCTCAGAAGTCGAAGGAGTCGATGTTGGACTTGTCGAAGACGAACGGCGCGCCCAGCAGCACCTCGCTGCCGTTGACCACCTGCAGCTTGCCGAGCTTGCCCGCCTCGACCTCGGTCGCGCCCGGCTCGAGCTTGCCGTCGGCCACGGCACGCAGGACATAGGTGGCGGCGTAGCCGAGGTCGACGGGGTTCCACAGCACCACCGACTTGACGCAGTCGGCCTGCACGTAGGGCTTCATCGCGTTGGGCGTCGCCAGACCCACCACCGCGACGTTGCCGCACTGCTTGGCCTGCGTCACCGCCTCGGCCGAGGCGGGAGTCGCGACACTGGTCATGCCGAACAGGCCCTTGAGCTCGTCGCCGTACTTGTTGAGCAGCGTGCTGGCCTGGTTGAACGACAGGATGTTGTCCTCCTGCGCCTCGACCGTCTCCAGCCATTTCATGTTGGGGTGACACTTCTCCTGGTAGCCCTGCATCTCGGCGATCCAGCGCGCCTGATTGGGCGTGGTGAAGGTCGAGGTGACGATGGCGAAGGCACCGTCCTCGCCGATCTCGGCCGCCATCTGGTCGACCAGGGCCTTACCGATGCCGTTGAACTCGGCTTGGTTGACGAACCACTGCCGGGCGTCGGGCGTCGAATTGGCGTCGTAGCCGACGACGTTGATCCCCTTGCCCAGCGCCTTCTTGAGCACGGGTGCGATCGCCACCGGGTCGTTGGCGGCGAACAGGATGCCGTTCACGCCGCGGGTGATGTAATTGTCGATGAAGGTGATCTGCTCGTCGATATTGGCCTTGGTGGGCCCGTCCGTGGTGACGGTGACGTTGCCCAGTTCGGTAGCCGCCTCCTGCATGCCCTTGCTGGTCGCGTTGAAGTAGCCGATCCCGATCAGCTTCGGGACATCGACCACGGTAATCGGCTTGCCGTTCAGATTCGCGGCGTTGGTCGGAACGCCGCCGTCATAAGGTTTGGCGGCGACGGCGGCAGCGGCGCCGGCCTCGCACGCGAGCGGATTGACGGGCAAGTCGTCCGCGCCGTCCCATCGGCTCTGCGCCATCGCCGTCGATGCCAGCAGCATTGTGCCCAACCCAACACCAAGAATTCGCAGCATGTCCAGAACCTCCCTGGCGGCGCTCGCTCACCGGCCCGCCTCGACGCAGTCATGGCGTACCGAGCGCGCCCCATCAAGTCGGTAGGCGCTACCGGGGTGGCGCCGTCGAGCCACGCGAGATCAAGGTGACGCCAAGGCTAACCGTGGTCCGCGGACTGTCGGGGCGCTCCAGCTGCCGGAGCAGCAGCTGCGCTGCCTGCGCGCCCATCTCGTAATGCTGCACCCGGATCGTCGTCAGCGGCGGTGCGATCCGGTCGACGAACGGCATGTCGTTGAAGCCGGTGATCGACAGGTCGGTGGGAATCGCCAGCCCCTGTGCCGCTGCCGCTTCGTAGGCGCCCAAGGCCAGGAGGTCGTTTGCGGTCAGCAGCGCCGTGGGGGGCGGGTCGGCACGCAGCAGCAATTCGGCAACGCGTGCGCCCTCACTGATGCTGTAACCGCGGGCCATCCCCACCAGCCGCTCGTCGATCTCCAGCCGGGCGGCACGCATCGCATCCTTGAAGGCGCGGTAACGTACGATGCCGGTCGACAAATCCTGCGGTCCGGCGAGGTGCGCGATGCGCCGGTGGCCCAAATGCACGAGATGCTCCACCATCAGCCGGATGCCGTTGGCGTCGTCCGAGACCACGGCCGAGACGTCCGCCCGGTCCAGCATCCGGTTGACGAGCACGACGGCCACCCCCGCCGCGGTCAGCTCGGTGATCAGTGGGTCGCGGCGGTTGACGGTCGCCAGGATGAGGCCGTCGACACTGCGCGCCAGCAACCGCTTGGCACTCACGGACTCGCGTTCGGGGTCGTTGTCGGTGTTGGTGACGATGGCGGTGTAGTCTGCACCCAGCTCATCTTGGATTCCGCGCAGCATGGGCGGAAACAGCGGGTTGGTGATGTCCGGCACCAGCACGCCCACCGTCATCGACCGTCGGGTGCGCAGACTCGAGGCGATCTCGTTGCGAGCATAACCCAGATCCAAGGCGACCTTCTCGATCTTGTCGACGATTTCCGGGCTGATCAGATGCCGGGTCGTGGCGGCAAGCGCCCGCGATACGGTCGACGCATGCACCCCGGCCGCCGCCGCCACGTCCTTGATCGTCACCGCGCCCCGGCGCATGTGCAGGCCACTCCAAGTTTTGATGCAATCAATTGCACCTAGTCCTAGATCGCGGCCTTAGTCCATAAGCTCCGGCGTCGCGGCCGGCTCATGAAGTTCCGCCTCCAGGGGCGGGTGGATAGGGCATTGCCAGCAGAATCGAGGCCGGAAGATTGGTGCGGTTCTCGAGACGCCGGCGTTCACCCGGAGCGATGCGGCAGGAATCGAGTGGCCCCAGCGCCGCTTCGCCCGTGTCGGACACGATGGTGACCTCACCCGCAACGACCACGTACAGCTTCTCCAGGGGCGACGCATCCAAGCCCGTGTGGGCGCCCGGCAGCAGGTGCGAAAGGCCGAGCCACAGCGTGTCGGTCGAGGTCGCCTCGTGCCCCTGCAGGCGCAGACAGCGCATGTCGATATGGTTGGGGGCCTCATAGGCTGGGGCCGCGGTCAGGCGCATCACTTGCATTGCCATTCCTCGATTACTGCACGGTTGCCGCGCCGAAGATCAGATTCGGCACGGAGGGGAAATTGCGGGGACGTAAGTGACCAAAACCAGCACGCTGAACCACGGCGTGGCCGCCCTGGTGACCTGGCTCACGCTCATGTTGGCGACGCCCGCGGTCAGCATGTGGTCGAGAGCGCCATGCGACGGTGCGATCGTCTGGACGTCACCGAAGGCCAGCGCCTCCATCGACGGATCGTCTTCCATCAAGGAGGCATTCGAGAACACCTGGACCTCCACCCTGCCCGACAGCCTCCATTTGACGAGCTGCTCGAGCAGCTCGGTGCACTGGCCTCTTGGAGTGGTCTCGGCCACCACGTGGGAAAACTTGACGTGGATCGGTGCGGACTGAAGCGCCGGCGCCATGGTCAATTCGCCCAGCGCGGTGCCAGCCAGCAGAATGCGATACATGAAGACTCTCGCGATGAAGATGACGATTGTGTCAGCAATCGTTTGCATATAATACTCAGCCGGCTTCCCTCGTCAATAGTAACTTTCAGGACAGCCCATCCCTCTGAAACAGCCATTCCTGCATAGTCGACGTAGCATTTTCAATGGACAGGAAAGCGACAACACAGATATCTATGCAGCCGATTGCATAAAGGTGCCGCCATGATCCTGGCCCACTAGGCGCAGGCGACCGGCGCCGTGCTGTCGGCGGTACGTAGGGTGATCTCGAGCCGCAGCCGCATGGCATCCGCCGGCACGGTCTCGCCGCGAATGAGCCGGATCAGCAACTCGGCGGCTTCGCGGCCCATGGCACCACGCGGCTGGCGCACGGTGGTCAGGGGTGGCTCGCAATAGTCGGCAAACTCGATGCCGTCGAAGCCGGCGATGGACACGTCGTTTGGGATGGTCAAGCCGGCTTGATGCAAGGCGCGCATGAAGCCGATCGCCATCATGTCGCTGGTGGCGAAGACGGCCGTGGGTCGGGAGCTCGAGGCGAGAAAATACCGTCCGGCTGCGACCCCGGACTCGACATGGAAGTTGCCGTAATAGCGGGCGACCGATTCGGCGCCGATCCCGGCCTCGACCAGCGTTGAAATGAAACCCGCCCAACGCTCGGTGTCGTTGAAGTTGCCGGGCGGTCCGGTGACGTAGCCGAAGCGGCGGTGACCGAGTTCCAGGAGATGCCGGGCCACCGCGGCGCCGCCCTCGCGGTCCTGCACCAGCACAGCCGGCAGATCCCGCCCCTCCACCGGCACCCCCACGGCGACCATCGGCACGCCTGCATCCGCCAGCGACATGGTGGCGCCCTGTGGCACCTTCCCGTGCAGCAGGAGCACGCCGTCGGCCTGGCCGGCGAGGACGAGGTCGACCAGGCGACGCTCTTTGCCGGCATCGCCGAACAGATTGGAGATCAGCAGGCCGAAGCCGCGCGTCGACAGCGCACGATCGACGCCCAGCAAGAGATCGCTGAAGAACGGCGTGATGAAAGTCGGCACGACGATGAGCACCATCATCGACCGCGCCGCCCGCAGGTTGCGACCAGCGACGTTGGGCGTGTAGCCGGTCTGGCGCACGACCTCGAGCACCCGTTCGCGCGTCGCCGCGTTGACCCGGTCCGGGTTGCCGAGCGCCCGACTGACGGTGGCGATCGAGACGCCGGCGAGACTCGCCACCTGCGCGATGTGCATCGTGCCAGGTCGGCTCGCGACCGACGCCCGGCGCCGACGCTGCTTTACTGGAATGTCATCGTCCTCACGCATGTTTTCTCGTCTCGGCCAAAAAAAAGGGCTTGTCAATGCAAGCGGTAAACGTTTACCTTTTCATTCACAGAAGGACACGCAAGATCACGTTCATGCTCGTTGGCTGACAGACCTGGCGTGGCCTATACTGCTTAGCTCGCTTACGGCGCCGGACCATCGAGCAATACTGCCTCGACGGTCCGCTTATTCCCTAAATCGTTCCGGATATGCAGACGAATGCTCATGACCTGCTGTAATGAAGTGCTGCATCGTACGCCGCCAGTTCCATGAAACGGACCCGCTGATCGAGCCGAGTTCGCCTCCGTAACTCAGTTTGCCGATCCCAATCCAACGCTGATCACCGCGGTCATCAGTAATCATCAGGGGAGTTTCGCCATGCGTCACTTTCATCGAGCTCTTCTTGCGACGGCGTTCGCCGTCACCCTGCCCCTAGCAGCCTCGGCTCAGCAAATGAATGCCGAGGTGCTGCACTGGTGGACCTCGGGCGGCGAGTCCGCGGCGGTCAAGGTCTTCGCGGACAAGTTTACCGAGGCCGGCGGCACTTGGGAGGACACGGCGATCGCGGGCGGCGTCGCAGCGCGCACGGCCGGCATCAACCGGATCGTCGGCGGCAATCCACCGACCGTGATGCAGTTCAACACCGGCAAGCAGTTCGACGAGCTGGTCGCCAACGATCTCCTGCGCGACATGGATGCCGTCGCAGTCGCCGGCAAATGGCGTGACGTCCTGCCGCCGGCGGTGGCCGCAGCGGCGACGCGTGATGGCAAGTTCTTCGCGGTGCCCGTCAACATTCATGGCCAGAACTGGCTGTTCTACAACACCAAGGTCATGGCGGATGCCGGGATCGAGCCACCGACGACCTATGAAGAGATGCTGGCCGCGGCGCCGAAGCTGAAGGCTGCCGGCGTGATCCCGCTGGCCCAGGGCGGCCAGGGCTGGCAGGAGCGGCTGCTGTTCGACTCGGTGCTCCTGGCCGAAGGTGGTCCCGAACTGTTCAAGGCAGTGTATGCCGACAAGAATGTCGATGCCGTCAAGGATCCGCAGTTCCTCAAGGCGGCGGACACATACGGTCAGCTGCGCGGCCTGATCGATCCGGGCAGCCCGGGGCGGAACTGGAACGACGCCACCGGCCTCGTGATCACCGGCAAGGCGGCGATGCAGGTGATGGGCGACTGGGCCAAGGGCGAGTTCATCGCGGCCGGCCTGGCACCGGACAAGGAATATGGCTGCACGGTACTTCCCGGCGGCTATGTCATGGGCGGCGACGTCTTCGTGTTCCCCAAGATCGATGATCCGGCACGGCAGGCGGCCCAGGACAAGATGGCCGAGCTGATGCTGGCGCCAGAGACCCAGCTTGCCTTCAACAGCAAGAAGGGCTCCGTACCTGTACGTCTCGATGTCGATGTGTCGGGGATGGATGCCTGCGCGCAGAAGGGCATGGCCGAGCTGCGCGATCCCACCAAGCAAATCCCGAGCACGAACTTCCTGGCGTCACCCGATCTGATCGGCGCTACCGAGGATGTCATCACCCAATACTGGAACACGCCGTCCATGATGGCCGACACGTTCGTCGAGAAGTTCGTCGGTGCCATGCAGGCTGCCGGCTGAACCCAACTTCTGACGCGGCCCGAAAGCCTCCAGCATTCGGGCCGCCCGTCAAGGCAGGGAGATGCGCCTCATGGCGACGATCTCGATTTCGACGGCGCCCACCCGCAGCCGACGGCGGCTCCATTGGGCGGCGAGCATGGCCATGCTGCCGACGGCCATGATCGTGCTGGTCGTCTATCTCGGTTGCATGTTGTGGACGGTCCGCCTTTCATTCTCCAGCTCGCAGCTTTTGCCAAAGCTCGACTGGATCGGTCTGCAGCAATATTTCCGCCTGTTCGCAAACGATCGATTTCTAATCTCGGTTCAGAACATCGCCGTGTTCGGCGTGCTGTTCGTCGTCGGGGCACTGGTCCTGGGGTTCCTGCTGGCGGTGTTCATCGACCAGCAGGTGCGTGCCGAAGGGGTGTTCCGCACCATCTTTCTCTATCCTTACGCCATGTCCTTCATCGTGACGGGGCTGATCTGGCAATGGTTTCTCAATCCGACGCTGGGTCTACAAAAGCTCGTGCGTGATATCGGGTTCGAGAACTTCACCTTCGACTGGCTGGTGAGCCAGAACATGGTGATCTACACGCTGGTCATTGCCGGGCTGTGGCAAGCATCCGGCTTGGTCATGGCCATTCTGCTGGCCGGCCTGCGCGGCATCGACGCCGACCTGTGGAAGGCCGCCAGGATCGACGGCATTCCGACCTGGCGGGTCTATGTGTCCATCGTCCTGCCGCTGCTCGGTCCCATGATCGTCACCGCCAGCGTGCTGCTCGCAGCCGCAGTCGCCAAGCTTTACGACCTGGTCGTCGCCATGACCCGCGGCGGACCCGGGATCGCTTCCGAGGTACCGGCGAAGTTCGTGATGGATCATCTCTTCGAGCGCAACAATATCGGTCTGGCCACGTCCGCGGCCACCGTCATGCTGGTGACGGTCGTGGCGATGCTCGGGCCATGGATCTATATCCGCTACGGCCGGACTGGCGGGAGGCGCTGATGACCGCGATCGAGCCGCAGGGCCGTCGACCGCAGCGACTTACGGCCGCCCGGATCGGCGTCTACGCATTCTTGTTCACGGCGGCGCTCTTCTTCCTGCTGCCGCTGTGGATCATGGTCATGACCTCGCTCAAGACCATGGACGAGGTGCGGCTGGGCAACATCCTGGCCTGGCCGACCACGGCGACGCTGGAGCCGTGGATCAAGGCCTGGGCCGAGGCCTGCACGGGCCTTTCCTGCAACGGCATCAGCGTCGGCTTCCTGAACTCGGTGCGGATCCTGATTCCCTCGATGATCCTGCCGATCGCCGTCGGCGCGATCAACGGTTATGCGCTTTCGTTCTGGCGCGTGCGGGGTGCGAATCTGATGTTCGGCATCCTGCTGCTCGGCGCCTTCATCCCCTACCAGGTATTCCTGTTCCCGCTGGTACGGCTTTTCTCGCAGATCGGGATCTACAACTCGCTCGCCTGCATCGTGCTGGTGCACGTCATCTTCGGGCTGCCGGTGATGACCCTGCTATTCCGCAACTATTATGCCGGCCTGCCGTCCGAGCTCTTCAAGGCGGCACGCGTCGATGGCGGCGGATTTTGGACGATCTTCCTGCGCGTCATGCTGCCGATGTCGACGCCGATCCTGGTCGTCGCCGCCATCCTGCAGGTCACCGGCATCTGGAACGACTTCATCTTCGGCCTGACCTTCGCCGGCCGTGAGAACCTGCCGATGACCGTACAGCTCAACAATATCGTCAACTCCACCCAAGGCGAGCGTGCCTACAATGTCGACATGGCGGCGACGGTGCTCACCGCACTCGTCCCACTCGTCGTCTACCTGGTGTCGGGGCGCTGGTTCGTCCGCGGGATCGCCGCGGGTGCTGTGAAAGGCTGAAGCCATGGCTGCCGTTTCCGTACGCGACGTCGCCGTCGCCTTCGAGAGCGTGCGCGTTTTCGATGGCCTGTCCCTCGACATCGAGGAGGGCGAGTTCATCGTCCTGCTCGGCCCCTCGGGTTGCGGCAAGTCGACCCTGCTCAACGCCGTTGCCGGCCTCCTCGACGTCGCCACAGGACAGATCTGGATCGGCGACAGGAACGTCACCTGGGAGGAGCCCAAGGATCGGGGCATCGCCATGGTGTTCCAGTCCTACGCGCTCTACCCGCGGATGAGCGTCAAGGAGAACATGTCGTTCGGGCTGCGGATGGCCAAGACGCCCAGGCCGGAGATCGAGAAGCGAGTCGCCCACGCCGCCGGGCTGCTGCAGATCACCCATCTGCTGGATCGCCGGCCCGATCAGCTTTCCGGTGGCCAGCGGCAGCGGGTGGCGATCGGCCGGGCGCTGGTGCGCGACGCCGCGGTGTTCCTGTTCGACGAGCCGCTGTCCAACCTGGATGCCCAGCTCAGGAACGAGCTGCGGGTGGAGATCAAACGGCTGCACCAGCGGCTGGGCTCGACGACGATGATCTACGTCACCCACGATCAGATCGAGGCCCTGACCCTGGCCGATCGGATCGTGGTCATGAAGGACCAGAAGATCCAGCAGGTGGGAACGCCGGCTGAGATCTATCATCTTCCGGCCAATCTGTTCGTGGCGAGCTTTGTGGGCTCGCCCCAGATGAACTTCATCCAGGGCAAGCTCGAGACCAATGGCGCCGGGGCGGAATTTCTGGCCGGCGGCCGCTCGCTGCCACTGAGCGCCTATCCGTTCCAGACTGCGCCCGTGGCCGGCCAGCCGGTCACGCTCGGTGTTCGGCCGGAGCATCTGGTGATCGGCGAAGCCGGCAACTGGTCCGGTTTCAAGGTCGACATCGTCGAGCCCATGGGCGCGGACACCGTGATCTGGTGCAGCGACGGCGAACGCACGGTCCAGGTGCGTACGGGTGGCGACCAGCAGGCGGTGCCAGGGGACCAGCTGTCCCTAACCCTTGATCCCAACCGCATCTCGGTCTTCGCGACCGACACAGGCGTGCGCCTGTAGGCGCAGCCGTCCTCTTGAAGTAGCCGGCGCCGGTCGGCGCCAGGAAGGGACCACATGAACATCGCGGACGAACTCTCGATCCAGCTTTACTCGCTGCGGGATTATGGCGACTTCGACCGCCAGCTCGATGCGCTGTCGGAGCTCGGCTTCCGACAAGTCGAAACGGTGGGCGGCCACCTGACCGACGCACGGACCACGCGGGCCAAGCTCGATGCACGCGGCATCAAGGCACCGACCGGCCATGTCGGCATGCAGGATCTGCGGACCCGCCTCGACTGGGTGGCCGAGCAGGCAAAGATCGTCGGCATCCAGCATTTGTTCATGCCGGCGGTGCCGGTGGAGGAGCGCGAAGGAACGGCGGACGCCTGGCGTGCCGTTGGCGCGGAACTTGGCCGGATGGCGCAGCAGATGGCCGAACATGGGTTGGGCCTGGGCTACCACAACCATCACTGGGAGTTGCAAGCGTTCCAGGATGGCCGCACGCCCCTCGAGATGCTGTTCGAAGGGGCCGCGGGTTCGCCGCTGACCTTCGAGGCCGACCTCGCCTGGCTCGTCCGTGGCGGCGCGGATCCTCTCGCCTGGATCGAGCGCCATCGCGACCGTCTCGCCGCCGTGCACGTCAAGGACATCGCCAAGGCGGGCCAGAATCTCGACCAGGATGGTTGGTGCGATGTCGGTGAGGGAGTCCTCGATTGGCCCGCGCTGTGGCGGCAGTCGCTGGCCCTCGGTGCCAAGTGGATGGTCCTGGAGCACGACAAACCCAAGGATCCGGTAGGCTTCGCACGCGCCAGCCGCGCCTATCTCTTGCAACTCTCGGCCTGAGGAAGACGCGCATGGAGCAGATCAAGCTCGGCATCATCGGCTGCGGCAACATCAGCGAGGCCTACCTCAAGGGCGGTGCGCGCTCGCAGCTGGTGGCGGTCAAGGCCGTGACCGACCTTAATCCTGAGGCGGCCAAGGCACGGGCCGAGGCCTATGGCGTGGCCGCGGTTCCCATGGAGGAGCTGCTGGCCGATCCCGAGATCTCGATTCTGATCAATCTTACCGTCCCACTGGCCCATGCCGAGGTGAGCCATCGCGTGGTGGCGGCCGGCAAGCATGTCTATTCCGAGAAGCCGTTCGCCGCGACCTTCGCGGAAGCGCGCGAGCTCACGGCCGCCGCGGCTGCCAGGGGCGTCCGCATCGGCTCGGCCCCGGACACGTTCCTGGGCGCCGGCCACCAGGCGGTGCGGGCGGCAATCGACGCTGGCCGCATCGGCCGTGTCGTCGGTGGTGCCGTCTGCTTCGCCGGCCCCGGCATGGAGAGCTGGCACCCCAACCCGTCCTTCTTCTTCAAGCGCGGCGGCGGCCCCGTGCTGGACATCGGAGGCTACCCGATCACCCAGCTCGTCAACTGCCTGGGACCAGTCGAGAGTGTGACGGCCCATGCCTCGCGCGCCCAGGCCACGCGCACGGTGACCAGTGAGCCCCGTCGCGGTGAGGTGATCGAGGTCGAGGTGCCGACCACGGTCAATGGCGTGCTTGCCTTCACCAATGGTGCCAATGTTGCCGTGACGATGTCGTGGGACATCTGGAAACACGCTCGCCTGCCGATCGAGCTCTATGGCACGACCGGCAGCCTGCTCAACCCGGACCCCAACTTCTTCGGTGGCAGCGTGCGCGTCTCCGACCGAAGCGGCGACTGGCAGGAGCTGCCGATCGAGGCCCATCCTTTCGGCCGGCCGAACCGCAAGACCAATGCCGGCGCCGATGTCGCCGACTACCGGATGGTAGGCGTATTGGACATGGCGTGCGCCATCGCCGAGGGCCGGCCACATCGGGCGAGCGGCGAACTTGCACTGCACGTGCTGGAGGTGATGGAGGCGCTCGAGCGCTCTTCCGTCGAAGGGCGCCAGATCCGAATCGAGACCAGCTGCGAGCGACCGCAGCCGGTGCCGCTCGGTGCGGGCGAGGAGGTATTCCTGACCTCTGCGGATGGCTGAGTCCCTGCTTCCGCTCTCGCTCGTGCAGCCCCGCCAACCATCCCTACGAGATGCCATTCTGGGATGTTACGGATGGTCGTCGCCAACGGTGTCGACGGAGCGCGTTCGGCACCCAAAGGGCATGTGAATGGAACAGACTTGGCGTTGGTTCGGACCGGAAGATCCGGTCACGCTGGAGCATGTGCGACAGGCGGGGGCGACGGGAATCGTCAGCGCCCTGCATCATCGCCAGGACGGCACCGTCTGGCCGGCGGAGGAGGTGCTGGCACGCCGCGCCGAGATCGAGGCTGCAGGCCTGGTCTGGTCGGTGGTCGAGAGCATCCCCGTCCCGGATGCCATCAAGTTGGGCGGCGCCGGCGCCGAAGCGGCCATCGGGATATTCATCGATTCGCTGCGGGCCGTCGCGGGGGCCGGAATCCGCACCGTCTGCTACAATTTCATGCCGGTGCTCGACTGGACACGGACCGACCTGAGATGGCGGCTGCCGACGACGGGGTACGCGCTGCGCTTCGACGCCGTCGACCTCGCCGCCTACGACATCTTCATGCTGCGCCGCGCTGGTGCCGAGGGCGACCATCGGCCCGTGGTGGTCGAGCAGGCAGCAGCACGCTTCGCGGCGATGAATGCGGACTACCAGGCTACCCTCGAGCGCACCGTCATCGCAGGGTTGCCCGGTGTTGCCGGCGAGATCAACGACCGGGCGCGGTTCGAGCAGCGGCTGGCGCTTTATCATGGTATGACGGCGAGCGACCTGCGGGCCAACCACGTGCGTTTCCTGCGGGCGGTAGTGCCGGTAGCCGAATTGTTGGGCGTGCGTCTGGCCGTGCATCCCGACGACCCGCCCTTCCCGCTCTTCGGCCTGCCGCGCGTGGTCTCGACTGCGGCGGACCTGCGCTCAGTGCTCGCGGCCGTCGACAGCCCGGCCAACGGGCTGACCTTCTGCACCGGCTCGCTCGGCGCCCGCGCCGACAACGATGTCGTGGCGATGGCCGCCGAGTTCGCCGCCCGCACCAACTTCGCCCATCTGCGCAACGTTACCGTGGAGCCCGACGGGTCCTTTCACGAAGCGGAGCATCTCGATGGCGGCACGGACATGATCGGTGTCATTGCCATCCTGCTCGCCGAGGAAGCGAGACGGCATGCGGCAGGTCAGGACCATGCCGAGATCCCGATGCGCCCGGATCATGGCCATCTGCTCGCGGACGACATCGGCAAGCGGACCAACCCGGGCTACTCGCTGATCGGTCGCCTGAAGGGCCTGGCCGAGCTGCGGGGTGTGATGCGGACGATCACGCGCCTGCGCAGCCCGGCCTACGCCACCACGAGCCCGTGATGGCAGCCATGCGCGCCGTGGGCACGATCCCCCTCCTCGGCACGCCCGCCATCGGCTAGGTCCGCTCGGCGGGCCGTGCGTAGTACCCGACCGAGGACTC
The DNA here is from genome assembly GCA_049292515.1 of Geminicoccaceae bacterium. GTDB lineage: Bacteria > Pseudomonadota > Alphaproteobacteria > Geminicoccales > Geminicoccaceae > Benzoatithermus. The sequence continues at coordinate 25,342 of JBATRI010000030.1, forward strand.
CAGGATGACAGCGACTGAAGCGAGCGCAGACAGCGTCGGCGGCTGGGCGGCGTTCCGGCACCGGGATTTCGTGCTCTATGGCGCCTCGCGCTTCCTGTCGGCACTGGCGATCCAGATGCAGAATGTGGGCGTGGGCTGGCTGGTCTACGATCTGACCCGCGATCCGCTGGCGCTTGGGCTGGTCGGCTTGGCCGGGTTCCTGCCGGCGATCTGCCTGGCCCTGGTCACCGGGCACGTCGCCGACCGCTTCGACCGGCGCGCCGTGCTGCTTGTCTGCTTTACCGTCACCGCCGCGTCCGCCGCCGGGCTGTTCGCCCACGCCTGGACCGGCAGCACCACGGTCTGGCCCATCTATGCCCTCATCCTGCTCTACGGCACGGCGCGGGCGTTCGCCAATCCGGCCGGTCAGGCGCTCCTCCCCAATCTGGTGCCGGCGGCACAGTTCCAGAACGCGGTCGCCTGGAACTCGTCGATGTGGCAGACGGCCACCATCATCGGGCCGGCTCTTGGCGGCGTGCTCTATGCGTTCGGCGCCACCGTCGTCTTCAGCGCCGCGGCGGTGTCATTCGCCCTGACCGCGTCACTTGTCGCGGCGATTCGGCATCGAGGCGCCTCGGCACGACGCGAGAAGGCGAGTTGGTCCAGCCTCGTTGCCGGTATCGTGTTCATCCGCTCGCGCCCGGCGATCCTCGGGGCGATCTCGCTCGACCTGTTTGCGGTCCTGCTCGGTGGCGCCACCGCGCTGCTGCCGATCTTCGCCCGAGACATCCTGATGGTAGGTCCGTGGGGACTGGGCCTGTTGCGCAGCATGCCGGCTGCCGGCGCAGTCGTCATGGCCCTCTTCCTCGCCCAGCGCCCACTGGCACGCCGCTCCGGCCGCCGCATGTTCCAGGCGGTCGCTGTGTTTGGTGTCGCGACCATCGGCTTCGGCCTGTCCTCGAATCTCTATCTGTCGATGGTCTGCCTCTTTATCCTGGGCGCTTCGGACATGGTCAGCGTCTTCGTTCGCCAGACCCTGGTCCAGTTCGACACGCCGGACGCGATGCGCGGGCGCGTGGCGGCGGTCAACGCCGTGTTCATCGGTGCCTCGAACGAGCTGGGCGAGTTCGAATCGGGCGTGCTGGCAGCGCTGGTGGGAACCGTCCCGGCGGTCGTGCTGGGCGGGCTGGGCACGCTCGCGGTGGCCGCCCTATGGTCGCGCTGGTTCCCCGCACTGCGTGACCGCGATAAGCTCGTCGGCTGAGATAGGCCATACTAAGGCGGCAATGGTAGGGCGGCGTCGATGACGATTCTAACGTTTCCCAGCCCGGAGCTCACGCCGGACGACGAGACGGCCATTGTCGCCACACTGCGGCGAGGCGGCGACTATTGCTGCCGTCGGGACACGATGGAAGGTGGCCGACCGGCGCTGGCACTGCTGAACAGCCGGCACCAGCTGCGAGGGCACGTCACCAAGCGGCACGGGGTCTACGCCGTCCTGGACGCGCGTGGCTACACCGTATTGCGCACCCGGCAGCTGGCCGAGGTGTTGGCTTCGCTGGTCCGCTAGGCTTCGGCCGTTCGTTGCATCCGCGCCGGATGCTCGCTAAGCCGTGCCGATGACCAATGAACGCGTCCAGGAATCTTGCGCCATCGTTGCGCTCGGCGCCAATCTTGGGGACCGTGCCGCGACCCTCGAGCAGGCGGTGGTGTTGATCGGGGCCGAGATCGGACCGATCGCAGCGCAATCGTCTTGGCTCGCCACGCCGGCGATGATCCATCCCGACGATCCAGCCCAGTCCTATCCCGAGTTTCTCAATGGCGCCGTGCTGGTGCGGACCTCGCTCGCGCCGGCGGCGATCCTGGCCCGGCTCCATGCAATCGAGGCCCGGCTTGGCCGTGACCGCAGCATGGAGACCGCCCGCTGGCGGCCGCGGCTGATCGATCTCGACCTCATCGCTGTGGACGACGTGGTGCGCAACGACACCACGCTGCGGCTTCCGCACCCGGAAATGCATAAGCGCGACTTCGTGCTGGCCCCGTTCTGCGAGGTCTGGCCCGACTGGCACCATCCTGTACTGCACCGAACCGCCTTGGAGCTGCTGGCGGCGCTGCGTTCGGCTCAGCGGTAGGCGCTGGCCGCCGGCAGCGGCAGCCGCATGCGCTGGGCGGCGGCTATGAACTGGGCGGCCATCCCGACCGCGTGCGTGCGGATCACCGCGGCGCCTTTCTGTGCTGCCACTAGGCTGGTGAGCTGCGACAGCGGATCGCGCTCGGCGGCGGGCACGCCGAAGAAACCCTTGCGCGAGATGCCGATCAGCAGGGGCAGCGGCGTGAAGCGGGCGACCAGCTCCTCGAAGCGAGCCAGCATTTCCCAGGTGTGGGCGGGATCTAGGCTCAGGAATTTGCCCCAGCCGGGATCGAGCACCAGTTGGTCGGCGTCGATGCCGGCCGCCAGCGCAGCATTCACCCGGCTGTCCAGCCAATCGCCGACGTCGCGCACCACGTCGGCATAGTATACCGGCCGATCGGTCGCATGTGGCAGCGGCCCGTCCTTGGCGTGCATCATCACCAGCACCGGCCCGAGGTCGCGGACCACGGCAGCCATCTCGGGGTCCGCACGCAGCGCCGAGACGTCGTTGACAATCCGCGCGCCCAGCTGGATGCAGCGCGCCGCCGTCGCCGCGTGGTAGGTGTCGATGGAAAGAATGGCCTCACGGGCGAGACCGCGGACCACTGGCTCGAGCCGTAAGAGCTCCTCATCGCTCCCGATCGGCCTGCTGCCGGGTGCCGTGGATTCGCCGCCGAGGTCCAGTACGTGGGCGCCGTCGGCGAGCAGCTGGCGGCCGTGCGCCACCGCGGCATCGGGTGTCAGATAGCGCCCGCCGTCGCTGAAGGAGTCGGGCGTCACGTTCACGACTCCCATCAGCCAGGGGGCGGGGCGCCCGAGAAGCTTGACGAGACGATGCTGCATGGGCTGCCTGTGCTGTCGGTACGGCAGCTGTTCTGGGAGCCTGCGATGTGGGTCGTCAAGCTCGGCGGAAGCCTGCACGATGCCCCGGCGCTACGCCGGTGGTTGCACCACCTCGCCACGGCGCCAGGACCGGCCCGCGTCGTGGTGCCGGGCGGGGGGCCCTTCGCCGATATCGTGCGCGAGTTGCAGCCGAAACTGGGCTTCGACGATCTGGCGGCCCACCGGATGGCCATTCTCGCCATGCAACAATTCGGTATCGCGTTGCAGGCTCTGGAGTCCGCGTTGGGGGTGGCCGAGACCGACGAGGAGCTGCGCGCTGCGGCAGCGTCGGTGTGGCTACCTTGGCGGCTGGCCGGCGGGGCAGCGGTCGAGGCCAGCTGGAACGTCACTTCGGACAGTCTGGCCTGCTGGCTGGCAACCCGCTTGGGTGCGCCGATGCTCATTCTCGTCAAGTCCGCGCCGGTCCCGAGTGGCGTCCATCCGGCAGCAGAGCTTGCGACGGCCGGTCTGCTCGACACCGCCTTTGGCGGGTTCGCCAGCGTGTACCGCGGCACCATTCACGTCATTCACCGCGACACGCCACTGGCCGGGCCGCTGGACCAGCTGGCGGCAACCTGTCGGGTGATCGCCTGACTCAGCTGTCGAAACCGGCGTCGGCCGGCTGCTCGAGTGCGTCCGGTGTCTCCGCTTCCAGCAACTTTCGGGCGACGCGAAAGCTGAAGCCGGCTCGGGCGAGAATGGCCAAGTCCTTGGCCTGCCGTTCTCCTCGTCCTGCGGCCAGACCCCATGGGCCGATCTTGCGCCGCCGCGCATAGGCCATGGCAGCGACCAGTTCCGGATCGGGCAGCTCCTCCGCAACCTCGCGCAGGGCTGTGGCGATCGACGGGTCGTCCAGCCCCTTCAGCGTCAGTGCCGCCCGGATCCGTGCCGGCGATCGCCCGGCCAGCGTCAGTCGCCGTGCCCGATTGACGGCAAACGCGCGATCGTCGAGCAAGCCGGCGGCGATCAACCGTGCCAGCACCGCCTCGACGGTAAGGCGAACCTCGGACGGGTCGAGTTCCAGCCGCTCGGCATCACGCAGGGCACGCCGCAGTAACACCTGCCGCAGGCGTGCTGCGGTCGTGGGGAAACGCTCGAGATAGTACAGCGCGCGCGCCTCGAGCCGAGCCCGGGTCGGAGCCAGCGGCAGTCGGTCGCGGCCAGAAGTTCGTTGCATCGGTTCGTTCTCTGCCGTCTTGCCCACTGTTGCAAGATGGCGACGCGGGCTCACGCTGCATCCCGCGCACGGCGAATTGGAATATCGGCGTACGCTAGGTGGTCAACATCCTAGGGGTGACGTCGTACGACGGGGCGACCGGCACCAAAGCTTCAGCCGCTGGCAAGCTGCCGGTAACCATGGGCTGCGATAGTTCAGGTCATCGCCACCCACCCAGGCGATAGCGTCGGAGGAGATAGAGTGATGACACCGGACCAGATCCTGCTGGTGCAGACGAGCTTCGAGATGATGGGCGCCGACGGCACCGCACTCGCGTCGACCTTGCGCTCGCGTCTGGCCATCCGCGAACTCGCGCTACGCGGGCGCCTTACCGGCACCCCCGCCGAGCAGGCTCGCCTGCTGGCGCGCCTGCTCGTGCTCGCCGTGCGTGGGCTCAGTCGGTCGCGTGTCCTGCACCGACTGCGTGCGCGTCTCGGCTCCGGCCCGCTGGTGGAGGATGAGTTCGCAGCGGTTGGGCGCGCGCTTCTGGACTCGGTCGAGGAACTGCTGGGAGCCGCGGTGCCGCGCTCGGTCCGCGAGGCATGGCAGGCCGGCTATCGGATGCAGGCGGGCCTTCTTCGGGCCACGGCCTGTCCCGCCTGATGTGATGGGGACGCCTAGCCAGGCTTCATCTCGGGAGCCTCACGCAATGTTCGGCCCCCTTCCAGGGCAGCTATGGGATGCGCTCACCAGTTTAGAGGGACGCCTTTTCGATGCCGTATCCACTGTATCGCCCCGGTCGGATTGTGGATTCGCCGAGACCAACTGTATATCACTCTGTGGGCAGTCGGCTGGACTAGAATTTCACGGCGGCGTGGGGATGTGATCATCAGACAGGGCCTCCAATTAGTCGATGATTGCGTCCTATTTCTCGTCATTCCGTCCGCGATTGCGGATAACTACAAATGGAGAGGGTAACAACGACATCTGAAAACTCAGACATCAACCAGCAATTGCGGTCCAATACTTCCTTTTTGGGCGCATCTTTGATATTGATCTCTTGATTGAACGGCACTCCGATATTGCGATAGCGGTGATCGGTGTGCAACTGCTGTGCGGCTATCCCTTCCGCAGCGGCGGGGGCCTTGTTCTCCTTCGGACTGAATGACGCGACCACCGTCGAGGCCTGCGACACCGCCAGCACCGCAATGAGCCGCTTGAGGCTGGTGTACACGTCCTTACTGCACTCGATAGGTTCGCCATAGCTTGGTCGTACAGCTTCTCGTGTTAGGCGGCCTTGACCTGATGGCGGACCTTCTTCTCACCGACGTTCTGCTTGACACCGGACTGAAATGGTTCCAGCGATTTGCCGGTGATCGGACCAAAATATCAAGCATCGTTTTCTTTAGATTCAAATTGGAACTTGTTTAAGATTTTTACGAGCCTGGGATTATTTAACTACGATATTTGACAAACAAACTCTGCTTTGGCCCAGTTGAACCGGCCATAATTAGAGCACTTATCCATAGTTCATTTACCGGGTGCTATGGCTGGGATGATTCGATTCTTCACAGTCACCGTCCACTGCCGCCCCCGGTCGCTGAGCCCAGGCAAAGGGACCACCAGCGTCCTACCCGCGCGAAGGCAGGTGCTCGTAGACGTCGAAAGGAAGCAACCGCTTTCGCGGCTGCTTCAATCGAGACGGGGGAACTCTCGGATGGTGCGAGGAAGACGTCCATCGTCTGCCTCGCAGCAAACCAACAGAGATCGGGCCATACGGTTCCACGACGTCGATTCGAGGGCGTAGGGCCGGAACCAAGACCGACGATGGGCCTTAATTGTAAGGATCGATGCGGAGCCAGTGTCATGAACATACCCCTTCTCCCTGACGACCCCAAGGAACCGATGGCGCCTGATGAGGTCGACGTCGCCTCGGCGGGCAGCATGGATGCGAGCGACGCGCCGTCTTTCGGCGGCGTCACCAGCGCGGGTGCGCCCGACGTTGCGGATGATGCGAAGATCGAGAGGATCCGCGCCCGTGCTTACGAACTGTGGCAGGCAGCCGGCTGCCCAGCCGATGCGGACAGAGAGTTCTGGTTCCAGGCCGAGGCGGAAATCGGCACCGCAGTGGAAGACGAGGGACCAGCGGCGTAGGCTCGCATTCCGGCAGACTCTTCAGATACGGCGCGGCAATGGCACGTAGAGCAAAACCTGCAGCATCGGCCCAGTCGCGGCGGTTGGCAGCGCCGAGCAGGCCATATTGGACGGGCCAGTTGCGCTTGGCGTTGGTAGCTTTACCGGTCAAGGTCTTTTCGGCCACCAAAAGCGGCGCGCGGATTCCACTGCACCAGATCGACAGGAAATCAGGTAAGCGCATCCGCTACGAAAAGGTCGTGCCAGGGGTAGGTCCCGTGGATATTGATCGGATCCTCAAAGGCTTCGAGATCCGCAAGGGCCACTACGTGCTGCTCGACGACAAGGATCTCGACAGCGTCCGCGTGGATTCACGCAAGACGATCGAGCTCGTGCAATTCGTCGATACAGACGAGATCCCACCCTTATATTATGAAAAGCCGTTCTACGTCGTTCCCGACGGCGACCTCGCCGAGGACGGCTTCGTTGTGATCCGGGAAGCCCTGCATCGAGCCCAGAAGGTTGGCCTGGGGCAGATGGCGCTTCGCGGCTACGAATCCATCGTCGCCATCCGGAGCTGCGGTCGGGGCCTGCTGCTCGAGACCCTGCGCTATCCGGACGAGATCCGCAAAGCGGACCCGCTTTTTGCGGGCATCGAGGATGGGGCGCCGGCGGAAGAACTGATCAGCATGGCTTCCCAACTGATCGAGCAGCGCAGCGGGCCGTTCGATGCGAGCCGCTTCGAGGATCATTATACACGTGCCCTGCTGGCCCTGATCGAGCGCAAGACGAAGCAAGGTTCCAGGGTGAGCGTGGAAATCGATAAGTCGACCCACAAGGGCAGCGGCAAGATCGTCGACCTGATGGCCGCCTTGCAAGCGAGCGTCGACAGCAAGAAGACCGCAGCCACAACGAAACGCCGTGGCAAGGCTTCCGCCCGCGCGGCCTGAACGCTTGGCGAGGTATCACGCCAAGCGTGATTTCGCCCGCACGTCCGAGCCCCACGGCGAGGTCGCGGTCACGGTCGGCCGTCGATTTGTGGTGCAAAAGCACGCTGCACGCCGGCTCCACTATGATTTTCGGCTCGAGATCGATGGGGTGCTGGTCAGCTGGGCGGTCACCAAGGGGCCGAGCTACGACCCGACCGACAAGCGTCTGGCGGTACGAACCGAGGACCATCCGCTCAACTATGCGACCTTCGAGGGCACGATCCCAGCCGGTGAGTATGGTGGCGGGACCGTCATGCTCTGGGACCAGGGCACTTGGCGGCCACTGCACGATGCCCGCGCTGGCCTCGTTGCTGGCAAGCTCCATTTCCTGCTCGACGGCACCCGCCTGAAAGGCGAATGGGTCCTGGTGCGCATGAAGAAGGACCGGGCTGGCAAGGCCCGCGAGAATTGGCTGCTGATGAAGGGGGCCGACGGGTTCGCCGGCGCGGATCTGGATAGCGACGACAGAAGTGTCGCGACCGGGCGGCGCCTCGAGGAGATCGCCCATTCGGCGGCAGTGACAGGCGAGGCTGTCAGCGCTGCACGGGCACGGACGAGGTCGCGGCGGCCAGTGCCCGATTTCGTCGAGCCGCAATTGGCGACGCTGACGGCCGAGGTGCCCGTGGGCGATTCCTGGCTTTTCGAGTTGAAGCATGACGGCTATCGCGCTCAGCTGGCGCTGGGCGCCGGAGAGGCACGCATCTACACGCGCTCGGGCTTGGACTGGAGCGAACGGTTCCCGGAGTTGATCACCGCGGGTTTGGCGCTGGGCCTCGACGGCGCACTGATCGACGGTGAGATCGTGGCGGTGAACGCCGACGGCCGCAGCGAGTTCGGCCTCCTGCAGCAGGCGCTCGACCGCGGCGAGATTCCACTGTCGATGATCGCCTTCGACCTGCTGGCGCTGCGAGGCGAGGACCTGCGCGACCAACCCCTGCTCGAGCGCAAGCGCTGGCTGGCCGATGCGCTGGGCGAGCGAGGCCGCAAAGGGCCGATCCTGTTCGGGGAGCATTTCCGCGGTGACGGTGCGGCGTTGCTCGCCGAGACGGCCCGCCTAGGGATGGAAGGGATCATCGCCAAGCAGGTGACGGCACCCTACCAGTCCGGCCGCGGGCCGGACTGGCTGAAGGTCAAGACGTCCGCCCGACAGGAGTTCGTCATCGTCGGCATGACCCCGTCCGGGGTGCGCGGCCGACCGTTCGCCTCGCTGCTGCTGGCCATAAGCGGGGACGGCGGAAAGTTGCGCTATGCCGGCCGGGTCGGCACCGGCTTTACCGGCCCAACCCTTGCCGACCTGGCGTCGCGGCTACACAGTCGTAACATTGGTACGCAGCCGGTCGAGGGCGTTCCGGTGGCGATCGCCCGCAACGCGCGGTGGGTAGAGCCGGAACAGGTGGCGGAGATCCGCTATGCCGGACGGACCGGCGATGGCTTGCTTCGTCACGCGGTGTTCGTGGGCTTGAGGGAGGACAAGGCCGTGGCGGAGGTGAGCGAGGACGAGGTCGCAACCGTCGATGCGGTTCGGCTGACGCATCCGGAAAAGCTGCTCTTTCCAAAGCCCGGGATCACCAAGAAGAAGCTCGCGGACTACTATCACAGCGTGGCCGGCCTCCTGCTGCCGCATCTGGCCGGCAGGCCGGTGAGCCTGCTTCGCTGCCCCGACGGGGTGGAGGCCACCTGCTTCTTTCAACGACATCCGGCACAAGGACTGTCCAATGCGATTGGCCATATCACGGTGGTCGAGGCGGATGGCGGTGAGGCCGAGTATCTGCGTATCGACGATGTCGAGGGTCTTCTTGCCGCCGTGCAGGTGGGGACACTAGAGCTGCATGTGTGGGGTGCCCGGGCCGATACGATCGAGCGCCCCGAACGGCTGGTCTTCGACCTTGATCCCGACGCGGGTCTGCAATTTGGTGCGGTCCGTGATGCAGCGTTCGAGATCAAGGCCTTGCTCGAGGAGCTGGGTCTCACGAGCTACCCACTGCTCACCGGCGGCAAAGGCATCCATGTGGTGGCGCCGATCGCACCCGACTGGGACTGGCCGGTCGTGGAAGCGTTCGCCAAGGGAACAGCCGAGCGACTGACTGACCGCGCTCCCGACCGCTACACCACCAATCTTCGCAAAGCCGCCCGCGATGGTCGGATCTTCATCGACTGGCTGCGCAACCAGCGTGGCAGCACCGCCATCGTCCCATGGTCGACCCGCGCCAAGCCCAACGCCTCAGTGGCGGCTCCGATATCCTGGGACGAGCTTCGCCGCGCCCGGCGGGCGGACTCGGTCACCATCAAGAGCGCCCACCGACGCTTCGACGATAACCCTTGGGCGGGCTATTTCGAGCTGCGTCAGTCGTTGACACGGGAAGCAGCGACTATCCTGGACACCGACGACTGATACGCCCTGCAATCGCTGATCACGGTTAGGACGGGGTGCCGGTGTAGGACACACACCAGATCGAAGCATTGGCGTCCTCGGAGACGTAGAGCGACCCATCTCCTCCGACGGCGATGCCGACCGGACGACCCCAGACGTCATGATTGGCCACGACGAAACCGGTCATGAAGTCCTCGTAGTAGGGCTGTGGGTTACCATAGGCGTCGAAGATAATCCGGATCACCTTGGAGCCGACGGGATGAGCGCGGTTCCATGAGCCATGGGTGGCAACGAACAGGCTACCTTGATACTCGGGTGGAAACTGGGACCCAGTATAGAATGCAGAGCCCAGGCTTGCGGAGTGCGCTTGCAGCAGCACGCTCGGTATCGTGACCGGCGGGCGGATGGTCGGATAGGCAGCCGCATGGCGCGGGTCCAGATTCTCGCCGATGTAGAACCACGGCCAACCATAGAATTGTCCCGGCGCCAAGGCGGTCACGAAATCGGGCACGAGATTGTCACCGAGTTCGTCGCGCTCGTTGTTCGTGGTCCATAGCGCACCCGTCGTCGGCGAGAAGGCAAGGGTGACGGGGTTGCGCAGGCCCGTCGCCAGAACGCCCCGCGGTGTTCCATTAGGATTGTAGGCCACTACTGTGGCACGCCCGGTCTCGTCCTCGCCCTCCGTCTGCGCATTCGAATAGGACCCGATCGAGACGAACATCGCGACCCCGTCGGGTGAAAAGACCAGATCACGGGTCCAATGTCCCTTGCCCGGCAGTCGCCCCGCGCCTTGAGGCAGGCCCGGCACGACGATCTCAGGTGCCGTCGTCGCCGTTACCATGCCGTTGACATAGGGAAAACGCACGATCCGATTGTTCTCGGCCACGTACACATATTGCGGGTTCGGCCCTGGTGGATAGAAAGCGATGCCAAACGGCAAATAGAGGTCCGTGGCGAAGACGGCGCTGGTAGCAAGTGAACAGTTTCCGCCCGGCCGCAGCACCCTAATCTGCCCGGCCCTGCTCTCGGCCACGAAAATATCGCCGTTCGGCGCGGTGCGGATCAACCTCGGCTGGGCATTACCTCGATGGAACAGCTTGGCGTCGAAGCCGGGTGGCACCTGCGGCAGCCGAACACGCATGCTGTGTGGGCGCGCGATTGTCCTGGGCTTATTGATGTTGCTCGCCGACGGCGGCGGGAGGTCCGTCGGCAGTATCTGTCGGCACAGGCCAGGCCGGTCGTTCCGCCAGTCGCTGTTCAGGGCGTCGGTCCCGCTGAGCAGCCCAGCAGCGCACGGGGCTGCGTGCGCAGACGTGACGCCAACCAGCAGGGTCAGCACGCCTACAAGACTACCGGCAATGCACTTGAGGCAAACCAGCATTGTAGACGTCCCTTGTGAATTGCCCTCGCGCAGAAGCGGGCGATGTTACGGTTGCCATGGAGAAAGCGCGATTGAGCGGCAACCGTTCCCGACCCGACCTTGGCTTTTTCTGCACACAGCCACGCGTTACCGCGACCGGCGCCCTGCTGATGGACGAGACGTGGCGAGGGCCACTTGGCTATAGACGGGATATCGCGGCAGCGAGATGGTGACAGACGATGCAGGCAGGCTGGCAATTTTGGATCGATCGCGGCGGCACGTTCACCGACATCGTCGGGCGGGCACCGGACGGCGCGATCCGGATCCACAAGCTGCTGTCGGAAAACCCCGAGCATTACGCCGACGCAGCGATCCAAGGCATCCGCGACCTGCTGGGCCTCGCACGCGACGAGCTGCTGCCAGATACGATCATCGATGCGGTCAAGATGGGCACGACGGTCGCCACCAACGCTCTGCTCGAGCGCAAGGGCACGCCGACCGTGCTGGCGATTACCCGCGGCCTCGGCGACGCGTTACGCATTGGCTACCAGCACCGGCCAGACATCTTCGCCCGCCATATCGTCCTGCCAGAACAGCTCTACACACGGACAGTCGAGATCGAGGAGCGCCTGCGTGCCGACGGCACGGTCGAGCAGCCGCTCGACCTTGGCCGGGCGCGGGCCGATCTGAAAGCAGCCTTTGCGGCCGGATACCGTGCCGTGGCGATCGTCCTGATGCACGGTTACCGCTACCACGAGCACGAGCTGGCCGTGGCCGAGATCGCCCACTCCATCGGGTTCTCCCAGGTTTCAGTGAGCCATGCGGTGAGCCCGTTGATGAAGATCGTCGGCCGCGGCGACACGACCGTGGTCGACGCCTACCTATCACCGATCCTGCGCGCATATGTCGACCGCGTCGCCGCCGCGACCGGCGACGTCCGGCTGATGTTCATGCAAAGCAATGGCGGGCTGGTCGATGCCCGCCTGTTCCAGGGCAAGGACGCGATCCTCTCCGGTCCAGCCGGCGGCATCGTCGGCGCCGCCCGGACGGCGGCGCTGGCCGGGCTCGACCGGATCGTCGGCTTCGACATGGGCGGCACGTCGACCGACGTCACCCATTATGCCGGCGCCTTCGAGCGCGCCTTCGACACCGAGGTGGCGGGGGTGCGGATTCGCGCGCCGATGATGAAGATCCACACGGTGGCGGCCGGGGGCGGATCAATCATCAGCTTCGATGGCCAACGCTTCCGCGTCGGCCCCGAAAGCGCAGGCGCCAACCCTGGCCCGGCCTGCTATCGCCGCGGCGGGCCGCTCGCGGTGACCGACGCCAATCTGATGGTGGGCAAGCTCCTGCCGGACTTCTTCCCGCATGTGTTCGGGCCGAGCGCCAACCAGCCGCTGGACGCGCAGGTGGTACGAGCGGCTTTCGCGGCCCTGGCGCACGAAGTCGCCAGCTCCACCGGCGTGGAGCGCTCGGCCGAGGAGCTGGCGCATGGCTGCCTCGCCATCGCCAACGACAATATGGCCAACGCCATCAAGGAAATCTCGGTCCAGCGCGGGATCGACGTCACGCACTACACCTTGTGCTGCTTCGGCGGCGCGGGCTCGCAGCATGCCTGCCAGGTCGCGGATCACCTGGGCATCGCCCGGGTCTTCATCCATCCCTACGCCTCGGTCCTGTCGGCCTACGGCATGGGGCTCGCGGACCTGCGCGTCTTGCGCCAGCAGGCGATCGAGCGCCCGCTGGACGACGCGGTCTCGGCCGAGCTCGATGCCGCGGTGGCGACCCTCCGCAACGACGCGATGCGCGAGCTCGAAGCGCAGAACGTTCCACCTGACCACATCCATGCCGAGGCCAAGGTGCATGTCCGCTATGCCGGCACCGACACCTCGCTCGAGGTTCCGCTGGCCGATGTCGCAGAGCTGCGGGCGGCGTTCGAGACCGAGCATCGCTCCCGGTACGGCTTCATCGTCGAGGGTCGCGGCCTCGTCGTCGAGGCGGTGACGGTGGAGGGCGTGGGCATGATGGCGGAGATGGCCGAGGCGGAGCAGCCGGTGGTGCCCCGCGAGGCGTCGCGGCCGCTGGAACCCATCCTCACGACGCCGATCTTCACCACCCGAGCGCCGCATCAGCCGGCCGAGCGGTTCGAGGCTGTGGTCTATACCCGCGAGGCGCTGCAGCCGGGCGACCGTATTGCCGGACCGGCCCTGATCTGCGGCGCCACCACGACCGTGGTCGTGGAGCCCGGCTGGGCTCTCGAGGTGACGGGCCGCGATCATCTCATCCTCGACCGCGTCGAGCCGCTGGCGCGGCAGGTCGCGGTCGGCACCCACTCCGACCCGATCCTGCTGGAGATCTTCAACAACCTGTTCATGACCATCGCCGAGCAGATGGGCGTCACGCTGCAGAGCACGGCCTACTCGGTCAACGTCAAGGAGAGGCTGGACTTCTCCTGCGCGGTGTTCGCCGCGGACGGCGCCCTGGTCGCCAATGCCCCGCACATGCCGGTGCACCTGGGCTCGATGGGGCAGTCGGTGCGCACCATCATCGAGCTGAACCGGGATGCCTTGCGCCCGGGCGATGTCTGGGCGCTCAACAATCCCTACAATGGCGGCACCCACCTGCCCGACATCACCGTCGTCATGCCGGTGTTCGACGGGGCCGAGCTGGTGTTCTTCACCGCAGCCCGGGCACATCATGCCGATATCGGCGGCATCACACCGGGCTCGATGCCGCCGGACAGCACGCATATCGACGAGGAAGGCGTGCTGTTCGACAATTTCAAGCTGGTCGAGAACGGCGAGCTGCGCGAGGCGGCCCTGCTGGAGGTGCTGCGCGGCGGCCCCTGGCCCGTGCGCAACGAGACGCAGAACGTGGCCGACATCCAGGCCCAGGTGGCGAGCTGCCAGCGCGGTGCGAACGAGCTCGCCAAGATGGTGACGCAGTTCGGCCGGGCCACCGTCCGGGCCTACATGGGTCACGTCCAGGACAATGCCGAGGAGAGTGTACGGCGCGTGCTCGACGTGCTGCAGGACGGCGAGTTCACCTACGCCCACGATGCCGGGCCGGTGGTGAAGGCCAAAATCTCGATCGACAAGGGGTCGCGCCGTGCCGTGGTCGACTTTACCGGCACCAGCGAGCAGCAGCCGTGGAATTTCAACGCCCCGGCGGCGGTCACGCGGGCGGCGGTGCTCTACGTCTTCCGCACGCTGGTTGACGACGACATCCCCATGAACGAAGGCTGCCTGAAGCCGATTGATATCATCCTGCCCGAGGCCTCGATCGTCGCCTGCCGTTACCCAGCCGCCGTCTGCGCCGGCAATGTCGAGACCTCTCAGTGGGTCACCGATACACTCTATGGAGCGCTTGGCGTGCTAGCCGCAGCCCAGGGCACGATGAACAACTTCACCTTCGGCAACGCCAAATATCAGTATTATGAGACCATCTGCGGCGGCAGCGGCGCTGGCCCGGAATTCGACGGCACGTCGGCCGTCCATACGCATATGACCAACTCGCGCCTGACCGACCCCGAGGTGCTTGAATGGCGCTACCCGGTTCTGCTGGAAAGCCACCGCATCGATCGCGGCTCCGGCGGCAAGGGCCGGCATCGCGGCGGCGACGGCACCACCCGACGCGTGCGCTTTCTCGAAGCAATGCAGGCCGCGCTGGTGTCCAACCACCGCTCGGTTGCGCCTTTCGGGCTGCAGGGCGGTGCGCCGGGTCGGTGTGGCGACCAGTGGATCGAGCGGACCGACGGCAGCCGGGAGAGGCTCGAAGGCCGGTGCCGGGCGACGGTCGCGCCGGGCGACATCTTCGCGATCCAGACACCGAGCGGCGGCGGATTCGGCCCCGAAGCCGATGGCTGAGACGGGCTGACCGGCATGGCCTCAGCCCCCTGGGCGCCACACAGCCATCATCTCCGGAATGAAAAACGCGCAAATGACGGAACCTATGGTCGGGCTGGCCGTTTAGTTTCACTATGTTGGTTGTAGCGCGAGCTGGTGCTTGATTCTGTACGGCCGCGCCCAGAGGAGGGTCGACATGCACAACATCGACCACATCGACCGTGAACTGCACGCGCTCGTGGACCATCAACTGAATGATATGGACATGGTCGCAGCGCTCGAACGTCTGGCCGCCGACCCCGAAGTATCGGCACGGTGTGCGGCCTACGCCGAGCAGCGAGAGGGGCTCATGGCCCTACGGGACGGATTGAGCTTGAGCCTGCCGTCGCCTGCGTTAGCGGCGATGACGCGGGAACTTGACGCTACGGCGCATCGACATGAGCAAATGTACCTTGCCGCCGTAGCCGTCGGTGGCGTGATGGCCTTGATGGGCGTCCTCGGTTACGCTGGTTGGTCGACCTCCGATCGCGAGGCCGAGCTTTAGAATTCCACTCGGCCGTCAACGATCGGAGATGGTCGATAGCGGCGCGGTCGACGCTTAGGGCTTTCCTGTGAGCCTGGGGCGACCCATTCAGCTCGCTTTGTTCACGAGTGGCATCCACAGATCCTTGTCCACGAGGTGTCCGGACGTATCCTCGATCGCCCACCACGTAGTGGTGTCGATATCGACCTTGGCACGATTGGCGCGGAAGCGGAGGGCCTCCTCCAGCGCTTTGTCCGAGCCGCGGGCGAGTTCGACAAGGTCGAGCTGCCAACCACTTTCGCTCGGCCGAAATAGGAGTCGTATCGGTACCGGCTCACCGGCGCGCGTCGGCGTCGCGATGGCCGTATCGGCTCCGACCTCGACCGTGGTGATGGTTATCGGCAGCAGGGCTTTCGGGCCGCTCCAGGCTTCCTCGATGCTGGTACGGACCAGATCGGCCCCGGTCAGGGGCTGGAGCTCGGCTGCGGTGAACTCGTGGCGCAGGCGGAAGACCAGCAGCCGGTCGGCCATCGGCAGCATCTCGACCTCCGTGCGCGGTGCTCGGAGCGCCAGATCGCGCAGACGCTGGTAGTAGTCGAGGCTGCCCGGCGTGACGAGGCCGGCAGCAGTGGCGCCATCATGGGCCAGCGCCGCCTGTCGGTAGCGATCGAAAACGGAACGGACGTCGTCGGCGTCGTTCGCGTGGGCAGGGGCGGTAAGCACGATGGCCGCCAGCATAGCTGCGCGCCAATGGCGGGCGAGCCGGCCGATCACGATGGGGCGGGCATGCGTCATCCACCCAACATGGCGCAGTGACTGAGCCGGTGGTAGGTGTCCGCGCGAATGTCGACACGGGAGACGGGCGCGGATGAAGGTGCTGGTGGTGGGCTCCGGCGGACGGGAGCATGCGCTGTGCTGGGCCTTGGCGGCCTCGCCGCTGGTGAGCGAGGTGGTGTGTGCGCCGGGCAATGCCGGGATCGCGGCCGAAGCCCGTTGTGTGCCGGTAGCGGCGGACGATGTGGAAGGGCTCGTGGCGCTGGCACAGGCCGAGGCTGTGGGTCTGGTCGTGGTCGGGCCCGAGGTGCCGTTGGTATTGGGATTGGTGGACCGGCTACAGGAAACAGGCATCAGGGCCTTCGGGCCCACGGCCGCAGCGGCGCGCTTGGAGGGATCGAAAGCCTTCACCAAGGCGTTCTGCACCCGGCATGGTATCCCGACGGCCGCATTCCGCGCCTTCGATGCCGGCGAGCTGGCAGCGGCGCGCAGCTATGTCGTCGAGCAGGGTGCACCCATCGTGGTGAAGGCGGATGGGCTGGCCGCGGGCAAAGGCGTGGTGGTGGCGGAGACCACCACGGAAGCGCTGGAAGCCATCGAGGCCGCTTTCGGCACCGGCGAGACGATCGTGGTGGAGGAGTTCCTGGAGGGCGAGGAGGCCAGCCTGTTCGCCTTGTGCGACGGCACCCACGCGTTGGAGATCGGCACCGCACAGGACCACAAGCGCGCCTTCGACGGGGATCTGGGGCCCAACACCGGTGGCATGGGCGCCTACTCGCCGGCACCACGGCTCGACGCCGCCATGATCGAGCGCGTCATGGCAGAGATCGTTCGGCCGACCCTGACGGGGATGCGCGCGGAAGGAGCGCCGTTCACAGGCATTCTTTATGCAGGGCTGATGCTGACCCCCTCCGGCCCCAAGCTGATCGAGTACAATGTCCGCTTCGGTGACCCGGAATGTCAGGTGGTGCTGCCGCGTCTGCTGACCGATCTGGCGCAGCTGCTGGTGGGCGCGGTGGATGGCATGCTGGGTCACATGGATCTGCGCTGGCGACCTGAGCATGCGCTGACCATTGTCCTGGCGAGCCGCGGCTACCCCGGTTCGTATGCCACGGGGTCGGAGATCAAGGGCGTCGACAAGCTTGAGGGTGAAGAGGTGCTGGTGTTCCATGCAGGCACGCGGAGGGCCGGCGATGGGCGACTGCTTTCGGCAGGCGGGCGGGTTCTCGACGTGACAGCACTCGGCGCTTCCCTGTCCGAAGCAAAGCACCGGGCCTACAAGGCCGTAGACCACATCGACTGGCCGGATGGCTTTTGCCGACGCGATATAGGCTGGCGCGCCGCTGAGTGAGAAACAGCGGCGCGCCCGCGATCAGAACCGGATGCCGAGATCGAGGCCACCCCAAACGATGCCTTCGTCCCAGCCGGCATTGCGCAGCTGATAGTCGTAGGCGGCCTTGAGGCCGAACGTCACCCCCTTGATAATGTTGACGTCAAAGCTGATCTCGGGACCGGCGACGAAACCGGTCTGCACGCCGTTGCCGTAGATACCGCCGAAGTTGGCACTGAGCGCCGGGCGGAAAATGCCGAGGTCGGGAGCGAAGTCGAGGCTCACCACCGACCGGCCGGCCAGGCCGTCATCGAGGCTGTTGATGCTCCAAAGGGCCATCTGCTTCAACGACACGCCACCAAGGAATCCTGGAAAAGCGTGGAAGGTGAGCTCGGCGCCAACCAGATCACTTTGGGTCTTGTCGCCACCGTCGCCATCACTCTCGCCGAAATTGTGACCATACACCGGCCCGAGGGAGAAATTGAACCGATCCGGCGGCGGCGGTTCTTCCGGCAGCGGCGGCGCAGCCTCTGCTACCGGTGTCGGCGGGGGTGCCGGTGGCGGTGGAATGACGATGGCCACACGCCGATTGCGCGCCTCACGCACCCCGTCGGCCGTAGGGACCAGCGGATCGTCCTGGCCGCGGGCGATGGTGGTGATCGAGCTTGCAGGTACGCCCTGCCGCACCAGCTCGACCTCGACCGCCTCTGCCCGCCGTTCGGACAGGCGTTGATTGTGCGACGGTGAGCCCGAGAGATCGGTATAGCCGGTAACGCTTACCTGGGCGGTACCGCTGGCCCGGTAGCTGGCCGCAGCCTGGGATACCACCTCACGACCCGCGTCGTTCAGCACAGCACTGTTGAGGTCAAAGAAAACCAGATACTCGCTAGGGCTGACCTGACCCGAGTCGGCCGTGGCCGGTACGGCCATGCCAGTTTGCGCATATGCCGACGGTCCCAGCAACGCCAGCACCGCTGCACCCATCATCAGTCGCTTCATCGGAACCTCCGCATGCCAGCTGCCTTCGTTCGTCCCCGCGGCGCGGCAACGAACGAAGGCAGAACGAGGCGGATGCTTCGATGTTCCGGTGTGGACCGCCCGTACGCCGATTGACGGTGACGCCGGCAGCTAATGTGTGATTTCGGTGACGGATGGAACTGCAACTCCTGACGGCGGCCGCATCGGGTCGCCGTCAGGTGCGGTTTTCCTAGTGCGGCACGTCCGCCCAGATCCTGCGCTTGAGGGCGAATGTAAGGCCGGTGAGAATGACCAGGAACAGGATCACTTTCACCCCCATGCCCTTGCGGTCCTCAAGCTTGGGCTCGGCGGCCCAACCCAGGAACTCACTGACGTCCTGCGACATCTGCGCCACCGTCGCGGGTGTCCCGTCGGAGTACGTCACCTGGTCGGGGCTGAGCGGCGGCGGCATGGCAATGACGTGGCCGGGGAAAAAGGCGTTGTAGTGACCGCCTTCGGGAATCTCCATCTCGGCCGGAGCTTCCTCGTAGCCAATCAGAAGGCTGTAGATGTAGCTCTCGCCTCCTTCTCGCGCCTTGGCCATCAAGGACAGGTCCGGCGGTGCCTTGCCGCCATTGGCCGCCGCCGCCGCCTGCTCGTTGGCGAACGGGCCGGTGATATGGTCGAAGGGCAGACCGGGGCGGTCGAACATCTCGCCCTCGTCGTTCGGACCATCGGTCACCGTGGCCGTGGCGGCAATCGCCTTGATCTGGTCTTCGGTGTAACCCAGCGCCGCAAGATTCCGATAGGCAATGAACTTCAGGCCATGACAGGCGCCGCAGACCTCATGATACACCTGGAAGCCGCGTTGGACGGCAGCCCGGTCGAAGCTGCCGAAGAAGCCGTCCGTGGGTAGATGCAAGTGCTTGAGCTCGATGTGCCCCTCGGCAGCCCGGCCGGCGACCGGCAGAAATGTGGTCGCACCGACGGCGACAGCAACAGCCAGCAAATAGCGCTTGAGCATGCCCGTCACTCCGCCGGCTGTGTCGTCATGCCCGCCCCGCCGAGGACGGGTCGGTCGATGCTCGTGGGAACCGGCAAGGGCCGCTCGAGCTTGCCCAGCACTGGCAGTATCACGAGGAAGTGGACGAAGTAGTAGAGAGTGGCGAACTGTCCGATCCAGACGACGGCCGTGCTCGGTACCTTGCCGCCGACCCAGGTCAGGATCACGCAGTCGATCACCAGGAGCCAGAACACCCACTTGTAGATCGGCCGGAAGGTCGAGCTGCGCACCTTCGACGTATCCAGCCACGGCAGCACGAACAGCACCGCGATCGACCCGAACATCGCCAGCACGCCGGCGAGCTTAGCCGAGATACCGAACCAACCGAGGAAGCTGAGCGGCGTGAACAGCTGCTCGTACACGGTGGAGCGCAAAATCGCGTAGAATGGCAGGAAATACCATTCGGGCACGATGTGCGCCGGCGTGCTGAGCGGATTCGCCGGAATGTAGTTGTCCGGATGCCCCAGATAGTTGGGGGCGAAGAAGACGAACATGCCAAAGATGGTCAGGAAGATCGCCAGCCCGAACGTGTCCTTGATGGTGTAGTACGGATGGAAGGGGATCTTGTCCTTCTTGGTCAGGTCGATGCCGACCGGGTTGTTCGAGCCGAACTGATGCAGCGCCAGGATATGCAGGAAGACCACGGCGAACAGCACGAACGGCAGCAGATAATGTAGCGCGAAGAACCGGTTGAGCGTCGGGTTGTCGACCGAGAAGCCACCCCACAGCCAGGTGACGACGGATTCACCAACGAACGGGATCGCCGAGAACAGGTTGGTGATGACGGTGGCACCCCAGAAGCTCATCTGGCCCCAGGGCAGCACGTAGCCCATGAACGCCGTTGCCATCATCAGCAGCATGATGACCACGCCCAGCATCCACAGCAATTCGCGGGGCGACTTGTAGGAGCCGTAGTAGAGCCCACGGAAGATGTGGATATAGACGACGATGAAGAACATCGAGGCGCCGTTGGCGTGCGCATAGCGCAGCAGCCAGCCATAGTTGACGTCGCGCATGATGTGCTCGACCGAAGCGAAGGCCATGGTCGTGTGCGGGGTGTAGTGCATCGCCAGGACGATGCCGGTGACCACCTGCAGCATCAGCATGACGCCGGCAAGCGAACCGAAGTTCCAGAAGTAGTTCAGATTCTTCGGCGCCGGGTAGGCGACGAGCTCCTTGTAGCCCCACGTTATCAGCGGCAGCCGGTCGTCGATCCAGCGGACCACGCCACTCTTGAACACGGGGTTGGGGGTGTCGGCGGCCATGTCTGTCTTCCGTCTGGTGGCCTCGCCCGGTTCGGCCGGTTCAGCCGATGCGAACGCTGGTGTCAGTGAGGAATGCGTATTCGGGAACGTACAGATTCAGGGGTGCCGGACCCTTGCGGATACGACCGGCCGTGTCGTAGTGCGATCCGTGGCATGGGCAGAACCAGCCACCGTATTCGCCCCGGGGCTCACCGGGCTTGGTCCCGAGCGGGACACAGCCGAGATGCGTGCACACGCCGAGCACGACCAGCCACTCGGGCTTCTCGGCCCGCTGCTGGTCGGTCTGCGGATCACGCAGTTCATTCATCGGCACCGCTACCGATTCGGCAATCTCTTCATCGGTACGATGGCGGACGAAGATCGGCTTGCCGCGCCACTTCACCACCATGCCACCCCCCAGCGGGATCGGCGAGATGTCGACGTCGACACTGGAGAGTGCCAACACGTCGGCGGAGGGATTCATCTGATCGATCAATGGCCACGCCAGCGCCCCAGCGCCGACGGCCAGAGTCGACCAGGTCACCAGCTCGAGAAAATCCCGGCGGGTGCCGCCGTCGGCGAGCGTGGAGGACGGAGCGCCAGTGTCGGCCATGAGAGGGGTGCCCGGTATTGCTGGAGACGAGACCATCGCGCGGAGCGGCAACTTAGGGGCGGCGCATAGCCAGAACAAGCGACTATTAGTCGCATAAATTCACTGCAATTTCATGGTCTTGACAAAAGTCAGCGAGTGGGATGGCGACATGAATGAAAGGCAGAGGGCGATGTCGGAGCGCTTGCCCGCGATTCGATTGGCACTCTATCAGCCGGATCGGCCGCACAATTTCGGTGGAGTGCTACGGCTGTGCGCCTGCTTCGGCGTTGCGCTCGACGTGATCGAGCCTTGCGGATTCCCGCTCGACGACCGTCGAATCAAGCTGGCTGCACTGGACTATGGCGGCCACAGCCAGTGGGTGCGGCATATGGACTTCGCTACCTTCGAGACGCAGCGGCTGGCGGTAGGGCGCCGTTTGGTCCTATTGAGCACGGCAGGGGAGCATTTCTACCATCGTGCGATGTTCGAACCGGATGACATCCTGATGTTGGGTAGCGAGAGCGCGGGCGTGCCCGAGGCGGTCCATCGGTCTGCGGGGCTGCGCGTGCGCATTCCTCTGCGGTCGGGCCTACGGTCGCTCAATGTCGTCACCGCCGCGGCTATCGGGCTCGCGGAGGCATTGCGCCAGACCGGCATGTTCCCGGAGGACGGCCCATGACGTCGGAGGAAGCGCAACGAAGTGAGGCGCGAGCATGGTTCGAAAGTCTGCGGGACAGGATCTGCAGCGCCCTTGAAAAGCTCGAAGACGCTTGTGCGGACGTGGCGTGCACCGGCCTGCCTGCAGGTCGGTTCGAGCGCCAGCCCTGGGACCGGCCCGGCGGCGGCGGCGGCGTCATGGCGACCATGCGGGGCCGGGTATTCGAGAAGGTGGGGGTCAACGTCTCCACGGTGTGGGGTGAGTTCGGCCCGGAATTCCGCCAGCAGATGCGTGGCGCCGAGAGCGATGGCCGGTTCTGGGCCAGCGGCATCTCGCTGGTGGCCCACCCGTGCTCGCCGCACGTACCGCCAGTACACATGAACACGCGTCATATCCGGACCAGCCGGCATTGGTTTGGTGGCGGGGCGGATCTCAATCCCATCTACCCCGATGCGGCTGATACGGCGGCATTCCATGCTCGGCTGCAGGCCGCCTGCGCCACCTATGCGCCGGATGCCTACGAGCGTTTCAAGAAGTGGGCGGACGAGTATTTCTACCTGCCGCATCGAGGCGAAGCGCGTGGGGTCGGCGGCATTTTTTACGACTATCTGGAGGACGATTTCGACCGCCATCTGGCGTTCACGAAGGCCGTGGGCGAAGCGTTCCTCGATATCTACCCGCAGCTCGTGCAGCGGCACATGGACCAGCCGTGGAGCGAGGCCGAGCGGCAGCATCAGCTCGTGCGCCGGGGCCGCTACGTCGAGTTCAACCTGCTGTATGACCGCGGCACCCAGTTCGGCCTGAAGACCGGCGGCAACACCGAGGCGATCTTGATGTCGCTACCGCCGGCCGTAGCTTGGCCGTAATTTCGACTTCCTGCCAATGCCCACAAGGAGCGCGCCGCCATGGATATCAAACGCCTGCCGGTCGGTAAGAACCCGCCTTACGAGGTCAACGTCTTCGTCGAGGTTCCGCTGCGGTCGGACCCGATAAAGTACGAGCTCGACAAGGACACTGGCTTTATTTTCGTCGACCGTTACCTCTACACTTCCATGTTCTATCCCTGCAACTACGGCTTCATTCCCAACACACTGGGCGGCGACGGTGATCCCCTCGACATCATGGTCGTCGGCAGGATGCCGGTCATGTCCGGTGCCGTGCTGCGGGCGCGGCCGATCGGTGTGCTGGAGATGGAAGACGAGGCCGGGATGGACGAAAAGCTCCTGGCGGTACCGATCGACAAGATCACGCAGATCAACAAGAACGTCCGTACCTACGAGGATATCCCGGCGATCGATCTGGCACGGATCTCCCATTTCTTCGAGCACTATAAGGACCTCGAGCCGAACAAGTGGGTCAAGGTGCGTGGCTGGGAGGGTCCGGAGCGGGCGCATCAGCTGATTTTGGAGGGCATCGAGCGTGCCAAGGCCGAGGCAGCCGGGGATGGCAAGTAGCCGCGCGCTGGGAAGCCGTTATGGGACCGCGGTTCGTCTCTGCTGTCATCGGCGGCGAGCGGCCGGCCTGCCATGACGGCATGGCCGGCTGAGGCTCACCAGATGTCCTTGCCTCCGCCTGCCCCGCGCGAGCCATTGCACACGAGGCGCGTCGAGTGCCGCGGCTATCGCCGCGACGATGGGCTGTGGGACATCGAGGGGCACCTCGTCGACACGAAGGCGTACACGTTCGCCAACAGCTTCCGCGGCGACCTCGCGCCGGGTGAGCCGCTGCACGAGATGTGGCTGCGGCTCACCCTCGACGATGCCCTGCAGGTGCAGGACGTCGTCGCCGTCACCGCGGCCGGTCCCTACGCCGTCTGCCCGGCCATCAATGCGGCGTTCGTGCAGCTGAAGGGCTTGACGATCGGCAAAGGCTGGCGGCGCGAGGTGCTGGCCCGGGTCGGCGGGGTGCGTGGTTGCACCCATCTGGTCGAGCTGCTGTGGCCGATGGCGACGGCGGCCTATCAGACTATCTATCCCGTCCTTGCCCGCGAGCGGCCCACGGCCGAGACCCGCCCGCCGGCGCATCTCGACACTTGTCACGCCCTGGCCCGTGATGGGGACATCGTCCGCAAGCACCACCCGCGCTGGTACACCGGCGACGTCAGCTCCTGAGCAACGCCTCAACCCGTCTTTAAGGCCTCCTTCGGCGTCAGCGCCTTAATCGACAGGGCATGGATTCGCGCCCGCAGCAGTTCCGCCGCCGCCCCGTGTACGAGGCGCTGGCGGTCGATGCGGTTCAAGCCGTCGAACCTTGAACTGACGATGTGTACGCGAAAATGCGTCTCGCCGCCCTCGCGCCAGCCGGCATGCCCGTGGTGGCTGGCGGACTCGTCGACGATATCGAGCAGCGTGGGCTGTAGCGCCCGTTCGAGGCGCTCACGTAATTCTTCTGCGACCGACATAAGCTGTCTCCTGGTGGGTCTGAGGCTCCGGTCGAAGGTCGGACGCCTCTGGAGAGAATTATTTGTAAATCGTTAACTGCCAGGGTGCATAATGTACCATTTCAGCTCAGTCATCGGTAAGGTTGGATGCCGTTCCACCACGAGTTCTCGTATCGACATACTCAAGGATGGTGCTCCTATAGTAGCAGTCACGGAAAGATTCCTTAGTCCGACTCGCGTGCTAGTGTTTTTTGGATTACGCATTAACTATTCCTTGAGCGGGCCCCACTAACCTGAGGTAGCGCCGCCGATGTGAGGCTCAGACCGGCCGGTCGACCATGGTTGACATGGCGTCCCGCAGGATGGGGCGGACCTGCGGCGCGTTGCTGCTTGAGGTGGGCAATGGAGAAGGTGATGGCGACTGCAAGCTTGAAGACCAGGGTCGGGCCCGGCCGTTCGCGGGCACAGGATATTGATCGTTATGTCGGTGCCCGCATGCGCGAGCGGCGGATCATGCTCGGCCTCACCCAGCAACAGATGGCCGAGCTGATAGGTGTCACCTACCAGCAGGCACACAAGTACGAAAAGGGCATCAACCGCATTGCAGCCGGGCGATTGTTTACGATTGCCCAGGCCTTGGGCGTCGACGTCGGCTATTTTTTCGATGGCATGGATACCGAGCGGGCGTTCAAGCCGACGCCGCAGCAACGGATGCTGCTGGAACTGGCACGCAACTTCATCGGCATGCCGAGCCGGAAGCATCAAGAGGCGATCTGCAATCTCGCCCGAGCCCTGTCCAACCCTGAAATGTCGTCGTCGCACGACATCGATCTCGACCCGGAGATCTGACCGCTTCCGCGTCGGCAGGATCGTCAGTCCAGCGGATCCGCGCGTTTGCGGTGGGCGACAGAAGGGTGAGGTGGCGTCGATCCGTCACGAGTCCTCGTAGGGCTCGGTTGATGCGGGTGGCACGGCTGGCTTGCCAGACGCCGGCAGGCGTGCTGATTTCCGCCGCGCTCCGGGGTTGGGGACGCGCTGTTGGGGAGGTTCGATCAATGAAGCTGCTGCGATATGGCCCGAAGGGCGCCGAGAAGCCGGGCGTACTGGACGACGATGGTCGCATTCGTTGCCTCGCGGCGGTGCTGCCCGATCTCGATGCGACGACGCTTACGCCCGAGATGCTGCAGAGCCTGCGTGGCCGGAATCTGGCCGAACTGCCCGTGGTCGACGGCAGCCCTCGCCTCGGCGCCTGTGTCGGCCGGGTCGGGAAGTTCATCTGCATCGGCTTGAATTACGCCGATCATGCGGCGGAGTCGGGCCTGCAGGTGCCGCCCGAGCCGGTCATCTTCATGAAGGCCACCAGCGCGGTTTGCGGTCCTACCGACGATGTCGAGATCCCGCGCGGCTCGGAAAAGACCGACTGGGAAGTCGAACTCGGTGTGGTGATCGGCAAGGTGGCCAAGTACGTGACCGAGGCCGAGGCCCTGGAGCATGTGGCTGGCTACTGCGTGGTGAACGACGTCTCGGAGCGGGCGTTTCAGGTGGAACGCAGCGGCCAGTGGACCAAGGGCAAGAGCCACGACACGTTCGGGCCGATCGGGCCATGGCTGGTGACCCGCGACGAGGTCCCGGATCCGCAGGATCTCGCCATGTGGCTCGAGGTGGACGGTCACCGCTATCAGGACGGCTCGACCCGAACCATGGTCTACAAGGTGCCCTTCCTGATCAGCTATCTGTCCCAGTTCATGAGCCTGCAGCCGGGGGATGTGATCTCGACCGGGACGCCTCCTGGCGTTGGCATGGGGCAGAAGCCGCCAGTGTATCTCCGCCCCGGGCAAACCATCCGCTTGGGCATCCAGGGTCTCGGTGAACAGGCCCAGCGTACCGTGCAGGCGTGACGTGGAACCGATGGCCGGGTTCGCCGGCCATCGGAAATACTCTATTCAGCCGCCTTGCCGCTGACGCAGGGCTTCGGCCTCTGGCAGAGCAAAGCCAAACAGGACCTGGTAACCTGACGCGCCTTGCTGCCCCAGCCCGACGAACCGCTGGGTGAAGGATTCTACCGTGCCGGCGGTGTTCGCTCCGCTGGGTATCGTGACGCGGCCGACGAAATCCTGGCGGTCGACGACATCGCCGTTTGGCTGGTTGATCGCGATGAAGTAGGGCAGCTCGAGCGTCGTCCCGCGCACCGACGGGCCAGGCTGGACGACGAGGTCGATCTTCATGTCGACGACGAGGTCGGCGCTCTCGACGCGGCAGGCTCCATCGACATTTTCCATGGCGGCATGATAGCCAAGTTCGGCTGAACCGTCGGCAGCTGGCCGATCGAAGCTCTGTAGACCGTTGATGATGCCGACCGTCGGGCATAACGGCGCCGGCGGGGGGCTGGTGCTGCATCCGGCAAGGCTGACGCCCAACATGATCGCGCCGGCGAGCCTTACGTTGAGCATGGTCACAGCGCCTGAAGCGAGCCGTCTCACAGCGGCGCCGTCCCGGTCGGCTTGCAACCACAGAGCCTGACAGATCCACCGTTGGTCGCGCCCCACTTGAGCGGTGCCAGGCTCGTGCTCTTGTGCGGGCCGTCGCAGAACGGCTGTGCGACGCTACGACCACAGGCGCACCACCGATAGGCCTCGCCGCCATCGACGGTGACCTCGTACGGCGCCTTCTGGGCGATCACCCGCTCGTCCATGCCTTCCAGCTCCCGACCGGCCGTTCCCGGCTTCCGGCCGGTCCGATGTCGGCTGGGGTACTGAGTGGCCGGGGATCTGACAAGGGCAAACACACCGCGGAGGGGCACCGTCCAGACGGCCCTTTGCTGCGGCGCCCAGTGCCCCTACACTCCAGGCTGTGATTGTGGGGCGAGTATGGCGACGGCAGAATTATCGGGAGCGGGGCTGGTTAGGGAACGGGTGGTGCGCGCCAGCGGCAGGTTCGCGGCGCTGGATCTTGGCACGAACAATTGCCGCCTCCTGGTGGCGGAGCCTGGCGATGCCGGCTTCCATGTTGTCGACAGTTTCTCGCGCATCGTTCGGCTGGGCGAAGGACTGGCGGCAACCGGTCGGCTCAGCGACCGCGCCATGCTCCGGACGCTCGCAGCCTTGAAGATCTGCCGCCGGATCATGGACCGGCACCGGGTGACACGGGTCCGTTGTGTGGCCACCGAGGCGTGCCGTCGAGCCGAGAATGGCCCGGAATTCATCAAGCGCGTGCGGCGGAGCATCGGGATCGACCTCGAGGTTCTGGGCAACGACGAGGAGGCGCGGCTGGCAATGCTGGGCTGCCTGCCGCTGATCGATCCGGAGGCCGACCAGCTTCTGATGCTCGACATCGGCGGTGGCAGCACGGAGATCATGTGGCTCGACCGGCGGGAACCGCCCAACGGGCGCGAGCCCGGGCACACGCTGTCGATGCCGTTGGGTGTCGTAACGCTGTCGGAGAGTTTCGGTGGCCGGACCGACCCCGAATCCTATGTCGGAATGGTGGCCTCTGTGGTTGAGCAGTTGGAATCTGCGAACCGGCTGCCGGGCCCGGCGCGTGACGCCGGTGGACCGCGCCTGCAAATGCTGGGGACTTCCGGCACGGTGACCACGCTGGCGGCGGTGCATCTCGGCCTGCGACGCTACGACCGCCGCCGGGTCGATGGCATGTCGCTGTCGTTCGCCGTGATCGAGGCCGTATCGCGGACCTTGCGGGAACTCGACGACGCTGGGCGCGCCGCCCATCCCTGCATTGGCGTCGACCGTGCCGATTTGGTCGTAGCCGGCTGTGCCATTCTCGACGCGGTGCATCGCTGCTGGCCGGTGGAACGGCTGCAGGTTGCCGATCGTGGCCTGCGCGAAGGCATCTTGAACGCGCTGATGGGACAGACCTTGCGTGACGCCCTCGTACCCACCGACGCGTACACATGACGGGCGCCCGCTCGCTGACGACCCGGGTCAAGACCGCCCGCGGGCGCACGGTCTCCTCACAGCGCTGGCTGCAGCGTCAGCTCAACGACCCATTCGTGCTGCAGGCGCGGCAGCAGGGCTGGCGGGCACGGTCGGTGTTCAAGCTCGAGGAGCTCGACCGTCGTTTCGCCCTGTTGCGGCGTGGTGCGGCGGTGATCGATCTCGGTGCCGCACCGGGCAGCTGGACCCAGTACGCGGTCAAGCGCGGCTGCCGCGTGGTTGCGGTCGACCTCCTGGCAATCGAACCGATCGCCGGGGCTGAACTGATCGTCGGCGACTTTCTGGACCCGACGGTACAGGCTGAGCTTGGTCGACGACTGGGTGGCCCGGCGGCGACCGTGCTCAGCGACATGGCGGCACCGGCCACCGGCCAGCGCAACGTCGACCGGCTGCGGGCGGAAAGCTTAGGCGAGAATGTGCTCGAGTTTGCAGCCGAATGCTTGGCGCCGGGTGGGGCTTGTGTCGTCAAATTGGTCAAGGGCAGCGAGTCCAAGCTGCTGCCCCGGGCCACGCAGCTGTTCGACAATGCCCGGGTGGTGCGCCCGAAGGCTACGCGTGCGGATTCTTCCGAGGTATTTCTCGTCGCCCGCGGTCGCAAGCATCCTAAGCCAGCCGAGGGCTGATCCTATCAGGGGCAGCGGCGGTGGATCTTGCCGTTGAGCGAGCGTGTCTTGAACAGGAGCTGCACGTCCAAATCCCTAGCGGCACCACAATAGTTATCGATTTTACGTCGGACGTTGGTGTATTCGATGACGAAGACGCTCTTGCCGAGCTTGCGAAAGGCCAGCAGCGGCTCGCAATTGTCGGCGGAGAAGCAGGACTCGCTGATCGCGAAGTCGAATTCGTCGACCAATTCGGGAATCAGCTCCAGCGTGTTCATCAGTCCGGCGGAAAGGTCACGCGCATGGGCCTCCTCCGCCAGCCAACGGTTGAACTTCAGCTGATCCTTGGCGGTCAACGGGAAACCCGTGCGGTGCGCGTAGCCATCGGTATTGTCGAACGCAACGCCGTCGAAGCCCTTGCTCTTGCAGAGATCCAATCGTCTCGCCAGAATCGGGCGCAGGGTTTCTTGGGCCCTGATGTCGAGCCAATGATCACCCTGCCAGCCGGCGGCGCTACCGACGAGGCGCAGATCATACGCCCCACTGTCGGGGCGCCAGTTTTCCCAGGCCCCGGCGTTCAGAGCGCAGACCGTGCGTACCCCGCGACCCTTGAGTTCCTGCAGCCGTGCGGGTGATGCCGAAAACACGTCGAGCAGCATCACCTTGACGGGTCGCACGCTGTTGAAGGGCACTGACAGCTGCGCGTCGAATGGATCGTCCTGTGCAGGCTGCCAAACGGCTGCCTGCGCCGGCGCGCCAATCGCCAGGACCGCCAACGCGATAGCGGCCGCAGCCCGTCGCCAATATGTCCACATACCCAATCGCCACCAAGCCAGTACAGCGCTACCATCCCAACATCCGCAGCATGTACCTACGCGATGCGACCTTGCCCGACAAGGACAGGGCTGCCAGCTGCAGGCCACCTCTCGCGGAGTTGTTGCGAGCGCTCGGTATCTCTAGTTGGGTCGCGCCGACTGGACAGTGATGATCCGCACAAAGCACGCACTTCGGTACGCGGATCGCCTCAGGCTCGGCCGTAACGATCCTCGAGCCGGACGATATCGTTCTCGTCGAGCTTGTCGCCGACCTGGACTTCGATCATCTCGAGCATGTCCTCGCCCGGATTCTCGATCCGGTGCGCCGTCTCCACCGGGATGAAGACCGCCTCGCTACGCGCCAGCTCGAGCACCTCGTCGCCGCGGACGACGCGAGCCCGGCCGCGGACGACCACCCAGTGCTCCTCGCGGTGGTGGTGCAGTTGCAGCGATAGGATCGCGCCCGGCTTCACCGTGAGCCGCTTGACCGCGAACCCGTCACCCGTATCCAGGACTTCCCACCGGCCCCAGGGACGTTCGTCGCTTTCGCCGCGTTCGTAGGTGACTACCGCCATACCCAATTCCCCGTATCGCACACCACAAGCTTCCTAGCGCTTCGGTGTCACAGCGAATGCGGTGCAGCAAGAGGGATCTCGATCACCGGCGCGCTGCCGCTGCCGACGTCACCTCGACAGCACAACCCCGCCGGCGGGAAGCACTGCGGGGTTGCTGAGGCGCATCACGGCGCCGTCGAGGCCACAGCCCCAATATTGCGATCGACAAAATCGATCGTCAAACTACTTCAGCTTGTGTGAAAGATGATCCGACTACGGCGATATCGCCGCTGTCTTTCTTGGATCACGACCCATAAAGGGTCGAAGCCTGACCAGGTGGTTCCATGTCGTTGCCGACCTCTCCGGTTGCATTCGACTAGGCCATAAGAGTAACCATTGATCCGACACGAAATCGGACGCGGTCAGCAGCGCTGAACTCACTTGCCGGTTACTCCGCAATACGATCATTGCGCGCTGTCTCCCTATTGTCAACCTGCGTCCGCGATATCTTGACCACCTGGATCACGTGCCTGCGACATCACCGCTGCAGGCACGATATGGCAACTTGCCCGGGCGACGCGACCGGCGTATTCCAGATTCAAGGGGTGATCCTTGGTGGCGGACAGGAAGCAGGGAGAAAAAAATGGCGCCGAAGCAGCTGAAGCTGACAAGTCTTACTGAGATATTTACTTTTTTTCGGACCAACCAGACGCCGATTTATTTTGTTACGCCGGCCCCCTACAATCTTCTGGGAATAGATCAGTGGGTAGGTAATTTTCAGTATATTACTTACTTCGACAGCTTCGACGGCTACCACCCTCGCTGCATCACGCCCACCGAGACCGGATCGCGCGAGTTCAAGTCGATGGAGGACGTCGGCAACTATCTCCTAGGCCACAAGGAGACGGCCGATCTGGTCAAGGCGCAAGGCGGCAAGGGCAAGGCGCTGCTGATCATGTTCGACGAGACCAGCGAGCAGCTGGTCAAGGAGCTCGGGCTGGAGATGGCGCTGCCGCCGGCCAAGCTGCGCACCCACATCGATTCCAAGATCGTCACCACCAAGCTCGGCAACGATGCCGGGGTGCCCAGCGTGCCCAACGCGCTGGGCCGCGCCTCGAGCTTCGCCGAGCTGCGCACCTTCGCCGAGGCCAACAATCTGGGCGACCATCTCGTGGTCCAGACGCCCTATGGCGATTCGGGACGCACCACGTTCTTCGTCCGGACCGAGGCGGATTGGGACAAGTACGCCGATCGCATCGTCGGCGAGGATCTCAAGGTGATGCGCTACGTCAACCACATGCCCGGGACGGTCGAGGGCTGTGCGACCCGCCACGGCACGCTGGTCGGCCCGATCATGACCGACATCACCGGCTTTGCCGAGGTCACGCCCTACAAGGGTGGCTGGTGCGGCAACGATGCCTCGCCCACCGTGCTGCCGCCTGACGTCCAGACCCGGGTGCGCGCCATGGTGCAGAAGCTCGGCGACCGGCTCTGGCAGGAAGGCTACAAGGGCGTCTTCTGCTGCGACTTCCTGATCGACACCGACACGGACGACATCTGGCTCGGCGAGATCAACCCCCGCATCAGCGGCGCCTCGCCGCCGACCAACCTGATCACCATGACCTATGGCGGCTGCCCGCTGTTCCTGTTCCACCTGCTCGAGTTCATGGACGTCGACTGGGAGCTCGATCTGGCGGCCGTGCAGGCGCGCTGGGCCGACTACGACACCTGGAGCCAGCTGATCCTCAAGCAGACCGAGGACAAGGTCGAGCTGATCACGGCCGCACCGACCTCCGGTATCTGGCGGATGAACAATGACGGCAATGTCAGCTTCGTCCGCCGGGCGGTCCAGATCACCAGCGTCGCCGACGAGCAGGAGGCCTTCTATCTCCGGGTCTATGGGGTCGGGCAGTACCGCTACCACGGTGCCGACCTCGGCATCCTGATCACCCGTGGCCGGCTGCAGACCGACGACCGCAAGCTCACGGACCGCGCCAAGCTGTGGAATGCCGGGATCAAGGCCCAGTTCGCGGGCGTGCCTCCCGCACCGGCAGCGCCGGTGATCCCGGCCGAGGCGCAGTGGATGAAGATGTTCTGAGGTCGGCCGGGGCGGCGGGGCCGGCTGCGCCTGCATGGCACACCGGGGAACTGCGACCGGCGGCGGGGGTTGATCTCCACCGTGGCCGGTGCCTTATTTCCCCGGTCATCCCTGCAGGAGTAGTCCATGACACCTTTCGCGATCGCCGGCGTGCAGCTCTATGTGAGCCACGGCGACAATCTCGAGGCCATGCGCCACCGGCTTCGCCTGCTGAACCATC
Organism: Geminicoccaceae bacterium; assembly: GCA_049292515.1. Lineage (GTDB taxonomy): Bacteria > Pseudomonadota > Alphaproteobacteria > Geminicoccales > Geminicoccaceae > Benzoatithermus. Next base: position 57,948 of record JBATRI010000030.1, read on the forward strand.
TCTATCCCTGGGTGCAGATGGTGGTGTTCAGCGAGCTGTGCGTGTTCGGCCCCGGCCTCGCCCGGGCGCAGCGCCTGCCCGGGCCGGCGGAGGAGCAGCTGCGCGCGATGGCAATCGAGTTCGGCGTCTGGCTGATCCCGGGCTCGCTGTACGAGAACCGTGACGGCCGCATCTACAACACCACCCCGGTCATCGACCCGCAGGGCAACGTCATCGCCCGCTACCGCAAGATGTTCCCCTTCCTGCCGCTGGAGGAGGGGGTGACCCCCGGCGACGAGTTCTGCGTCTTCGACGTGCCCGGCGCCGGCCGCTGCGCCGTCCTCAACTGCTACGACATCTGGTTCCCGGAGACGATGCGCACGGTGACCGCGATGGGGGCCGAGGTGATCCTGCACCCGGTGATGACCCACACCATCGACCGCGACGTCGACATCAACGTCGCCAAGGCCAGTGCCGCCATCTTCCAGGCCTACGTGTTCGACATCAATGGCGCCGGCGGCGGCGGCATGGGCCAGTCCTGCGTCATCGACCCGGCCGGCCACGTGCTGCACCAGGCCGGCGGCAACGAGGAGATGATGCCGGTCGAGATCGACTTCGACCAGGTCCGCCGCCAGCGCGTGCGCGGCATGCGCACCATGGGCCAGCCGCTGAAGAGCTTCCGCGACAGCACCATGCGCTTTCGCGTGTACGCCGACGGGGCCGACCGGCAGTATCTCGACACGCTGGGGCCGCTGGCCAAGCCGCAGCGCGAGGGGGCGGCGCCGGCGAC
>JBATRI010000031.1:0-6422 GCA_049292515.1 Geminicoccaceae bacterium
GGCCGATGCGATGCCGGTGCTGCCGCGCGAGCCCTTGGCGCTGGCGCGCCTGGTGGCGCTGGAAGCGCTGGTGGGGCTGCTGCTCGGCTTCGTCGCCCGGCTGGCGCTGACGGCGATCCATGCCGGCGGCTCGCTGATCGCGATGCAGTCCGGCCTCTCCGCCGCCGCGATGTTTGACCCGAGCGAGGCCGGACAGGGCACCGTGCCCGGCAGCTTCCTGGCAGCGGCGGCCCTCACCTTGATGTTCGCCGCCGACTTCCACCACCTGCTGCTGCGCGCGGTCGCCGCCAGCTACGCGACCTTCCCGATCGGCGGTGCCATCGACACGGAGGCGGCCTCCAGCCTCCTGCTGCGTCTCAGCGCCGATGCGCTGGCCACCGGCGTGCGGATCGCGGCGCCGATGATCCTGGCGGGGCTCGTCGTCAATCTGGGCCTCGGGGCCATCGGTCGTATGGTGCCGTCCTTTCCGATCTTCTTTCTGGCGCTGCCGGCCCAGCTGCTGCTCGCCCTGGTCGTGCTCGAGCTGTCCTTGCCGGAGGCGATGCAGTTGTTCGGCCGGGTGTTCGTCGACGGCCTCGGCTGGCTGGACCGGGCCAGTTAGGCGTGGCCGAGGAGCAGGACCAGTCACAGAAGACCGAGGCGCCGACGCAGCGTCGACTCGACGAGGCGCGCGAGCGTGGCCAGCTTGTCGTCTCCCGTGAAGTCGGAACGCTGCTGCTGTTCGCCCTCGCCGCGGTGATTGCGGTCGCGGTGGCACCGCAGAGCGCGCGAACGATTGCCTCCGCCGCTCGCATGCTGCTGGCCCAACCGCATCTGCTGCCTACCGACGCTGCTGGTTTGACGCATCTGCTCGGGGGTCTCCTCGGCCAGTTGGCGGGAGCTTTGGCGATACCGTTCGTGGCCTTGGTGGTGGCGCCCATTGCCAGCGCTCTGGTGCAGAACGGTATGGTCTGGACCACCGAACCGCTGCAGCCGAAGTTCGAGCGCGTATCGCCGCTGGCCGGCGTCAAGCGGCTGTTCTCGACGCGCTCGCTGATCGAGTTCGGCAAGTGCCTGCTCAAGGTCGGCTTGGTGGCGACCGTCCTATACCTGCTGCTGCTGCCCGAGGCGCCTGCCATCGTCGCATCGGGTCGCCTTGAGGCCGGCCCGTTCCTAGTCCTCGCTGTTGACCTGATGGCACGCACCCTGATGGGGCTCGCTGCCGTCGCCGCCGTGATCGCCGCCGCCGACTATGCACACCAGCATGTCGACTTCATGCGACGGATGCGCATGACCCGCCGTGAGGTGCAGGACGATCACAAGCAGAGTGACGGTGACCCGCACATCAAGCAGCGCTTCCGTGCGCTGCGGCTCGAGCGCGCCCGGCGGCGGATGATCGCCGACGTGCCGAAGTGCACCGTGGTGATCGCCAATCCGACCCACGTCGCGGTCGCACTTCGCTACATCGCCGGTACCTCCGCCGCGCCGGAGGTCATGGCCAAAGGAGTCGATACGATGGCATTGAAGATCCGCGAGATCGCAGCGCAGAACGGGATCCCCGTCATCGAGAATCCGCCCCTGGCGCGTGCGCTCCATGCCGTCTGCGAGATCGGCCAGATGATCCCGCCGGCGCACTACCAGGCGGTGGCCGAGATCGTTTCCTACGTCCTGCGGCTGGGCGAGCGACGCTGACCGTCGGCGGCATACGCGAGTGTCGCCGGCTCGCTTTGGCCACCGCTGGCCAAGGCCGTGTTCACCAAGCGGCCGCATTCTCCGCTCCACGCCAACGCCATGGGCAGCACGCGAGCGCCGCCCCAGCCTGGAGCGCGGCCCTTGCGCAGCTACATTCTCACCATCGCCCTGCTCGGCGGCCTGACCGCCCTGCAGCCGCTCGTGGCGGCGACCGCCACGGCTACACTGCTCGGCACGGCAGAGGTTCGCGCCACGACGAACGTGCCGCTGCCGCAATGGCGCCACGTCATGCGGGGCATCACGCTGGAAGACGAAGTGGTGCGTGCCTGTGAGCTTGGCCCCGAGCGCTGCCCCAATCGTGCAGCCATGGAATGGCTGGCGCTTTTGCGTGGACTGAAGCACGCGTCGCGCCGGTGGCAGGTCGAGGAAGTCAATCGCTTCGTCAATCGAGCGGTGTACAAGGCCGACATCGACAATTATGGCCAGCGCGACTACTGGGCGACACCGCTGGAGTTCTTCACCCGGTCCGGAGACTGCGAAGACTACGCCATCGCCAAATATCGCTCCCTACGGCGTCTCGGCGTGGCGGCCGATGCTTTGCGGCTGGTCGTGGTCCATGACGTGATCCGCGATCTGCCGCACGCGGTGCTGGCCGTCCGGGTCAACAGTGCCGTCTACATCTTGGACAATCTCAGCGACGCGGTCATCGAGCAGTCACTGGTCCAGCACTACGTCCCTTATTATTCGGTGAACGAGATCACGCGCTGGGCATATTTGCCGGGAGGCGGCCCGGCCATTGGCGCTGACCGGTCCATGGACGTACAGCCGGCGCAACCGTAGATCATTACAAATTCGGTCTTGTTTCTACTAAAAATCATTATAACATGGGATTTATGTAAACATCTCGGAGTGCGTCGATGCGTGCCGCCGGCCTTTGCGGGCTGCTGCTCGGTCTGGCGGCGGTATTCCCCGCCGGGGCGCAGGAGCGCACGCTGACCTGGGCCTACCAGAGCGACGTCGCGACGCTGGACCCGCATGCGCTCAACGAGACCTTCACGCTGGGCTTTCTCGGCAATGTCTACGAGGGCCTGACCCGCCGCGGTGCCGATCTCCGCATCGAGCCTGCGCTCGCCGAATCGTGGGAGATGCTGGAGCCGACCCGCTGGCGTTTTCATCTGCGCCGGGGTGTGCGATTTCACGGTGGCGAGGCATTCACGGCGGCCGACGTCCTGTTCTCGGCGGCGCGTGCCCGTCTCGGCGACGTCAAGGCGAGGCTGGCTGGCGTCCGCAGCATCGATCGGATCGACGACTACACGATCGACGTGACGACCGAAGCGCCCAATCCGCTGCTGCTGGCCGAATGGGACACTTGGTACATCATGGACCAGGGCTGGGCCGAGCGTATCGGCGCCGCCGCGCCCGGCAGCATCGTGCAGGGTGGCAGCGCGCCGGCGGCCCGTGCGACCAACGGCACCGGGCCATTCAAGATCCTCGATCGCCGCGCCGAAGTTGCAACCACGGCGCTGCGCAACCCGGATTGGTGGGACACGAGCACCGGCAATCTCGACCGCGTGGTGTTCCGCCCGGTGACGCAGGGCACGACCCGGATCGCCGCCTTGCTGAGCGGCGAGGTCGATCTCGCCTACCCGATACCGCTCCAGGATCTGGATCGGGTACGGCGGACCCCCGGACTGGAGGTCCTGGTGGCGCCCGAAGTTCGGACCGTGTTCTTCGGCATGGACCAGGCCCGCACCGAATTGCGTTACTCCGACGTCAAGGGTGCGAACCCCCTGCGGGACCGCCGGGTCCGGCTGGCCATGTATCAGGCGATCGATGCGGAGGCCATCCGCGACAAGATCATGCGGGGCGCGGCCACGCCCACGGCCGAACTCATCGCCCCGAGCATCCAAGGCAATGCCGCAGGGCTGAAGCGCTACCCCTACGACCCGGCCGCCGCCCGGGCCCTGCTCGCCGAGGCGGGCTACCCAGATGGTTTCGCCCTTGGGCTGGACTGCCCTAACGACCGCTATGTCAATGATGCGGCGATCTGCCAAGCGGTGGCCGCCATGCTGGCCAAGGTCGGCATCCGCGTGGCGCTGTCGATCCAGCCGCGCTCGCTGTTCTTCGCCAAGATCCTGGGCCAGGGCGGGTATGATACCAGCTTCTTCATGATCGGCTGGGCGCCCAACACCTTCGACAGCTGGAACGCTCTGTTCAACCTCGCGCACAGCCGCGACGCGGCCTCGGCGGCCGGCGGCTTCAACATTGGCGGCTATGCCGATCCACGCCTCGACGCGCTGATCGACAATGCGGCCGCCACCGCTGATCCCGTGGCACGCGATGCCATGCTGGCCCAGGCATGGCGGCTGCTGCACGAGGCGGTGGCGTTCATACCCCTGCATCAGCAGCATATGGCTTGGGGCCTGCGCGATACCTTCCACGTGGCGCAGCGGCCGGACGACCAGCTCGTGTGGCGGTTCGTGCGCAAGGATTGACAACGGCCGGGTCTCGACGTTCCTTCGCCCGCGCAATGCGGCCGCGGCCCCACGGACCAGCACTTTCGAGTGCCGTGACCATCGCCGCCAGGCCCTGTTGCCGCGAGATTTGCAACGACGATGTCAAGCTCCCCCGATTCTGAACTCGACGATTTGCGGCGCGCAGTGGATCGCCTCGACGAGGCCATGGTCGACCTGCTCGTCGAGCGCCTGGGCGCTGTCCGGGCGATCGCCGACATCAAGCGGCGCACCACGACCGGGCAGCCGGCGATCCGGCCAGGCCGGGAGGCCGTGATCCTGAGGCGGCTCGTGGCACGCGCCGGCGACGGGTTCCCGGCCGGCACCCTCGTGCGGATGTGGCGTGAGCTGCTGGCGGCAACCACCCGCGCCCAGGCCCCGCTCGCGATTGCCGCCTGCGTGCCCCGCGACCAACCCGAGCTGTGGGACATCGCGCGCGATCATTTCGGCTCCATGGCGCCGATCCAGCGCACCGAAGGCTGCTCGCATGCGCTTCGTCTCGTGGCGGACGGTGCCGCGCATCTGGCGGTGCTGCCGCTGCCGGGGGAGCTCGAGCCCTGGTGGGCACAGCTGGTAGATACCACGATCCGTCCGCTGCGGGTGTTGGCCAAACTCCCGTTCGGCTCGGCCACCTCCTATCCCGAGGGCAGCGGCGCCTATGTCGTCGGCGCCATGGAGCCGGACCCTTCCGGCGCCGACATGAGTCTCCTCGCCATCGAAACGACTCAGGATGTCGGACGAGCGCGGCTGCTGGCCGGCATGGGCGTCAGCTCCCGCTGGCTCGCTACCCAGCGCTGCCCCGATACGGGCCTTGCGCAGCATTTGATTGAGCTCGAAGGCTTTTATTCGCCCAGGGAGCCTCTTGCGACGGATGCATTGCCGACGGCGTACGAGCATGTCTTGCGGAGCACGTGGCTCGGGAGCTATGCCCGGCCGCTGCCCACGGGCAACTGACGCCGTAAGGCATGGCAACACATTCAAGGTAGAACGATGCCTTTACCTCGGCCGCGGCCCGGCATTCTGGAAATCACACCCTATGTCGGCGGGAAGGCCGGCAGTGCCAGCACCAAGCCGGTCGCCAAGCTGTCGTCGAACGAAAGCCCGCTCGGCCCGAGCCCCAAGGCCATGCAGGCCTATCGGGACTCGGTCGGTGAGCTGCATCGCTACCCGGACGGCAACTGCACGGCGTTGTGCCAGGCGATCGGCCGGCGCTTCAACCTGGAGCCCGAGGCCATCGTCTGCGGGGCGGGCTCGGACGAGCTGATCGGCCTGCTGGTGCGCGCCTATGCCGGCCCCGGCGACGAGGTTCTGTACAGCCGCCACGGCTTCCTGATGTACCCGCTGGCAGCACTGGCGGCGGGGGCGAATCCGGTGGCCGCCCCCGAGATCGACCTCAGGGCCGATGTCGATAGCCTGCTGGAGCACGTAACCTCCCGTACCCGGCTGGTCTTCATCGCCAACCCCAACAACCCGACCGGCAGCTACCTGCCGGCTGGCGAGCTGGAGCGCTTGCGGGCCGGCTTGCCGGACGACGTCGTCCTGGTGATCGATGCGGCCTACGCCGAGTACGCGGATGCCGCGGACTACTCGAGCGGCCTGGAACTCGCCCGCTCCACGCCGAACACCGTCTCGATGCGCACCTTCTCCAAGCTGCATGGGCTGGCGGCGCTGCGCCTCGGCTGGATGACCGCTGGGCCGGGGATCGTTGACGTGATGCACCGCGTCCGCGGCCCATTCAACGTCTCGCTACCGGCCCAGGCGGCGGGCGTGGCGGCGCTCGACGACGTGGAGCACGCCGAGCGGGCGCGGGTTCACAATGCCCATTGGCTGCCTTGGCTCAGCCAGGAGATCACGGCCCTGGGGCTGCGCGTCCATCCGAGTCAGGGCAACTTCATCCTGATCGAGTTTCCCGCCGGGGCCGGGCGCGACGCGGCCGCGGCCAACGCCTATCTCGAGGCCGAAGGCATCATCCCGCGCCAGATGGGCAGCTACGGCCTCGCCCAATGCCTGCGTGTGAGCGTCGGTCGCGAGGAGGAGAACCGCCGCGTCGTGGCCGCTCTGGCCGGCTTCGTTGCCGGACGGATGCACGGATGACACCGTTTCGCCGCGTGGCATTCCTGGGTATCGGCCTGATCAACGGCTCCTTGGCGCGGGTGCTGCAGCGCCATGCGATGGCCGGCGAGATCGTGGCCTGCGCCCGGCACGAGGACACCCGTAGCCGCGCGCTCGAGCTGGGCC
>JBATRI010000032.1:0-6183 GCA_049292515.1 Geminicoccaceae bacterium
GACGGCGGCGCTGCAAAGCCATCGCACCAGACCGGAAGATTGGTGCCGAGCACGCCCTCGACGTCGCGGACCACGCCATCGGTAATCAGCGCGGCGACCCCGCGCTTGACCATGCGGGCGCACAGGATGTCGCCGAAAATGCCGGCGTCGGTGACGCCGTTGGCGTCTACCACCGCGATGCAGCCCTCCGGCATCGCCTCGATCGCCGCCCGCGTCGAGGTCGGCGACGACCAGGATTCCGGCGTCGCCAGGTCCTCGCGCGCCGGCACGAATCGCAGCGTGAAGGCACGGCCGACCTGGCGTGGCTGGCCGGGGCGCATCGGCCGCGCACCGCGCAGCCAGACGTTGCGCAGGCCCTTCTTGAGCAGGATGGTGGTGATCGAGGCGGTCGAGACACCGGCCAGGATCGCTGTCTGCTGTAGGTCGAGGGTCACTTGGCGCCTCCGCTGCGGCCGTCTACATGATGCTGCGTAGCCTCTGCCGCCAGCGCCGGAAAGCCCATGCCCGACCAGCCACTGGTCTACGACGACAGCCAGATCCGGCGCATCCTGCTGCGGGTGAAGACCATCGCCATGGTCGGCGCCTCGACCAGCCAGATGCGGCCGTCCTACTTCGCCATGCTCTATCTGCAGGGCAAGGGCTATCGCGTGCTGCCGGTCAACCCGCGCAGTGCCGGCGAGGTTCTCCTGGGCGAGACCGTCCACCCGGACCTCGCGAGCCTGCCGCTGGTGCCGGACATGGTCTCGATCTTCCGCCGCTCCAGCGAGGCCGGCGCCGTCGCCGACGAGGCCGTGCGCCTGGGCATCAAGGTCATCTGGATGCAGCTGGGCGTGCGCGACGACGCGGCGGCTGAACGGGCACGCGCAGAGGGAGCGGAGGTGATCATGGATCGCTGCCCGAAGATCGAGTACGGACGCCTGTTCGGCGAGATCGGCTGGCTCGGCGTCGATCGCGGCATCGTCTCGTCCAAGCGCGGCCAGGCCGTGCAGCTGAAGCGCAAGAAGGGCGGTCTCGCGTGATCGCGGTCATCTTCGAGGTCTGGCCGCATCCCGAGTATCGCGGCCAGTATCTCGATCTCGCCGCCGAGCTGCGGCCGCATCTGGCCGGCATCGACGGCTTCGTCTCCGTCGAGCGGTTCGAGAGCCTGACCGAGCCCGGCAAGCTCCTGTCCCTGTCGATCTGGCGCGACGAGCAGGCGCTGGCAAACTGGCGCCGCCTCGGCGAGCATCGCGCCGCGCAGACATTGGGCCGCCACCGGATGTTCAAGAACTATCGGCTGCGCGTGACCGAGGTGCAGCGGGATTACGGCATGGTCGAGCGCGAGCAGGCGCCGGCGGATTCGCGGGCCCTCCACGATCGCTGACCGGCGGCTGGACCGCAGGCGGCCCCTGCGTTAGACCGGCGCCCGATCGATGCAGGGGGATTTTGAACATGAGCGACCGGACCTATGGCTTCGAGACCCTGGCAGTCCATGCCGGCGCCGAGCCCGACCCGACCACCGGTGCGCGCGCCGTGCCGATCTATCAGACGACCTCCTACGTGTTCGACGATGTCGACCATGCGGCGGCGCTGTTCAACCTGCAGAAGTTCGGCAACATCTACACACGGCTGACCAACCCCACGGTCTCCGTGCTGGAATCGCGCCTTGCCGCCCTCGAGGGCGGAACCGCCGCCTGCTGCACGGCTTCCGGCCACGCGGCCCAGTTCCTGACCTTCCTCAACCTGCTGCAGCCCGGCAACAACGTGGTCGCGAGCGCCAAGCTCTATGGCGGCTCGGTAGCCCAGATGACCCACACCTTCCCGCAGTTCGGCTGGCAGGCCAAGTTCGTCGATCCGCGCGAGCCCGAGAATTTCGCCGCCGCGATCGACGATCAGACGCGCGCCGTGTTCATCGAGAGCGCCTCCAACCCCGACGGCATCATCGCCGACATCGAGGCCATCGCCGCCATCGCCCATGCCCACGGCGTGCCGCTGGTCGTCGACAATACCCTGCCCACCCCCTACCTCTGCCAGCCGCTCAAATGGGGTGCCGACATCGTCGTCCATTCGATGACCAAGTATCTGGGCGGCCAGGGCAACTCGGTGGGCGGCGCCATCGTCGAGGGCGGCCGGTTCGACTGGGCCAACGGCAAGTTCCCGCTCATGGCCGAGCCCACCCCCGCCTATCACGGCCTGCGCTTCTACGAGACCTTCGGCAATTTCGCGCTGACGGTGCGCAACAAGGCGATCGGGCTGCGCGACATGGGCCCTGCTTTGTCGCCCTTCAACGCGTTCCTGATCCTGCAGGGCATCGAGACCCTGCCGCTGCGCATGGACCGCCACGTCGCCAACGCCGACACCGTGGCAGCCTGGCTGGCGACCAACCCCAACGTGAGCTGGGTTTCCTACCCGAGGCTGCCGCAGAACCGCACCGCGCTCCTGGAGAAATACTGCCCGCGCGGCCTGGGGTCGGTCTTCACCTTCGGCGTCAAGGGCGGCTACGCGATGGGCGTGCGCGTGGTCGACGGCTGCCAGCTCTTGAGCCACGTCGCCAATATCGGCGACACCCGCTCGCTCATCATCCACCCCGCCTCCACCACCCACCGCCAGCTCGACGAGGACCAGCTGGTGGCGGCGGGCGCCGGCCCGGACGTGGTCCGGCTGTCGATCGGGATCGAGACGGCTGCCGACATCATCGCCGATCTGGAGCAGGCATTGGCCGGCGCCGCCTGACGGTACTCTTCTAGAGGGCGACCAGCTTGCCGACCGATGGCACGCCATCGGCGTCGATGATGAACAGGAGATACATGCCGGGCGGCGCCAGCGCTGCGCTCGCGGGTGCATTGATGCGCAGCGTGGGACCCGAGCGCGTGAACGGCAACTCCATGAAGCGCTGCTCCATGTTCAAGCTGTGCGTCACCGATCCGGTCTTGATCAGGGTCACCCGCCGCGCCCGCCAGGCCTTGTTGACCGTCACCTTGAACTGCCTGCCGTGGGTCAGCTTGGCCGGAACCGTAAGGATTTTCAGTCGGGGGGCGAAGGCGCCCGCTGCAGTGTAGAGATAGGGCGGAAAGTACTTCTCGACGTTGAGATTGGTTTGCGGCCCCCTTGCCCCGCCGCCTCCAACGAGGACGGTCGCATCGGGAAGCAGCAGCGCCGTTGAATGGTAGAGACGCGAGCGTCCGGACCCCTTCGCACCTTTGGTCCACTTGTTGGTCGCGGGATCCCAGATCAAGGCGTGGGTGGAGACGCCGACCAGCTGGTTGCTTTTGAGACTTCCGCCGGTGACCACGATCCGCCCGTCGGCGACGACCGTAGCCGTGTGCCAATGCAGAGCTGCCGGCATCGGGGCGGCGAGCGCAATCTGCGGTGTCGGTCCATTAATGTCGATCACCACGGCGGCATTACGACCGTCCGCCGTCGCCTGATTGTGGAGAACGCCACCGCCGACGCGAAGGATCTTGCCCGGCGCGTACATGACCTCGCTCGACGACACCCCGCTGGGGCCGTCGGCCGGCATCGACCCGGCCGACACGATTGAGCCGTTGCCGCCGTTGGCAAAGGGATCGACGTAGTACATCCTGAGATCGGAGAAGCCGAAAACCCTTCCGTCCGGTGCCACCCAGTTGCGCGGATACCAGAAATAAAGAGACGAGGTATCGACGCCGCTAAGGGCCCTGAAGTTGCCGGTGCCGTCGCGGATCTCCGGCTGATCCTCGCCTCCGGGACCGCCGGGGGTGAAGGTCCTGACACCGCGCCCCCCCTGGAGATAGATCTCGCCGTTAGCCAGTGTGGTAGCGGTGCCGTAATAGCGCGCTCGGTTCATGGCCGCGCCCGGGTTCAACGCGTTGGAGTCCGGATCGAACATGGTGGTGTCGCTGTTACCCTCATTGCGTGTGTGCCGGCCGTCCCACAGATCACCGCCGGCCATGAACACGTCGCCACTTTTGGGCAGGACAAGCTGCGCGCTGCAGAATAGATCCGTGGTGGTGGTGTTGAGTAGCGTCAGGTGGGCGGCACTGGTCAGCCCAAGACGTGGGTCCCAGACATCGTAGATGAACCGGCCGGTCTGCTGTCCGGCAGCGTTGGTGCCGTAGGTCATCACACGGCCGTCGCCGAGCAACACGGCGTGGATGGGAATCAGCGGCCAGGTAGCCAGCGATGACCAGCCACCGACCCCGTTGTCGGCGACGGCCAAAATGGGCAAAGCCTGCACACTCATGGCGACTACGCCTGCTAACGCGAAGCGCATTGCCGGTAATGTTTTCAGCCCATTTTGCCTACGCCGCACTTGCCCGGTCATTTTCCGCGCCCTTCCCCGCGTTGTGCCGATGCGATTATTTCATGCGCAGTGGAAATTCCTTTTAGGCTCACCTTGAGCCGATTCACTCCGTTCTGGAGATTCGCGCGACTATTGAGCCGAGACCAAGGTGGAAATCCAGGCCACGCGAGCACGATTCAGTTTGCTCACAACCGATGGATTGGCGGCGGCGACATTCTTCTTCTCAGAAATATCCGTTGCAAGATTATAGAGTTCGTTCGTCGTTCCCGATCTCTTGAGTTTCCACTTGCCGAGACGGACAGCACTTTTCAACTTGCTACCCCAATAGAGATAGCGATCAGGTTGAACCGCGGTGGTCGTAAGGTAGGGCAGCAAGTTGACGCCCTCGACCTTGGCCGGTGGCACAGCACCGGCCGCCGCCATGAACGTCGGGTACAGGTCCAGAGTTGACACCGGTCGAGTGTAGACCTTGCCCGGAGGAATCATTTTTGGCCATGAAATAAAGAACGGCACCCGAATGCCGCCCTCAAATAAAGAACCTTTACGACCACGCAGCGGTTTTGTCTTGCCGGCATGAACGCCTCCATTGTCACCGACTATCACGATCAGGGTGTTCTCGTAAATACGTTCCGCCCGCAATGCTGCCGCGATCGTGCCAACCGCCTCACTGAGGCCGATCAGCGTACCGGCAAAAAGTTTGCGTTCTGGGTCAATAATACTGGACAATGTTGCCAATGTTTCTGGCTTTGCATCATATGGCTGATGAACGGCATTCGAGGCAAAATATATGAAGAACGGCTGCTTTGAGTGACGTCGTATAAAAGATGCAGCTTCTTGCGCGAACACATCAGTCAGATAGTTGGCCTGAGGTTCCGGTTCAGTCCCGCGAAGTATTGGATTTCCTTCCATAACTCCATAGTATGGATGTGAGCTGCCAATCATACCAAGAAATTCATCAAATCCTTTATTCATAGGGTGCTGATCTGGCCGATTGCCGAGATGCCATTTCCCGAACATCGCGGTTGCATAGCCGAGTTCGTGCAGAGCCTCGGTGACGGTGGCTGTACCGAATGGTAGTCCGAACGTTGGCGGCCAGTCCGCCGGCAACGGTGGCGGGTTATCATAAAATCCGACCCGCTGTGAGGAAAAGCCGAGCAATGCTCCCGCACGACTTGGCGCGCATAGACTGGCGGTCACGTACCCATCGGTAAAAGTGACGCCCGCCTGGGCAATAGCGTCGATCTCGGGGATACGGACACCACTTAATTTGCTGCTCGCGTCTCCGTACCCCCAATCATCCACAAGGATGAATATGATATTTGGCGGCGCAGCAATCGCCTGACTTAGAGCGCTTATCATTACAAGCATGCTAACAATTATTATCTTCATTCCCCGCACTCCATTTGATTTATACTCTGCGGATTCTCTCCCAGTCGCGTTCAGGCCAACAATGTTCGCCATCATCTGACAATCTGCGGCCAATGCAAACCGTCGAGGATTATCATCGACCGGTCATGTCATGGCTGAGTTGGTTCATTTATCCGTTAGCTCATGCCCTCGTTTACCACGGATATGGATAGCGCGTTGATAGCCCAGAACACTATCTTCTTACTCTTAGAGTGCTGTTTTGGATATATCTTATTGCGGTAATATAACTCTACACCTTATATATTCCAAAGCTAACCAGCTATTTTATCACCGATAACTTCGGCTAGAGCTTGGAGGATTGGACGCCTTTCGATATTCATGTTAGGTTGGGTTCAACGTTTGCAGGTTGAAAGACCGATTTTGCCTTAGAACGCCTAACATAACCTGGAACCCGTATCGGGCGCATAGGGTTGGTTGGGCATGGCCAGACCTCTACTTCCCGACGCCTTGTGGGCCGAGCTCGAGCCCTTGTTGCCACCGCCGCCGCCGCGCCC